>JBGORM010000003.1 GCA_041538185.1 Melioribacteraceae bacterium 4301-Me | reverse complement strand
GTTACATTTACTTTTTTCAGACTTTATTTTGTTCCTCTCACTCCTTTATCTAAATGTTTTATCCTAGCTAATGTAACTTATTCATATACTACACTTTCTTAGGTCCCGCTTTCAGCAAGATAAACTCCGACATGCAAAACCTCTATTCGTCGGTTCTCCCATAGGGACTCCTTCGGAGGAATCCGACCGGCGCCTCAAAAACACATAAAAGCTCGCTTCACCGACCTTTTTTAAAATTACCTATGTTAAATATTGTATACAAAAAAGTTCAATGGAAAAATATCTATGAAATTTTTGTACCGAGAACTTCAAGAAATTTTGCAAGCCATTCTGGGTGCGCTGGCCAAGCCGGTGCTGTAACTAAATTACCATCAACATATGCTTTATCAGCAGGTATATCTTGAAATTGCCCACCCGCCTCGTTTACTTCAGGTCCTACTGCCGGGTAACATGAAACTTTTCTGCCTTTAACTCCATCTGCGGCTGCTAATAGTTGTGCACCATGGCATATTGCAGCAATTGGCTTTTGTGCGTTAATAAAATGCTTTGTATATTCAATTACTTTTTGATTTAAGCGTATGTATTCTGGTGCTCTTCCGCCAGGAATTACAAGAGCATCATAATTCTCAGGATTAACATCAGCAAAGGTAAAGTTAAGTGTAAAATTATGCCCAGGCTTTTCACTATATGTCTGATCACCTTCAAAATCGTGAATGGCTGTACGTACTTTTTCTCCAGCTTTTTTATTTGGACAAACTGCATGGACCTGATGCCCTACCATTTGAAGTGCTTGAAAAGGAACCATCACTTCATAATCTTCAACAAAGTCACCTACTATCATTAAGATTTTTTTAGAAGCCATGTTAACCTCCTTGTTTAATTTGTTGGCTGTTGTACCAAGTGCCGTTTAATTTTTTGTGTTGTGGTTTTCTCAAATTCTTGTTCTCTAATATAAAATCTTCTTATTTGTTTATAACTTGGCAGTTCACTATTTACTTTATCGACTTCTCCAGTTATAGTCTTTTCAATAAGTTCATCGTTAATTTGAAGCTTCTCTTTTTCGGAAATTTCTATAAAAGCTTCAGCATCTGGCACAATTAAAGCAGCGATAACTTCATCATGTTTTAAGTCTTTCTCACCATATACCAAGCTTTCCAAAATGAATGGACTCCGATTCAATAAATCTTCTATTTCCTCAGGAAAGACATTTTTACCATTTCGAGATATAATAACATTTTTCTTTCTACCATTAATATGTAAAAATCCGTCACTATCAAAAAATCCAATATCACCAGTTTTAAACCATCCATCTTCAAATACAGAACTTGTTACTTTTTCATTCTTGTAATAACCTAACATTACATTTGGTCCTTTAGCCCAAATTTCACCGCTACCAAATTCATCTGGATTGTTTATTTTTATTTGTACATGAGGTAAGGGTAATCCTGCAGCATTGTCCTTAAAATTATCAATACGGTTTAAAGTTAATATAGGTGAGGTTTCAGTAAGACCGTATCCTTGTATAAAGTTAAATCCAAATTCTCGCAAGCCTTTGGCAACTAAGGGATCAGGGGCCGCGCCCCCTGCAATAAATAATCTAACTGCACCGCCAAATCTCACATGGAGTTCAGCAAAGATTTTCTTTTTAATTTCCCTTATGCCTATAAATGATATTAAATTTGTAAGTTTTAAAAGCGGCGGCACAATAAAAGACTTTATTTTATCTTCTTTTATTGATTTTACAATTCGTTTAAACATTTTATCATACAATAACGGCACTGCAAGCAGTATTGTTGCTTTCACTTTTTGTAAATCGTCAACAATAGTTTTTAATGAACGGGCATAGTGAACTGAACTTCCTGCATAGAGTGGACAAAGCATTCCGCATGTACATTCATAAGTATGATGAATCGGAAGCACTGATAAGAATCGGTCATCTTCAGTAATTTTAATCATGCTCGTCATATCCATAAGATTAGAAGCAAGGTTTTTTTGGGAAAGCATTACTCCTTTTGCTCTACCTAAAGAACCTGAAGTAAAAATAATTTCCGCTAAAGCGTTTGGATCAATTTTAGGCAGTTCTGTCTTTGCAAATGGCTTTGCATTATTGATTAAATCTAACATACTTAAAAAGCTCTTATCCTCAAATGTTTTATCCATACAAACAAAGTATTTTAAGCTTTTTAATGTAAGTTTTGCTTCAGCAGCTACACTGGAAAATGATTCCGAAAAAATAATTGCTTCAGAATCAGATTCATAAATTATATTAATGATTTCGTTGGTTGTTAAATTTTTATCAATAGGGACAATCACATAATTAAAACACATTGAGGTTAAATAACTTATTGCCCATTGTACACGGTTTTCGCCAATTAAAGCAATATGTGCACGCTCTTTTAAGCCAATTTCTCTTAATGCTGAACCAAATTTTAATATGTAAGAAAGTAATTCTGAAAAGCTGACTTTTGGAATTGGAGTTGATGTTAAATCTTCTAAGGCTAATTTAGAACCAAAATTTTCTGCAGATTTTAATATCATCTCCTGAATTGAAGTGATTTTAGGAACATCAAAAAGTTTAGGTTCTTTTTTCATGTTTAATTGTCCTTAAAAATATTTAAGGAATATTTCATTTTATATTAACAGCACTAACAAAAGAATAATTTAATTAGCAGAAGCAATTTTTATTAATATAGCTTTTAGCAGATTATAAAATTTTTCAACATCTCTGATATTTACCTTCTCATCAGGAGAATGAGCGCCAATAATAGTGGGGCCAAAAGATATCATATCAAGACCTGGATATTTATCACCAAGAATTCCACATTCTAACCCAGCATGAATTGCTTTTATTTCTGCTTCTTTGTTAAATTTTTGACGGTAAACTTCTTTTGCAAGTCTAAGAACTTTTGAATCCATATTAGGCTTCCAACCAGGATAGCCATCTCCCACTTCAATTTGGGCACCGGATAATTCAAAAACAGCTTTAACTGATCGGCAAACAGCTTCTTTAGCCGATTCAATTGAACTTCTTTGACTTGTACCTATTTTTAATAGATCATTTTCAATAGTAATTGTCGCCAAATTTGTTGATGTTTCAACTAAACCTTTAATATGTGGACTCATTGAGATGACGCCATGTGGCAATGCTAATAAAACATTTAATATTTTCTCAAAGAAACCTTTAGAAAAAACCTTGCCAACATTTTCGTTTCTTTTTTCTATTTTTATTGCGAGCAAGCTGTCATTTACTTCATATTCGTAGAGCGCTTCCTGAACAAATTTTTTCGCATCCTCTTTTAATAGTGTTTCACTTTTAGGTTCTATTAAAATTACCACTTCACTTTCGCGAGGGATTGCATTTCGTTTAGAACCTCCTGTAAATGACGCAATTTGAAATTGAAATCCATTTATTTCTGATAAAAACCTTGCCATAAGTTTAATAGCATTCGCTCTCCCATCAGCAATGTTTAGCCCTGAATGTCCCCCTTTTAAGCCGGTTAATAATATTTCATAAGGAATAAAATCTTTGTAGGGGTCCTCAAATTCTATTTTATAAGTACCAACTGTATCAACCCCGCCGGCGCAACCCACATAAAAAACCCCATCCTCTTCAGAATCAAGGTTTAGCAACATTTTACCATCAATAAAATTGGGTTTTAAGTTATTAGCACCAGTTAAACCAGTTTCTTCGTCAACAGTAAATAATAATTCGATTGGGCCATGTTCAAGAGAGTTATCAGTTGCAATGGATAAAGCCGCAGCAACACCTATACCGTTATCTGCGCCTAAAGTAGTTCCATCTGCTTTTATCCACTCTCCTTCTCTTATCAACTTCAGCTGTTCATTTTCAAAATCATGATTCGTTCCTTTATTTTTTTCACAAACCATGTCAACATGAGCTTGTAGAACAACAGTCGGTTTATTTTCATATCCTTTAGAAGCAGGGATTTTTATTACAACATTATTAGTCGTGTCGACTTTTAATTGCAAGTTATGCTTTTTAGCAAATTTTTTAAGATAGTCCACAATTTTTTCTTCATGTTTTGATGGTCTTGGTATTTGTGATATTTCGTAAAACCTTTGCCAAAGGATTGTGGGATTTAACCCTTCAATTGCTTTTTGTGACATTATAAGCTCCTGTTTAATTATGACGAATATTTAGAATATCCCCATCTTTAACAATATACTCCTTGCCTTCAAGTCTCCAAACACCAGCCTCTTTACATTTATTAAAAGACCCATATTTTATAAAATCTTCGTAATGAACAACTTCAGCACGAATAAATTTATTATAAAAATCTGTATGAATTACACCTGCCGCCTGCTGTGCAGTAAAATTCTTCTTAATTGTCCAAGCACGACATTCATCTTCACCAACAGTAAAGAAAGATTGCAACCCTAATATTTCGTATGAGGTTTTTAAAATTTTGTTTAACGCCGATTCTTTAATTCCATAGCCAGCCATAAATGAAAGTCTGTCTTTATCATCGAGTGCAGACATTTCAAACTCAATCTTAGCAAAGAATGGGATTACAGGCACATTTAGTTTGGGGAGTTTGTTTTTTATTTCTCTCAAAACATCATCAACCTTGTTTATAGAATTTTCATCAAAATTGATTGCAACTGCGAGAGGTTTTAGTGTTAGCAATTGATAACCTGAAAGAAGTTTTAATTCGTTTTCATCTAAGGCTAAGGTTCTTAAGGGCAGCTCTTTTTCTGCATGTGCAAAACATTTTTCAATTAAAGGTAGTTCCCTTTTTATTTTTTCGTCTTTAGATTTAAGCACCTCTTTCTTCAATTTCTCAATTCGATTTTCAAGAAATGAAAGATCAGAAAACAGAAATTCAGTTTCTAAAAATTCTATATCCCTAACTGGATCAATTGTCGTCATTGGATGCGGCACTGCATCGTCTTTAAACTGCCGAATAATATAAAATAATGCGTCGTTATTACGTACACTATTCATGAATTGATTTGTAATTTTAACTTTATTGTCATCGGACATTTTAAGTCCAGGAAAATCAAACACTTCAATAGTAGCGTTAACTTTTTTCTTTGGATTAAAGATTGAGGTTAACTTGTCCAATCTTTCGTCGGGTACTTTAACTACTTCTATTAAGGCTTCTTCTCTGCTGCTTTGAGTTTTTAGACTTCCCTGTGAAAGTGTGTTAAAAAGAGTTGTTTTCCCTGAGGATTGCAAGCCAACAAGTCCTATTTGCATACACTTATTTTTTTGTTAATAAACTAAAAAGAAATATATAAAAATATATGCAGAATTATCTGTTCAATATTAAGCTACAACTTGAGTGTGCAAAGCAATTTCTTCTAATATAGAACTTACCTTTAAGCAGTCTGCTAATTCACCATTATAAACAACCGCTTTACCTTTTACATGAACTTCATAAGTGTATGCTCTTGCTTGTTCGTAGCTGCAATTTATTGCTTTAATTAGCTGAGCAATCACCTCATCGAAGGTGTGCCAATCATCATTATACAAGATTACTTTGTAAGCTGTAGTTACAGTAGTTTCTTCTTCAATCTCGGGCAAAATCATTGTGTTTGTCGATTGGTCATTCATAAATACTGTAATTTTAGTTGGTTATTAATTTATGAAATTGAAGGACAAAAATAAATTTTAGTATATTATATATAGAGTTTTCTTAGAACTATTAAACATTTTTCACTTAATAACGAAAAGAAGGAGGCCTAATGAAAATTGCTGTTTGTGTAAGTCATGTGCCCGATACCGCAACTAAAATTGTAATAGGTCCCGATGGCAAATCTATTGACCCAAATGGTGTAACCTATGTAATTAATCCTTACGATGAATTTGCAATTGAAGAAGCGTTGAAAGTAAAAGAAAAATTGGGTGGTGAAACGGTGGTTATTACTCTTGGAGGCGAAGCTTCCAAAGAAACCATAAGAAAATCTTTGGCGATGGGAATTGACAACGCAGTTTTATTGAAAGATGAAAATTTCAGAGATTCTTTTTCTGTTGCATCTGCTTTGGCAGCTGAAATTAAAAATCAAAATGCTGAACTTGTTTTTATGGGTAAACAGTCTGTTGATTACGATAATTCTATAGTAGGACAAATGACAGCGGAAATTCTTGGCTATAACTGTGTCTCAGTAGTAGTAGATTTAAAAATAGAGGGCAATAAAATTATTGCAGAGAGAGAAATTGAAGGCGGTAAAGAAGTGATAGAAACAACGCTTCCTGCTGTTATTACAGCACAAAAAGGATTAAACGAACCAAGGTATGCGTCATTAAAAGGAATAATGGCGGCAAAGAAAAAGAATATTGAAGAAAAGCAGCCGGTTGCAGCTAACAACAAATTAGAAATTTTAGCCATGAAAAAACCAGCTCCAAAACAGCCTGGTAAAATAATTGGTACTGATGCTAGCGCAGTACCAGAATTAGTTAGATTACTAAAAGAAGAAGCAAAAGTAATATAAGGAGCAAAATCATGGCAAATAAAATTTTAGCTTTTATAGAACAAAGAAGTGGACAAATAAAAAAATCGTCCTTTGAGGCAGCTAAATTAGCATCATCATTAGCCGAAAAATTAAATGGAATTGCAGAAGCAATTACAATTGGCAACGAAATTCAGGACCTGCCAAAAATTGGCAATTACGGCATACAAAAAGTCACTCACTACATTAACAAAGAACTTGAGAATTATTCTGCTTCCGCATATCGGAATATTACAGCGAAGCATTTTACAGAAAATAATTTTGATATCTTAATTTTTGCAAATACGGCGCTTGGTAAAGATTTAGCACCGCGCGTTGCAGTTAAAACTGAGGCTGGTATTGCAATGGATTGTGTGGAGTTTAACTATAATAATCAAGAAATTGTAGTAACTCGACCAGTCTATGCCGGCAAATCACTAATAGACATAAAGATTACAAGTGATAAAAAAATATTCACCTTAAGACCCAATGTTTTTGCTGCTGGCACGCCGAGCAATAATAATGCTGAGGTTATACAGATTAATGTAGATAATCCAAATTTAGCCGATAGAGTGATAGAACTTAAAAAAGCTGAGGGAAAGCTTGACGTAGCAGAAGCCGATATAATTGTTTCCGGCGGAAGAGGATTGAAAGCTCCAGAGAATTTTAAAATGGTAGAAGATCTTGCTGCAGTTCTTGGCGCCGCAACCGGAGCTTCGCGAGCAGTAGTAGATGCAGGCTGGAGACCACACAGCGAACAAGTTGGTCAAACAGGCAAGACAGTTTCACCATCCCTCTATATTGCACTTGGAATTTCAGGTGCAATTCAGCACCTTGCAGGTATGCGTTCTTCGAAATATATTGTTGCTATAAATAAAGACAAAGATGCTCCAATCTTCCAAGTTGCAGATTACGGTATCGTAGGTGATGTTTTTGATGTAGTACCAGCATTAATTGAAGAACTAAAAAAAGTGAAGGGGTAAAATTGAATAAAGTACAAGTGGAAATATTAGGTCTTTCGGCTAGCGCCTCTACAGGGGGCGCTTATGCCTTACTTCTTAAAGAAATTTATGGTACAAGAAGATTACCAATAATCATTGGTGCATTCGAAGCTCAATCTATTGCCCTCGAAATGGAAGGTATTAAACCACCGCGACCATTAACTCATGATTTGTTAAAAAACATAATTGACCACTTAGGCGGTACAATTACAGAAGTAATTATCGATGAACTGCGCGATAATACTTTTTTTGCCAAAATTAAATTAGAGGTCTCCTCTTTAACTAATGAAATTGACTCCCGCCCAAGTGATGCAATAGCATTAGCCATAAGAGCTGGCGCACCTTTGTATGTATCCGAAGAAGTTATGAAAATTGCTTCATTCGTCCCTTCAAGTGAAGAAGAAAGGGAAGAAGATGAATCAGACCTTGAGAAACCTTCGAGCGGCAAGGAATCCATAAAGTCGCATCCTGAAACTAAATTAGCTCAACTTCAGGACCAGCTAAGAGATGCAATAGAAAAAGAGGACTATGAAAGAGCAGCTAAAATTAGAGATGAAATTAATAAACTTTCGAGCAGTTCTAATTAAATACTATTTTACCAATGTCGCATTCTAAACACTTGTTTTTGGAGCAATAGTTCCTAAACAATTCTATCATGCCTTGAGAAATTATTGTTCTTTTTGTGTCATCTTGCAATTTCAGAGATTGCCCCATCTCCAATACTAAATTATTATCAGAATTTTGTATATATAAATCATACAACTTAAATATTTTTTTGGTGGCTTGTGCATTACCAAAAATTTCAAAATAAATTGCAAAATATGGAAAGATAACATTTATAATAATCTCATCTGCTCTTGATGCACCAACCAGATATTTAATTTCAGCATTAGTCTTCCGACCAAAAATATAATGATTACGCCAGTAACCTGCTGATTTAAGAATAAACATTGACCGTAAGGAATTAATCAATACTTTGGGATTTCTTATCTCCTCTATTTTCCTCGCAAGTGATGCCACTAAATTATTATTGATAATCTCATTTAATATCTTCGCACCAGCGGCAATGCGTATTGTGGGAAAATTTTGAGGGCGCAGTCTAAAAAAATGCCATTGAGTCTCTAATAAATAAACACCATCATAAAAATGACTAAAGGAATTCCACAGCAAGTTTAATTTTTCTACATACTGAATTGATTCCTCATCTTTTAGTGTATCAGTTTTAGGAATCATTCCAGATATTTTAAACAAAATTGCTTCATACTTGTCAGTTAAAAGTCCATCTTGTTCAATTTTTGTGAGATAGTCAATTTTAGTATGCTGAGCAAGCTGCATCATAACTGACTTATTTTTAGAATAACCTAGCGCTTCAAAAATTAGCTCATACAACAACTGCTGCCAAATTTCTTTATTTGTAAAATCGTTATGATTAAAATTCCTCTGATAGAACTTAGGAGTAAGTTCATAAGAAATCACAGGCTCCTTTATTTTCAGTTCATGTATAAATGTCAATTCTTTCAATCGATTGTAAATTCTTTTGCACTTCTTATTAAACCTTTCCATTCCAAGCTTAGAAAGAAATTTTTCCTTTTCTTCTTTACTTATTATCTCATTAATATGCTGGCATTTTAATTCTTGGGAATTCTTATTACTATTTTCTTTTGTTGATGCTAATATTTTTTCTACTACATCCTCAGGAAGAAATTCAGCCATACAAACTGTAGGTATTTTCCTCCCATCCCTTGAATATACATAAGGGTGTTTATTTTTGTTACTTAAGGTTGCATGTAAGATTACTTTTGTGTATTTGGCGTCAATATTATGCCCATGCACCTTCCAATCCGCATAATCTCGATCGATTTCAATATCTCCAACAAAAGTTAAATTGCCGATTCGAATACGAGCATTACGATAATCAGGCCCGCTAATGTCTTCATTTCTAACGCCAACATCGAGAACATGAACTTCTTCGCCGGAGACTGTATGAAGTGATTTTGTATAGCTTTGATTTTCCCAAATTTCATAGAGTTGTTTTTCGTAAAGCTTAATTGAAGGGTGCATTATCTTTCCACTGCTTCTTCTGTTTGGACTTAGTATCAAACAGAGTAAAATTTAAGTGAAATTTTTAACCTACTCTGAAATTAATATATTACAACAGCAAATGCTATTAATTTTCGTTTGTTATTTGTAAAATTTTTTCATTTAGATAAGTCATGTATCTATTTATCTTGTCCCCGAACTCAGATGAGTCGTCTAAGTAAATTAACGCCCTGCTAATATTTACAATAAAATTTCTTTTGTTATTGGTGATAAAAAGCCTTACTACGTCCTCTAAATTGCCACCTTGCGCTCCTATCCCAGGTAATAAAACTGGTAAATCGTCAAACAGCAATATATCATTCACTAAGTCGTCTTTATTTGTAGCACCGTACACAATTCCACAGTTTCCTTTTTTATTCCATTCTTTTATTTTATTAATTACTTGTTGATACAAAAAACTGCCATCAGCTAATTTTAATTTTTCGAAATCTGCGGCACTCTTGTTAGAAGTTAAGGCTAAAATAAAATTTAATTTTTCTGTATACTCTAAAAAAGGTTGAACAGAATCGTATCCCATATAAGGGTTGAGAGTAACAGCATCAAAATTTAACTCATCATATATTGATTGCGCATACATTTTTGCGGTATTGCCAATATCACCTCTTTTTGCATCAGCTATTACAAGAGTATCGGAAGGAATCATTTTTTTTGTCTGTGAAATGTACTGAAATCCTTTAGAGCCAAATTTTTCGTAAAAAGCAAAATTAATTTTATATGCTGAAGCATAATTATACGTGTTTTCAATTATAATTCTGTTAAATTCTAAAATTGGCTCTGACTTATTCAATAAATGTGAGGGTATTCTTTTAATATCGGTATCCAAGCCAACACAAATAAAAAGATTGTTTTTCAGCTTGTTATTTAATTTTTGCAAGGCATTCATTTTCCCTCAAAATTCTTAAACATCATTGATTCGATTGGATATTGAGTACGCTTATTATATTTTGCAGATTTTTTTGTGTTGTAAGGTGTTCCAATTTCTCCATCAATAGCAAAATAAATTATTTGACCAATAGGCATTTTAGGATAAATTTTTACTGGCTGCTTTACACTAATCTCTAAAGTCCATGTATTACAAAAGCCAGCATCTCCTTTACCAGCGGTAGAATGAATATCTATTCCAAGTCTACCTACACTTGATTTACCTTCAAGGAACGGAACGTAATTTCGAGTTTCTGTATACTCTTCTGTAACACCTAAATAAAGCTTAGAAGGTAATAAAATATAGCCTTCAGCAGGAATTTCTATCAAATTAATTTTATTGTGAATCTTAGCATCAAGAATTTCATTTTCGTAAACACCCAGCCATTTGCCAAGATGCACATCGTAACTGTTGCTGCCTAGGTTTTCGATATTAAATGGTTCTATTACAATATTGCCTAATTTAATTTCTTCTAGAATTTTTTTATCGGACAAAATCATATATTCCTCATGTATACATTTTACGGTTACGATAGATATTAAGAACTATGCCAATTAAAATCATATTTACCATTAATGAACTGCCTCCATAACTAAGAAATGGCAATGGCAGCCCAATTACGGGTGTAACACCAACATTCATTCCAATATTAATGGCAAAGTGACTGAAAATTATAGAAAGGACACCAATAATTATTAAAGCATGATATTTGTCTTTTGCATTGGAGGCAAGTTTAAGCAATCTTAAAAACAGAATAAGAAAGAGAATAATAATTACAATACTGCCAATAAACCCAAATTCTTCTCCTATAACGCAATATATAAAGTCTGTCCATTGCTCAGGAATAAATCTAAGTTGTGTCTGATTACCTTGGAGGTAGCCTTTCCCAAAGATTCCACCTGAGCCTATTGCTACTTTCGCTTGGATTGCATTGTACCCAGAACCTAATGGATCAGCATTTGGATTAAGGAAGGTTTCAATTCTTTTTTGTTGATGCGGCTTCAAGATTTTATATATATAACTAAAAAAATAGCTGGAAGCTAAGTTCGCAACAAAAATGGTAATGCTATTGAATAAATCCCTTTTAAAAAAAACTAAGCAAATAACGACAAACGCTAAAGAAAGAATAAAGAAAAATGTCCCCAATAGTGACGCAAAAATTACTATGGCAGGTGACAAAACCACAAACATTGCAAATAGACTGATACCGCTCCAGAACAAAATAGAAATAGTTATTATTACAAATACTATTGCAGTACCCATATCGGGTTCAAGCAAAATTAAAGCTACTGGTAAAAATCCAATTAAAAGTGCTACTCCAATATCTTTCACATTATTTATATCGTCCTTTTTATTTGTAAGCCAGTGAGACATGAACAGAACAACGCCAACTTTAGCAAATTCACTTGGCTGAAATCCTAAAGGTCCAAAATTAAGCCAGCTTTTAGAGCCATAAACAGTTCTTCCCAAAACAAGCACTACAATTAAAAAAAATATAGATAACAAATAAGATGGCAGCGCAAGCTCTCTTAAACTTACTGGTGGTAAAAAGTAAACTATTAATAAAATAAGAACAGAAAACACAGCTGCTATTAGTTGTTTTTGAAAATTGCCAGAGGCCAGCGATTGATTATAAGTTGCGCTGAAAATTGCCATTAATCCAATAATAACTAAGAAAATGACAGGAATAAATATTACCAAATCAAATTTATCTTGTAGCTTATAACTTACTTTCACGTATCAGGCCCAATTTAGTTTTTATTTATAATTAAATTAGATAATAGTTGTCGATAAGTTTCATTTTCATTTACTTTTTTAGAATTGCCTTCCAAATATGCTTTAATTACATCTCTAGCTATTGGAGCAGCGGCAGTGCTACCATATCCAGCATTTTCAACAACAACAGCAATTGCAATTTTTGGATTGTTAAAAGGGGCAAATCCAATAAATATTGAATGTTCTTTACCGTGTGGATTCTGTGCGGTTCCAGTTTTGCCGGCTATTTCAATATTCGGCAGTCTTATGTTAGTGGCAGTACCAGCTCTATTAACAACATCATACATTCCCTCTCGAACTATGTCAAAAGTTTTCTTGCTAACCCCAACGTCAAAATACTCTGGTGTAATAGGAATAAACTCATGAGTAACACTTTTGATAAGTCCCTTAACAAAATGTGGCTTAGCTGTTTTTCCGTAGGAAGCAAATATAGCAGCATACTGAGCAAGTTGAATAGGAGTAACACTTAATTCACCTTGACCAATGCCGAGACTTACTAAAATTCCTTTAGGGAATCTGCCTTTACCAAAAATTTTATCATAATATTCTTCATCCGGCACAAGTCCTTTTGATTCCTCAGGAATATCAACCCCTGTTTTCATTCCAAATCCAAACTTATGGGAATATTCAGCCCATTTTTTTAACCCTATTTTTAATATCAGCTGATAAAAAAAAGTATTACACGATTTTTCAATTGCAGTTATTACATTTACAGTACCGTGAACATGCAGGCATTTAAAGAATCTGTCACCGAATTGAAAACCGCCTTGACAAGTAATTTTGTAATCAGGAGTTATAATACCTTCTTCTAATGCTGCAGTTGCTGCTAAGAGTTTATATGTAGAACCTGGTGAATAAATAGACATAGTAGCACGATTGAAGAGAGGTTTATCTGGGTCGTTATTTAATCGGTTCCATACTTCTGTTGAAGTTACTGTAGCAAAATCTGATAGGTCAAATTGAGGCGAACTAACAAAAGCTAATATTTCACCATTATTTGGGTCTAAGGCTACTAATGCACCCCGTTTCCCTTCAAAACTTTTTTCAGCAACCTCTTGTGCATTTTTATCTATCGACAAAATTAAATCATAACCTTTAATTGCACTTTTATCGTTTATCCCGTTGTTGTAACTGCCTATAGTTTTCTGCTGAGCATTTACTATGATATATCTAATTCCTTTAATACCCTTTAAAAATTTTTCATAGGTCTTTTCTAAGCCGCTATAACCTATGTTATCCCCCATATCATATTCTTTCTTTTTTTGTCGCAGCAAATCTATACCAATTTCTTTAGTATAACCAAACATATGTGAGCCACTTACACCAAAGGAATAATCTCTTTGTGTTTCAATTACATAGTCTACACCCGGTAAATTTGAAGCATTTTCTTCATACCAAGCTATAATCTTAAAATCTGCATCTTTTTTAATTTTGATAGGAATATATTTAGAATAGCTACTATTTTCTTTCAAGAGTTTAGAAATAAAGCCTGGATTAACACCTATTACAGGTTCGATGTATTTATCTAATCTATTATTGTAATCTGCCGGTGTAATTCTAATTGTAAAACTAGGTTTATTACCTACCAAAATATTTCCATTCCTATCATAAAAGACTCCGCGTGGTGCTGTCTGATATACCGGCTTAATACTGTTTTCTTCAGATTTTACAGCATATTCCGGATGCTCTAATATCTGCATACTAAAGAGTTGCAAAATCAATATAAAACAGAAACCCACAATAACAAAGTAGATAATATTTTTTCTTGTAGCTGACCCAAATAATGAATCGTTCACAATAAATTACCTTTAGGTTTTATCAAAGGAACTGCGAAGCTAAATATTAAAGTGTAAATACCAGGCAACAAACCAGTATACAAAAATAAAAACAAGAAACCAATTGCTTGAACTTTAGTAGAGATTGCCGAATAAATAAAACAGTTAATAATTGAGACAATGAAAACAATAAGAGAGAACATAAAAGTAGATGTATTTTGCTCAATTTTATTCTCATTACAGAAGTAGCCCGATAAAAAAGCTGAAATAGTAAAAGTAAACATTGCGGCACCCAGTAGTCCTCCAGAAGCAATATCGAAAATTAAACCAGAAAAAAAGCCAAAGTAAGTCCCATATAATTGACCATAAAGTAACGTATAATAAATTACAGCAATTATAGGCAGATTAGGAACAACACCCTCAATTGAAATTAGAGGAACTAAAGTAAACTGAACTATAATAAGAAAAAGAACATATAGTATTGGCTTTATGAATTTCGAATACATTACTTATGAAAATTTTCTTCTAATTCTATAATTTGCTTATTTGGCTGAACCATTAAAACAAAAAGATTATTTATTGACTTAACATCAACAAAAGGTTTTACCGTAAGATTATGCAAAAGTCCTAAAACATTTGATTGCTTTTTACTAATTATTCCTATTGGTATAGACGGTGGGAATAATGTGCTAAACTCGGATGTTACTACTCTATCACCTTCTTCAACATTATAAGTAGTAGGGATATCTTTAACTACCAATTCGTTACCGTTCCATGACATTATACCCTGCACATTATTTTTCTGAATTGTAACAGCAATATTGAGATTACTATTTTCTAATGTTTTAATTGACGAAAAATTATTACTTACTTCAGAAACAATACCCACCAAACCCTTATCGGTAATTACTGGCATACCAAGACGAACCCCATCATAATAACCTTTATTCAAAATATAAATCCCTTGTACTTTTGAAACCATTTTTGATATAACAGAAGCAGGTAAAAGTTTAAAACTAGAAGAATCCTTAAAAGAAAGCATGTTTCTCAATTCATTATTCTCTAGGCCATATTTCCTAAGTAAATTTACCTGGAGCATAAGCTCAGCATTTTCCTTTTTAAGTTTTTCTAATTCCGCATCGTTTTTTAAAAAATCTCTTACTGAGGTGACCAAATAGTTAATAAAAGCAAAATTGCCGACTGCAAATGTTTTAATGTGCTTAACTTGTAGTTTTTGGTTGCTTGTAAGAATATATAAGCTAATTATAGAAAGGACAATAAAAGTAATATATTCCTTAAAATCCTTAAGTACTTTAGTAAAATAATTTTTCATTAATAAGTTCTTTTTCGAATAAATACTTTAGAATATTTATTCAAATTTTCTAATGCTTTCCCTGCACCTCTTACAACAGCAGTTAGTGGGTCATCGGCAACATGTACTGGTAAATTAGTCTCCATTCTTATTCTTTCATCTAATCCTTTAAGTAAAGCTCCACCGCCCGACAAAATGACCCCTCTATCTAAAATATCAGCTGAAAGTTCAGGTGGGGTTCTCTCAAGAGTTTGCTTAACTGCTTCAACAATTTGAGTAATATTTTCATTAAGAGCATCTCTAATCTCTACTGAACTAACCTCTGAAGTTTTAGGAACGCCGCCAATAAGGTCTCTACCTTTGACTTGTATAGTTACTTCTTCTTTAAGAGGGACAGCAGAACCAACTTCGCATTTAATTGATTCGGCTGTACGTTCGCCAATAAGAAGGTTATAATTTTTTTTGAAGAATTGCATAATAGCATTGTTCATTTCATCGCCTGCAATTCGAATTGATTCTTCATTCACTATTCCTGCCAAAGCAATAACTGCTATTTCAGTTGTACCGCCACCGATATCAATAATCATATTACCGATAGGTGCTTCTACATCCAAGCCAACACCAATAGCCGCTGCCATTGGTTCTGCAATTAAATGTACTTCTTTGGCTCCAGCATGTTCAGCTGCATCTCTTACAGCTCTTTTTTCTACTTCTGTAACTCCGCTTGGTACTGCAATGACAACTCGCTTACTTGAAAAAGTGTTTGGCGTTACTTTTTTAATGAACGCTCTTATCATTCCTTCTGCAATTTCAAAATCAGCAATCACACCGTCGCGCATTGGTCGTGTTACTCTAATTTCTCTATGCTCTCTACCTTGCATCTCCTTGGCTTTATTGCCAAGCTCAATTATTCTTTTGGTATTTCTATCAAAAGCAACTATTGACGGCTCATTTAAAACGATGCCTTTTCCTTTAATATAAATTAAAGTATTAGCAGTACCCAGATCTATTGCAACATCGGTTGAGAAAAAATCAAAAATCCCCATTTAACCTCCATTGTTGCTCTGTTTTTAACTTAGAGCAGCAAATCAATGTTTAAAATTTCTTATTCCAGTTAATACCATTGAAATATTATTTTCTTCAGCTGCTTTAATAACCTCTGAATCTCTGACTGAGCCGCCGGGCTGAATTATAGCTACAATCTTATTAGCAGCAATTTCAAGCACCCCATCAGGGAAAGGGAAAAAAGCATCCGAAGCAGCTACTGCACCAGTTAAATCATGCCCAAATTCTTTCGCTTTCATTGCTGCAATTTTTGCAGAATCAATCCTCGACATCTGTCCAGCACCAACCCCTAAGGTTTTCCTATCTTTTGCATAAATAATAGCATTAGATTTAGTATGCTTACAAACTGTCCAAGCAAAAATAAGATCTCTAATTTCAGTATCAGTGAGACTTCTCTTGGTAACCAAGTTCATTTTCTCTGTTGTAATTCTTGAACTGTCTTTTTCTTGGACTATCAGTCCCCCTGGAATATTTTTTATTATAAGACCGTATTTATCGGGTTCCTTTATGATTTTCACAATTCTTCTATTCTTTTTTGACTTAAGAATTTCTAAAGCTGCATCTGAATAAGATGGTGCACATACAATTTCTAAAAAGATTTCATTTAATTTTAATGCTGTAGTTTCATCAACTTCGGAATTAAAAGCTACAATTCCGCCGAAAGCTGAGGTTGGGTCGCAGTTTAATGCATTTTGATATGCTAAAAAAGTGGAATCTGAAGTTGCTGCTCCACATGGATTAGTATGTTTTATTATTGCACAGGATGTTCCACCTAAATCGTAAACTAATTCAACAGCAGCAATTAAATCAATAATATTATTATACGAAACCTCTTTACCGTGTAAAATTTCATAGTAATTATTAAAATTACCGAACAAATAAGCTTTTTGATGAGGATTTTCCCCGTAACGAAGTTCAGTCTCAAGTGGGTAATTCAATCTAATTTGTCTAAAAGGAAGATTAAATTCTTTATCGAAAAAATTTGCTATTAGAGTATCATAAAAAGCTGTATATGAAAAAGCTTCTGCAGCTAACTTTTTTCTAGTTTGTTCACTAATTTGGCCATTAGAAAGCTCTTCGATAAAGCTGTCGTATTGATTAGGATTAGTTAGCACAGAAACAAACTTATAATTTTTTGCACTTGCTCTAATTAAACTAGGTCCGCCTATATCAATATTTTCAATTTTCTCTTCTAAAGGGATATCATTTTTTTCTACTATTTTGGGAAAGGGATAAAGGTTAACACACACAATATCTATCGGTAAAATACTGTTCTCGTCGGCTTGTTTTAAATCCTCCGAATTATCACGCCGCATTAAAATTCCGCCGAATATTTTAGGATGAAGTGTTTTTACTCTACCAGAAAAAATTTCGGGGAAAGAGGTAAAATCTCTAATTTCAGTGCATTTTACTTGATTTTCTAAGAGGAGCTGTGCTGTTTTGCCTGTTGCTAAAATTTCATAATTATTTTTCAGCAGCGCCTTTGACAAATCAATAATTTTTGTTTTATCAGAGACACTAATCAAAGCATATTTTTTCAATCCGTCCGTCCTTATTATTCAATAATAACTTTATCATCAATTAATTTTATTTTGCCTTCTGAAAATTTTAAAACTACGTAAGGCAAAATTTCGTGCTCAATTTTTAATACTTTTGCAGCAATATCATCAGGCCCAGATACATTTGAAATATCCACTTGCTTTTGATATATAATTTTACCGTGGTCATAAATTTTATCTACAAAGTGAACAGTAGCACCAGAAACTTTTGATTTAGATTCCCAAACAGCTTTATGAACATTTATACCGTACATGCCTTTGCCCCCAAAAGAAGGGAGCAATGCCGGATGAATATTTATAATTTTATTTTCGAACTTATCTATAAACTCATCGGGAATTTTTTTCAAAAAACCCGCTAAAACAATTAGCTTAACGTTAAATTTCTCTAAAATGTCTGCTAACTGTCTATAACTAACGAAACCTTCTTTAATTTTTTCACTAACAAAAAAAACATCGATTTTATTTTGTTGAGCAAATTCTACTGCTGTGCACGTCGTTTTATTGCTTACGACTGCTGCAATTTTTACTTTATTTTTCGGAACTGAATTATAAAGTGACTTAAGATTTGAACCCCTTCCCGAAACAAAAACTGCAATATTAAGCATCAACAATTTTCCCAATAAAAATTATTGAAATAGAGTCAAATTTTCAATAAAAACAATGCTTTTCTAAGTTATCGTTACTTTTTTATGATAGCAGCAAGAAAAATTTTAACCTACCGAGCTGCGAATCAAAGTTCATCATCTAACTAAACACATAAGAATACAATATACATAAAAAATCACACGGACTAATTTCTCACATTATAAAAGATGGTGTATCTAAAAAAGCAGACTTATCACAATCAGCTTAATTTCATTTTCCTCTTCAAATTATTTATTAGAGCCTGAATACTATCCTTAAATTCAAATTCATTACTATTTTCAGCTTGATTCAAGTAAAGCACAGCCTTTTTTTTATTGTTCAAGGAATAATTTGCCTTTGCCAAAAGGAATAAAGAGTAAGGTTTAATCCACTTATCTTGATGATAATTCAAGGAATCAATTCTTGCAATAAAAGAGATTGCCTCGTTAAATTTGCCCAAATTAATGCACGCTTCTGAAATATAAGCTAACGCTTTTGCACGCTCTTCTTCTTCTTTTAAAACAGGATAATGTACTTTAAGGCTATCGTAAACTAACTTGTACTTAGCTGAGAATAAATTGTTTTCCATAGTAATTAAGTACAAATACTCTTCAGAGAATCCCTTATTTTTAAATTTATCGCTTTTTATTTTAGCATAAGCATCTTCAAAAATATCAGGGTTTCCGCTTTTAGCTCCTTCAAAATATTTTTCATTATTAATTGTAGAATCTATCATTGCATTACAAACTGCAATTCTAAGGTTTGCAATCCCGACGTAGTCCATCTCTTTAGTTACATCAATAAATTTTTGGTATTCTTCCTTGGCCATTTTGAAATTATTACGCCTAAAATAAATTTCCCCTTTTCTAAAAAGGGCGAGAGAATTAATAATCGGGATTTTTGGATTGTTAATTTTTATTATTTGGTTCAATGAACTCTCTGCTTTATCAAGCTTCCTTGCTTTAATATTAGTTAAAGCACTTTGATAAAGGAATAAAACATTATTAGGATACTTTGTTAAAAGAATATTTAAGAAAATGGAGGCGGAATCGTAATTGGCTAAGTAATCAGTATAAATTTTAGCTAAATGAAAAGCGTTTTCTGTTTTATCAAGCTTGCCTTTTTTATACGACAGCAATAAATACTTAAGTCCTCGTTCTTTATTTGAAGATAAGCCTGTTAAATTAACAGCCCATTTGAACATGCTTGGTACGTAACTTAAAGCATAATCAAGTAGACCTAATCCCATGTAGGCATCATAAAAAGTTGAATCAGACTGAAGAGTTTTATCAAAATTATTTTTTGCATTTTTAGCTTCCCAAAAAGCATCTAAGGCGTTATTATTTATTGCATGAACCATAGCACGCAAAAGTTCTATGTTTCCCAAAATGTAATTATATTTAGGATTATCATCATCCTTATCCAACATCTTTTCTATTTTTTGCGTTGCTAATTCTGAATATTTCAAAAAAATAAAATATTCTCCCGGGTCATTTGAGCCTAAGTACAACCAAAAATGCAAGCGGGCAATATTATAATAACCATAAGGTAAATCTTTGTTGTATTCAATAATCTTATTAAAAAATTTTTCAGCATCAGCAAATCTCAAACTATATGCTGCATCCCAACCAGTTTTAGCTAAGTTCTGAATTGTTAGATTTTGTGCCTTAAGAAAAGTTATAGAGAGACAAAAGAGTGTAAAGAAAATATAAGTTTTCCTCAATTTTTATTTTTCCTCTGTGAATATTCATTAGCAGCTTTTACAAATTCTCTAAATAATGGATGAGCATTAGTTGCTCTTGATTTTAATTCAGGATGAAATTGGCAGCCAACAAACCACGGATGATTAGGCAGTTCAATCATTTCAACTAATTTTTCATCAGGCGAAAGACCACTTATTACCATACCATTTTTTTCTAATAAGTCGCGAAACTTATTATTTACCTCATAACGGTGACGATGTCTTTCAGAGATTTTTGTTTTCTTATATGCTTCGAATGCTTTGGTTTTTTTCTTAATTAAACAAGGATAAGCCCCCAAACGCATCGTTGCGCCTTTATTCTTCACCTTTAGTTGTTCTGGCATAATATGAATTACATTAAACTTCCCTTTAGCAAATTCTGCACTGTTAGCTTTTTTTAGTCCGCAAACATTTCGTGCAAATTCAATTACAGCACATTGCAAGCCTAAGCAAATGCCCAAAAAAGGAATATTATTTTCCCTAGCATATTTTATTGCTTGAATTTTCCCTTCTATACCTCTTTCACCAAAACCACCTGGAATTAATAAACCATCAAAATCACTCAACAATTTTTCTGCCCCTTTTTCTTCAACTTCTTCAGAGCTGATAAAAACCGGTTCAACTTTTACATCATTTTCGCCTCCGGCATGAACAAATGCTTCAGAAATACTCTTGTAAGCGTCCTTATTTTCAATATACTTACCGCAAACCGCTATTCTTACTTTCCCTGTTGGATTTTTAATTTTCTCTACAAAGCTTTGCCATTGTTCGAGATGAATTGTAATATCAGGTAATTTCAGTTTATCTAAAATTAATCTATCTAGATTTTGCTGATATAGAACCAAAGGCACTTCATAAATAGTCGAACAGTCATAAGCAGATATAACAGCTTCAGAGCGTACATTACAAAATAGTGCAATTTTATCTCTAAGTTCCTGTGATAGCTCTTTTTCTGACCTGCAAACTAAAATATTAGGTTGAATACCCAACTCCAATAAATTTTTCACACTATGTTGTGTAGGTTTTGTTTTAACTTCTCCAGCAGAAGCTATAAATGGGACTAAAGTAACATGAATACTTATTGCATTTTTTCTCCCAATTTCAAGCATAATTTGTCTCATTGCTTCAATAAATGGCAAACTTTCAATATCACCTACTGTACCGCCAATCTCAGTAATTATAATATCATATTTTCCAGTTTCACCCAAGAACTTCATTCTATTTTTAATTTCGTCTGTAATATGAGGAATGACCTGGACAGTAGCTCCTAAGTAATCGCCCCTCCTTTCCTTTGTAATCACTTCATTGTATATCTGGCCAGTTGTTGTATTATTTGCCTTAGACATATCAACATCTAAAAATCTTTCGTAGTGACCAAGGTCTAAATCAGTTTCAGCTCCGTCATCCGTTACATAAACTTCTCCATGCTGAAATGGGTTCATTGTTCCAGGGTCTACATTTATATAAGGGTCAAACTTTTGGATAGTAACACTATAACCACGTAATTTAAGCAAAAGACCAATTGAAGAAGCTGTAATCCCTTTACCTAAAGAAGATACAACACCTCCAGTTATAAAAATATACTTTACTTTCTTTTTAAGTGGCATCGTTATTTTAACATAAAGATTGGAAAAAATTGTTTGTAAAAAATAAAAAAAAAACTCGACTTATCTATGAACAACTTTTACTTTTACTTTTTTTCCAGTGCTGTCCAAAATAATTTTGAAATCAAATCCCGAAGGGATGAATTACCAAATAAATTTTGAAAACTTCATGATTTTGGACTATTCTACTTGTCTTGTAAATCAATCCCTATCTCGTCCATACGGGACTTTTAACTTCAGTTTGATATTTATTTATTCTATAACTATATAATTCCTAAAGGGATAACATTGGTTTATGCATAATAATCAAAGCTTTATTGTCTCGTCAGGACAAAATATTTTTAGGATAAAGAACAAAGAAATAGATTAAGTCCATTTAGGGACAAAATAAAAAATATATTGGACAGATATGTTTTTTCACAATTAAGAAAGAGCCACATAAAAGATAACCGCATAAAAACGAGATCACAATAGGGGTAGGGCTATAAAAACTTATTTGGCGACAATGCTTAAATAAAGTTTTTGAAGGAAATTTTTCGCTTGCCAAATTCAAGCTAATTATATTACTTTACCGAAAGCAGAGTATTATACCTCTGTTCATTTTTTAATAGTGATAATGCTGCATCAAATTGTTTATCGTAATTAAGAGACTCTATTATTCTGCCAATTCGTCCGTTTATTCTTCCTGCAAGTTCTTCTTTACATTCTGCAATTATATCATTCTTGTAATTTTTTAATTCGTTATTATCATACTGCTGAATTAAATTCTGAAGGGAATTTATTTGTTCAATAATTTCTGAGGGGTAGTTATCCTGCATGGCTAACTTTTTAAGATTACTTATTAAGTCTGCTTGCTGAGAAGTATATTTGAATTTTTGTTCGGATAAATAATTCATAAAATCATTAAACAATTTTTCTGAAGAAATTTTCTTTAGGTCTAGTTCCGGACTTTTGTTATAATACATTGTAGCGAATTTAAAAAACATTCCTTCTGCCAGCAGTTTTTGAATAGGCTTTGCTTCTGATATACTTTGCACAATAGTATCTGGGACAATACCACCATGCGAGAAAACATACCTATTGTTATCAGTAAAAAATTTTTCTTGTAATGAATTATCCTTAACCAAAATTACTTTATTGCCGGCAGTATAATCTATTTTTTGAATACTTCTTCCAGATGGAGTAAAATATTTGCCATTAGTGATTTTTAGGGAAGTATTATATGAAAGCGGCACAATTGTTTGAACTAATCCCTTGCCAAATGAAGGAATACCAAGTATTACAGCTCGGTCATGGTCCTGCAAAGCACCTGCAACTATCTCAGATGCAGATGCAGTGCCATCATCAACAAGTACAACCATTTTAGCATTTGGTAATATTGGCTCTTGATTTGAATAAAAACGTCTTTCGCTTAAAGAGTCTCTACCTTTTACACTTACCACCAATTGACCTTTTCTTAAAAACTTTTCAGCAACATCAATTGCAGCATCAAGCAGCCCACCCGGATTACCTCTTAGATCCAAAATCAGTGATTTAATTTCTTTTTTAGACTTCAAATCAATTAATGCTTTTCTTACCTCGTCGCCCGCAGTTCTTGTAAATCCACTCAATTTTAGATACGCATTATTACTGTTTTCAGGTACAAACCCATAGTAAGTTAAATTTTTCACTTCTACTTCTTCTCGGACTAAGTTAAAATTCAGTTCGTTAGGCACACCTTCCCGCTGAACTGTAATGGAAACTGTTGTGCCAACATCCCCTTTCAATAACTCAGAGATATCCTGATAGTTTTCCTTAGATACAGGTTCATCATTTATTTTTGTAATAATATCACCAATCCTAAGTCCCTGCCTTTGAGCCGAGTATCCTTCAATCAAATCAACAATGGTGATTTTATCATCTCTCAAGCCTATCGTTGCACCAATCCCACCATACTTGCCAGTCGTAATCATATCAATATCTTTCTGCTGATACTCATCAATAAAATTAGTGTAAGGGTCGAGGGACTGAAGCATTCCTCTTATTCCTGCCAGCATAAATTCATGCGGGTCAATGGGGTCAACGTAATTTAGTGTAACTTCCTTGTACACTTTACCGTATATTTCAATTGCTTTATTAATTTCAAGGTAAATATCATTATCACTCTTCAAAAAACCGGTTGATATAAATAAAATAAATGATAATGCAAGCAGCTTTAAATAATTTGTTTTATTTAGTTTCATACTTTTCAATCTCACGAACAATTTGTTGATTAATAGTTTCTATTGAATTCAGGCCATCGATTACGATAAACCTTTTTTCTTTTTTTGACAATTCGAAATATCCACGTCTTACTTTCTCGTAAAAAATTTTTTCCGATAATTCAATACGGTCTAAATCAATCTGTTTAATTTTTGACTTTCTTTTTAGAACTTCTTCAACAGGAATATCAATTAGAAAAGTAATATTTGGGACTGCAGGTTTTATTATAAAGTTTTGCAAATTTGTAATAAATTCCAAGTCAATTCCCCTTCCATAGCCTTGATATGCGACAGAAGAATCATGAAAACGGTCAGATATCACATAATAACCTTTTGATAATGAAGGAATAATTGCTTCTTTTACCAACTGTGCTCTGCTGGCAGCAAACAGCAGCAATTCTGTTTCAAAACTCATTTCAGTATTATTTTTATCCAACAAAATTTCTCTAATTTTTTCTGAAATATTAGTTCCACCAGGTTCGCGAAAGACTTTTACTTTATTGCCCTTTTTCCTTAAATATTCTTCAAGGAGTTTAACTTGTGTTGACTTACCGCAAAAATCTAATCCTTCAAAACTAATAAACATATGTTATAGTTGTTTTATTATATATTGAAGTCTTTGAGGAGTTTTAGTAATTAATTTTGTGTACTTAGGAATTTTCAACTGAGGTTCAACAGAACCGCTTTCATCTTTGTATGCAGTCCAAAAATCAACATACGGCTTTAAATCCTCGTTACTCATTTCACCAAGTACATTAAGTCCGCCTCGCAAAACTATATTAATTTTTGGAGGGAACAATAGTAATTCCTTACCTCTAGGAACGTTAATTACATTAACAGGGATACTTTCAAAAATTTTGTCTGCTACTTTCTGTACATCGAAACTTACTGTTGTACTGTTAATACTATAGGTTATCCCATCAATTACTTCTAAGGGAATTTTTTTAGTAATTGGTTCTTCGATTTCCGGTATTAATGTATACTCGGTTTTCACGCTGTCAATATTTCTTATTAAACTTTCTGCTCCTAAAGCAATTATTGAATCTGGGCGCAATGAAATATCGGATGTTTGTATATAACCTTGTTTAAATTTAAGGCTCAAATTTGGAACAATTTTTACTTTCTTGCTGCGAATTTTTTCTATTTTAAAGGCAATTTCGTCCGGAGTAATCTCCACAACTTGTAAGGTAGATGAAATCCATGAATTAATATTCACAAAATTTTTAGGCTGAACCTTCTGCACTCCAATTTTCGAATTATCAGAAATGTCAAATTGTAAAGTTCGGCTCAGCAATAGTTTGGTTAACTCCCAACCCTGAGCTTTTACTGAAAGGGTTATTTCTTTATGGTCAATATTAGCTAAAGTGTAATTTTCTGGTATATCAATAATGTTAATTGGAAGCGTTATTGTAGAAAAATACTCTCCCGATAAAGATACTGATGCCCAAAGCCCTATAGAGAAAAACGTAATTAAAATTATAGTAATAATTTTTTTCTTCATACTGAAATATATAAAAAAGTAAATACTGCTGGGTAAGAAAGGTTAGGCTTTACAAAATTTATCTAATCTGATTAAAATATTGGATTAAAATTTCTCTATTAGCCATAGAAATTTGTCGGCCTTTAATTGGAAAGTTACTAAAGTTTCGCGCAAGTCTTCTGAGTTGATGAACATTTAATTTCGATAGTTCTTCTTCTGTGGGGATAGTCTGGCTAGCATTAAAATCTTCAGGTTGAGCTTTACCCTTGTCTTCTAAGTCATCTTTATTTAATTCTTTTTTTATTTCGGAAGTTAATTTAGATAAAGTAGGAGAGAAAAAATCACTTTCAACTTTATTCTTTCTCGGTCTTCCTCTTCTAGTTAGTATTTTAGGAGTATCTTGCGGTTCAGCGGTTTGTTTATCATTTAGTGTTTCTAAAGTTGGGTTAATTTCCTTTTCATTTTCTTTTGTTATTTCTGAATTGCTGTTCGAGACAATAGAATCAATTTGGACATCAGGGCGAGGGATTACGTGGGTAGAAATTAATTGACCAACTCTTTGAGCGGCAGCTGCGCCTGCATCGACAGCCGATTTAACTGCAGCAACTTCTCCAATTACTTTTACAGTTACTAAAGCACCTCTAACTTTTTCTTTGCCAATTAGTTTTACATTGGCTGCCTTCACCATAGCGTCGGCAGCCTCTATTGCTCCTATTAATCCTTTGGTCTCTATTAATCCTAAGGCAAGTTGCATAAAAAATTACTTAAGCTTTTGGGCGTTTAGGAAGAATTAATTCAACGTCTGAATGAGGACGAGGGATGACATGAACGGAAACTAGTTCGCCTACCCTTTGAGCTGCTGCTGCGCCTGCATCGGTAGCAGCTTTAACAGCACCAACATCACCACGAACCATAACAGTTACATAACCGCCGCCAATAGTTTCTTTACCAATCAATTCTACTTTTGCTGCTTTAACCATGGCGTCGGCTGCTTCGATTGCACCGACTAAACCTTTGGTTTCAATCATGCCAAGTGCATCAAGTGTCATATATTGCTCCCAATTTTAATGAAATTCTTACGGAAAATAGTTGATATATGTAAAAATGTCAATCAAAACTAAACTTTACTTTTATTGTTATTTACTGTTTTCAAATAATCTTGAAGTAATATATACGCTGCATTCATATCGAGTAAAGTTTTATCTCTTCTTTTCTTTTTTGAGGTAACGGATTCAATAATGTTTTTCCTGGCTATTTCGGATGTATATCTTTCATCTAATAGTTCAACTTTCAAATTAAACTTTGATTCTAAATTATCTTTAAATTTTTTCACTAAAGCTGAAATTTTAGCTTCACTGCCATTTTCTTTTAGTGGATTACCTAGAACTATTTTTACAATATTATTTTTTTTTATGATAATATCTAATTCCTTAAAGATTTCCTGGTTATTTGGTAGTGTTGTAAGAGGATAAGCAAATAAATTCAAAGGATCTGTTATTGCTAGTCCAATTCTCACTTCTCCATAATCAATTGCAAGTATTCTTTTTTCTTCCATTAATCTAAGATATAAAATTATTAAGTGTCTGCATCAAATCTTTCAACACTAAATACACCGCGGATCTTTTTTAATCGTTCTATTAATTTATTAAGATGGTCTAAATCTCTTACATAGACAGTGATAGCTCCTTTGAACATAGAATCACCGGTAACAATATTAACAGATTTGATGTTTGTATTCTGGTATGTTGTAATACTATTAGATATGTCTTTTAGGATACCTGGCAAATCATCTCCGCGGATACTGATGCCGGCAACGTAAAAAGTTCCATTGGATTTTGGCCATTGAACAGGTACCAATCTGCTTTCCCCATTTTTAACCATATTAATTAAGTTAATACAATCTTTTCTATGAATTTTTATCCCCTCTCCTATTGTAACGTAACCAATAATTGGATCGCCAGGAATTGGGTTGCAGCATTTTGCATAACTGTAAGCAAAACCTTTTGTGTCGCCTTCCACTATAATACCGCCTGCAGTACTGCGAGCAATTTTAGCAAATTTTTCAAATTCAATTTTTGCTTCTTCTTTTTCCTCTAATCCATAAGATGGGTTTAATACTTGTTCTAAGTTAATCTTATCCTGTGCTATAGAAATAAAAAATTGCCGGTGGTTATCGTACTTAAGTTTTCTAATAAGCTTTGTCAGTTCATCATTAGAAAAAGAAAGCTTTAGTTTTTTTAATTTCTTTTCCCAAATTTCTTTACCAAGTTCTACAAGTTTTTCCTCTTCTTTATTAAGGTATTTTCTTATAAGGCTTTTAGCTTTATGAGTTGCTACAAACTGTAACCAGCTTTTATTTGGGCGCTGATTTTTTGAAGTTATGATTTCAACTTGGTCGCCGCTGTGCAAAATAGTATCTAGTGGAACAATTTTCCCATTAACTTTAGCACCTATACATGTATAGCCTATATTAGAGTGAATATCAAATGCAAAGTCAACTGGAGTTGAATTAACCGGCAGTCTACGCAAATCACCTTTAGGAGTAAAGATATAAATTTCATCTTGATAGAGATTTAGCTTAAAGCTTGCAAGAATTTCCTTGGTCGCTTCATCTTTAGAAGCATTTTCAAAAATGTCTCTTACCCAATTTACCCACTCTTCAAGGTCTTTATCATTTGTTACTAATCCTTCTTTATACTTCCAGTGCGCAGCCACTCCTTTTTCTGCTATCTCATGCATTTTTCTTGTTCTTATTTGCACTTCAACTAACTTGCCTTCAGGACCAATAACAGTAGTATGGATTGACTGATAATTATTTTTCTTTGGAATAGAGATAAAGTCCTTAAAACGATCCGGAATTGGTTTATATAATTGGTTTATTATACCTAATACATAATAACATTCATTAGGGTCATTTTTTTCGAGAATTATTCTTACTGCCAGCAAGTCATAAATATCCTCAAAAGGACGATTTTGTTTAATCATTTTACGATAGATACTATATAAGTTTTTTGGGCGAGAAACAAGTTCATACGCAATTTTATGTTCTTTTAACTTTTCTTTAATTGGCTTTGTAAACTTATTTAAAAAGCTTTCGCGTTCCTTGCGTGTATCTTTAATTTTTTTAGCGATATCTTCATAAGCTTCCCTATTTAAATACTTAAACGCTAAGTCTTCATACTCCCACTTAATTGCACCTAAACCAAAACGATGAGCAAAAGGAGCATAAACCTCTAAAGTTTCTTTTGCAATTCTTCTTTGTTTTTGAGGATGTACAAATTCTAAAGTGCGCATATTATGAAGTCTATCTGCAAATTTAACAAGGATTACTCTTACATCCTTAACCATAGAGAGGAGCAATTTCCTGTAGTTTTCAGCTTGAGTAATTTCTTGACCTTTAAAAACCCCACCAATTTTTGTTACACCATCAACAATCTCAGCAACCTCTTTACCAAATTCTTTTGAAATAAAATCTAAGCTCGTGTCCGAATCTTCTACTACATCGTGTAACAAACCACTTGCTACAGAAATATCATCAAGTGGAATTTCACGGGCTATAATCATAGCCACTTCGTAAGGGTGATAAAAATATGGTTCGCCAGAAGCACGAAAATCATTTTTGTGAGTTTCATAACTAAATTGGAATGCTTTACGTATAAGATTTTCATTAACAGAGGGGAGGTTTGATTTGCACGCTTCTAACAAATCTTCAAGCATTCTTTCATGCCGAACACTTATAGCGGTCGATGTATCCATTACTTAACTCTTCAAAAAATCATTCTCTTATTAATACCTAACTATAATGAAATTTTGACTATTTAACAATACCAGTCTTGTAAAGGTTCTAAATAGTACCAAAAGTTCTATCTCCAGCATCTCCTAAACCAGGCAATATGTAGCCATTCTTGTTTAATTGCCTATCTAAAGATGCGGTATAGATAGGTATATCAGGATGTTCATTTTGCAATTTTAGGACACCCTCTGGAGCAGCAATTAAATTAACCAGCATACATTTTTTAGCTCCTCTTTCCTTTAGGAAATTAAAAGCAGCTGAAGCACTTCCACCAGTAGCAAGCATTGGGTCAAGAAGTATGGTTAGTGATTTATCAGAAAATTTTGGGGTTTTATAGTAATAATCAACTGGTTTAAGTGTTTTTTCATCCCTTTGTAAGCCTATGTGTCCAACATTAGCGTCAGGAATCATTTCTAAAAATGGTTCAACTAAACTCAACCCTGCACGAAGCACGGGCACCAAAATAACTTCATTTTTTAATTTGTAACCAGTTGTAATTTCTAAAGGCGTTTCTACTTTAATTTCTGCAAATTCTAAATTCTGACTGACAGCAATTGCTAAAGAAAAGCTGATTCTTTTTAGTGCTAATCTAAACTCATTAGGCTGAGTATTTTTATTACGTAAAATTGTTAAGTCCCTTTTAATAAATGGGTTATCAACTATAGTTAAATTTTTAAAATGCATTTTGAGTTACTTTTCTCCCTAATATGGATAAGATGTTTATAAAAGGTGAGGCAGGCGGTGTATAATTATAATTTATATTCGCCAAAGTCTCTATTTTGTTTTTATTTAAAATAAATGATGAAATCATATCACCAAAGCCTATTACTTCTTTGCCACCAAAGAAATTTGCTCCTAAAACTTGATGACTAAACTTATCGTAAATTATCTTGCCAAACACTTTACTGCTTTCAGGCATCACTTTTACTAAATTTTGAGCAACTGCAATAACAACAGTATAATTAAACTTCGTTCTCTCTAATTCTTTAGTACTTAATCCAACTGAAACTAAAATATTATCAAAAATTTTTACCGCAATATTTTTGATTACTGGCTCTGCTTTTAAATTACCACCTGCTGCATTTTCTCCAGCAATGTGTCCATACTCGTGAGCAATTGTAGCTAAAGGTATGTAATCGTATTGCTTTGTTATAGCATTAAGTACTTCGATATTATCCCCAGCTGCAAATATTGAAGAGTCGCTTGTTCTTAATTTATTGTCAGTTCTTATGCCGCCATAATTACCCAATTTTAATGAACTACTAACGGCTAAATCAACATTTGGGACAAAACCAATTGCTACCAATACTAGGTCAATCTCTAAAATATTACCCAAAATGTTTACACCTACCACTTTATTATTTTCAGTAATAAATTTTGCATTGTCTACTTTGCCATAAAATTCAACATTGTTTTGTTTTAATTTTTCCAGTATAAGATGACGTGTTTCAATTTCAATACCTGGAAAAGGCAAATCTTCTTTTTCAACTATTATTACATTATAACCAAGTTTTACAAATGCTTCTGCTGATTCGATGCCAATATAACCTGCGCCAATAACTAAAACATTTTTTACTGTGTTGTCAGTCAAATAGTGTTTTATCTTTAAATAGTCTTGTACTGATTTTAAGCTAAAAACATTTTTAAAATTATTTAATAAAGGTGGATAAGATTTTGCTTTGGACCCAGTAGCAAGAATAAGAGCATCATACTCAAATTCAGTCAAGAAATTTGATTTTAAGTTCCTTACAAAAATTTTTTTCTTCTTAGTATCAATTTTTTCAACAAAATGGAAGTTATAGACCTTTACATTTTTTTCTTTTTGGAAAGACTCAGGATCAAAAAAAACAATATTCTTATAATCTTTAATTTCACCAGAGAGAACGTATGGCAGTTCGCACGTACCAGTAGAAATAAATTCGCCAGCCTCAATTAAAATCACTTCTGCAGAAGGATCCACACGTTTTGCTTTTGCAGCAGCACTTGGACCTGCAGCATTGCCGCCTACAATAATAATTTTTTTACTAGATTTTTTATACATAATTCAGCGGTTATAAAAATCGCATTAAATATAAAGATTTTCGTGGAATAAAATAAAATTGTAAGTTGATTTACTTTTCACGAAAAGAAAGTGTAATAGGTACCCCTTCAAAGCCGAAGTGGGACCTAATCTTTTTTTCAAGAAATCGTTTATAATGCTCTGGTATGTATTTATGTTGATTAGCAAAGAAAACAAAAATAGGGTAATGACTACCAACCTGCGTCACATATTTAATTTTAATCTCTTTACCTGTAGGGGTAGTTGGGGGCGGGTTTCTTTTTATTTCTTCCAGCATTATTTCATTTAATTGGCTGGTTGGTATTTTTTTCTTTCTCTCTAAATATATTTTTTTGGCTAAGTCGATAATCTTAAATATTCGTTGTTTAGTTAATGCAGAAACAAATATAATAGGTACGTAATCGAATGAACCTAATTTCTTATAGATGCTTTGTTCATAAAACCTTGCAGTGTTAGTTTGTTTTTCTATTAAATCCCATTTGTTAACTGCAAGTATAATACCTTTTCTTCTCCTCACCGCTTCTTGAATTATTTTTTGGTCTTGGGAATCCAAACCTTGCTGAGCATCGATTAATAAAACAGCAACATCAGAATGCCACAATGCTTTGTAAGTTCTAACATTAGAGTAAAATTCAATGTTTTCCTTTATCTTGGATTTTTTTCTTAAGCCCGCTGTATCAACCAAAATGATTTCTTCCCCATAGTATTTTAGAACAGTATCGATACTATCACGTGTTGTACCTGGAATGTCAGTAACAATACTTCTATCATAGCCAATCAAAGAATTAACTAATGATGATTTGCCAACATTTGGTCGACCAATAATTGCCAATTTAAGCACATCTTTTTCTTCTGTTTTTTGCTCAACAAATTCAATTTCCTTCACTAGATCATCTAATAAATTGCCAAGATTTCTGCCATTCAATGCCGAAACATCATACAAATTTTTCAATCCAAGTTTATAAAATTCTGCTTTGTAAGATTCCAGCTGTGGAGTATCAGCTTTATTTACTAAGGTATAAATCGGTTTTGCAGATTTTCTAAGAATACTTGCAATCTCAAAATCAATAGGGGTTAAGCCAGCTTTACCATCTACAACAAAAAAGATAGCATCAGCTTCTTCCAGAGCAATTTGAATTTGTTCTCTAATAGCTGACTCAAAGGTTTCATCAGAGTTGGGGATGTATCCACCAGTATCTATCAATCTAAAAATTTTCCCGTTCCAATCCACTTCTCCATAAATTCTATCACGTGTTACCCCGCTAACATCATCAACAATAGCTTTTTTAGTTTTAGTCATTCGATTAAAAAGTGTAGACTTACCAACATTTGGTCTCCCAACTATAACTACTAAAGGTATTTTCATTATTGAGTTGTGCAAAAAAATTAAAAATTATAACGTAAATTTAATTTAGGATAGTAATCTGTCCTAATACCATATGTAGTTTTAGTTAACTCAGCTGAAATTGAAATATGTTTATTATAACTATGGGCTGTCCACACTGCATCTATAGCACTAATTAAATGATTCAAAAAGACAACGATTACAGCTTTAGATGCAATATCGTAATAATCATTGGCTTTGCCTCGTAAGCCTGAATAATAGTGGAAATTTGGTGTAACCGGGTCACCATAATTAAATTGAGGTGGGGCGTCATCCCAGCCTTGATTAAATTGAGGGTATTTACCTATTTCTTCATAATACTGTTGGTCGCCATGACGGGGCAAAGTATGAGAATAATAGCCGCCAATATCGCGTTCCATTCTATTAAGCTCAGACCAATTAACTTGTTCCCAAGGAGGAAGGTTCTGTTTATCTGGATAAAAAAGTTGGTAAGGACCTCCTGGCGGGTCTTTTGGAGCTAAATGTTCTAAGGCATACTGTGCATACCTTACAACACTCCAGTGCTCGTCTGCAAAATTTTGAAAAAAGTTTGTTTGGTCATCACCCTTTTTGTTATAAATTAAGCCAACAGTAACTGCGGTTACTTCAGCAACAAAGAAAATACCTGCTTTAATGTAACTTTTCGAATAAAATTCTCCTGTGCCTGGCACTATTAAGGAAAGTAATCCTGCCAAGAAAGGTGATTTGGTGTTTTTAATTCCGGAGTCATTTAATTCATTTATCTTTTCACTGTTAAGATAGGCAGAGTAAGAATCAAAATTAAGAACGCCTGTTAAGGGAAATTTTTGGTTTTTTTGCGCAAACAATAGTGTTGAAAAAGTAATAGACACAAATAAGAAGATTCTTCTCATTTTATAACCTCATTCATTAAAAATTAAAATCGAATAAAATACCTCCATAAAAGCTCCATTCTTTCCCGTAAGTTACTTTTTCATTTAATATTGTTCTACTAAATTTATCAAAAGCATATGCTGCATCAAAGAAAAAGCTTGTAGGGAACAAGTAAAAAGAGTTCATTTTTATTCTAATCTCTGCACCTAGTCCTTTTTTAAAATCCTTAAACGTTGGGAACTCCCCTGTCCATGCATTACCAAAATCGCCGTATACTGAAAAATAAATTTTATCTACATAAAGGTGCCCAACTCTAGTATCAATATTTTTCCACAAAGGGAATCGATAAGAAATATTTAACCAGCCAAGTTTATTGCCACTAACTGAATAAAACGGATAACTCTTCATACCCACTAATCCGCCTAAGTAAAAATCAAAAAAGTCGGGTACAGGTGGACCTAAGATTGCAGCAGCTCTAAATGTAAAATTAAGTGTATTTCCCTTTCTCAACTGCAGATACTCTTTCCAATTTAATTCTACTTTATGAAAATTATAATGTTGATAAACCGGCTTTAAAATGCCGTCTACAATTTCATAAGTGTTATCTTTATTGTATCTATTGAACTCATAATCATATTTAATCTCAAATTGTCTGCCAATAGGATTAATATCGCTATCAACTGTTGGGACAATACCATTGTGATTAAATTTAACTTGTATATCACTGCCTATTAAATATGTATCGTTAGTTGTAGGATACAGTATAGAAGTTTTAGGGAAGATAAAACTACCTATTGTAGCAGAATATTGGCTAAAAATAAATCTTGTTTCAATATAATTTCCTTCTGTAAAAATTTTATTCTTTGCTGAAAGATCAACTTCAAATAAATTGTAAGTTACATCGGTATTTGTGTTTTTAGTCGGGTCAAGCGGGTCAAAGGTCAACTGTGTGTTAGTTTTTCTGCTAACGCTATATAGTTCTAAGGTTAATTCAGGATATATACTAAAGCTGCTTAATATTGGTAATTTATCTCTGTAATTGAATTCTAAAAAAAGGTCCCTTTCAAATTTTTTATTTATTGAACCTCCAGCAAAAATGCTGTATTTGTTTAAATAATCAGTCGATGAAACATACAAACCAGGTTTTATTCTGTCCACAAACGTATTGGAAGTAACATAATTGTCATATCTAATAAAAGGGAAAAAACTAAGTTTAGAAAAAAAGCCGCTGTATTTTTCCTCTTTATATTTTGGAATATTGTAATCGTTGTAATTAATTAAAGAGTTCATATCAAAACGGGATAAATCGCCATTCGGTTTGTCACCGCCAAGTGGTGGGTTATTAGTCCAGACATATTTTTTTGCAGTATCGACTAATCTCTGTTGCTCATTAGACAGATAAAACAACTTAAATCCATCTGAAGTATAGCCTGCGTAGACTAAATTATTACTATCGTCTACAGTTGGCATAAAGGCACCACCGATAACATTTGTTAATTGTATGCTTACTTTATTTTTCATATCGTATTTGTAGATATTAAATATTCCTGTTATATCAGAAGAGTAGACAAAATTACCATCTTTGGTAAATGCAGGATTTCTGTTATCGTGCCCATTTTTAATAATCACCGAATAATTAGCACCTGAGGTATCGATTTTTGATATTTCTCTTGAATTAGAGTAAGAATAATCAAAAATAACATAACTATTATCAGGTGAAAACTTTGGATTAAAAACCTGTTCTCCATTTTCAAATAAAGTTAATCTCTTAAAATTTGTTCCATCAATATCAACCATACCCAAATTTGTTGTACCATCTTTTTGGTAGATAAAGACAATTTTTTTGCCATCATTTGAGACTGATGGGTTATTAGCTCTCATGCCAAAAGTGATTCTTTTCTCTTCATCTTTAGATATGTCGTAAATGTAAATGTCATGAATATTTGCCCACTTAGGATTATCATCACCCAACTTAGCATAAACAATTTTATTTGTGTTGGGTATAATACTTACTGTTGAATTAACAAGATTAACAAGTTTTCTAGATTTTTTAGTTTTAATATTGAGTAAATAAATTGAGGACAAAGAAAGATAATCGTTACCTTTATTACTAACATATATTATTTCATTATTTTTATAGAAAATGGGATAGAAATTGCCAAATCCTTCGTTTTCTATAATTTCTCCTTCGATTTTATTCAACTCCACATCATGAATTCTTTTTTTATAGTCGGATATTAAAAATGATTTCCACTCATTATAAATCTGATTGCCATCTTTTCCCAGCACCTCTTTAAAAGCAGCATCAATAGTAAAATTAAAGGTATTGCCAAGTTTATGTGTAATTTCTCTAAGTTTATTTTCACCATATTTTTGTGATATATATCTTGTTAAAGCAAAGCCGGCGTTATAGACAGATTCATTTCCCAGACTTGTTTTTCCAAACACACCCATTTGATTCCAAGTAAGTAATTTATTGTCCAACGCATAACATCTTAAAATCATATCGCGATGAGTATCCCAGTTATCATAATTAAATTCTTTACGCATATATTGGGCAGTACCCTCAGCAAACCATGCAGGAATATTAACTGTTGGAATTGGGTAAGTGACAATTACATTAGGGAATCCATAAAGTATATCAGGTCTACGTTTTTCTTCATAATTTAAGAACTGGAAATAAAAGGCTGGTATTGTTCTCGCCATTTTCATTCCAGCTTGGATTTGAACCATGTGTGTAAATTCATGTGAAATTACATTACGAAGCCAATTGTGAGAACCTCTTAAATCAAAATCTAATGCCGAAGCCCAGATTTCAATTTTATTGTCAAAAAAGTAAGTAGCACCATTTGAATAGTCATCAATATCTTTAATTACAAAGTGTACTGGTTCGGGTTCGTATTGGTACAAAGAAGTAATAGGTCCCCATACTTCATCTGCAATTTTAGCTATCACCCTTGCTGTTCTCTCAGCTTCAGGATGAAAGTGAACAAAAACATGTTTTCCTTTTATTGTTAGCCATTGATAGTTAGGGTTATATTCATTGAATTGTGCATTAATAACTAAAGGTATACAAAAAACCATAAAAAGTATTTTTTTCATTTACTACCTTAAGAGTATTAAGGAAAAGAATTTACTTAATAATAGCAACTTTAATAACTTTAGTAGCTGTCTTGCCCGTTACAGAAGTTACCTCGATGTGAGCCAGGTAAATCCCACTTTGAATATTGGTAACATCCCAAATAGTATCATGATCAAAACCGCCTACTGCCTTGTCATTTAATTTTGCAACAAGGTCGCCTGAAATATCAAATATTTTTATGCTTACGTCAGAATCTTCAGATACATAATATCTAATATTAGTAGTATTACCAAAGACTGGATTAGGCCAGTTATAAGCTCTATCTAACGGGAAAAACTCAACTTGTTTTTTTGAAACCCCGGCAGCATCAACAAAGGAATTATTTAATGAATTTGAAAACTCTGCCCACCAATTTTTTGAATCGATGTAACGCCCGATAGACCATGTATATAACGTATTAGTTTTATCAACAAGGCTAAGTGCAGTCCAGTCTAATATAGAAGCTGATGGGTACAAAATATGCTTATATAATATTGGTGTTACTATGCTCTTGGTCCCAGAAGAAATTGGGAAAGGGAGCAGAACTTTACCAGTCAGAGGATTAATTGCGTATATGTTTCCATTATCCGCAAAAGCCAATATAAACACCTGCGTTTTATTCTCAAAAACTACAGTCAATGGTGTAGCTACAAAATTAGCATGATTAGGTTCAACAAACGGGAAAAAGTCTGCTTTCGAGCCCTCCAAATTATACGCTTCAAGTTTATCTCCGTTATTAAAAACAATATAGTTACTACCATCGTCAAACAAATTAGCTAACGAAAAATCTGATATGTTATTCTCTGATTTAATATTAAACTCTTTTTTAAGAGCCCCGTTTTCTATTATATAAAAATTATTACCTTCAGTTAGAACTACATTTATATAGTTACCAGCTTCACTTTTTGTAAGAACACATTTTTTAGGTTTCTCCGGAAATTTTATTATTGTTTGATTTGCATCCATAAAAGTATTAGCAGTGAGAAATGAATAATAAGTTGAATTTTGACTTGAGCACACTTGTACTATAGGTTCAGTCGAAATTTTTGTATAATTACCTTCACTTACATTATTATCATTTAATAAATCTTGAATATTAGCTTTAACTATCTCGCCGTTTGCTGTACCGAAAATTACAAACCAGTTACTGTTAATTTCGTTAATAGTTATTGGCGATGTAACAGTTGAAGCAAGTTGGTAACTTTTAAGATTTTCTGTAATACCATCCGAAATCAACACATTTAATTTGTTTTGTATAGAACCTATAACATACTCATGTTCTGCGATTTGAATTGCTGCAGGGTATTGATCGCTGAAATTGTAAAAGGTTTTAGTTTCACTGCCATACTTATTTGTTTTAATCAAGTTTTTATTTACCAATAAATACACATCATCATTAATGCTATTAAAAGGTGTTAGCATCAAAGTGGGCAAATCAGGTAAATTTAATTGAGTTTTAGCAAGTAAAACTAAATTACTATCCGAGAATGACAATTTAAAAGACATCCTATTGCCAGCAGGGGAAAAGTCCGACAGCGTAATCAAGCTATTTGCACCTGTGTATGAAATTGTACTAGGCTTTGTATAAGGGCCAAATATATTTTGATAATATTTTGAAGGGTTATCTTTATACCACATATCCTCTTGGGTTGCCTGTCCTTCAACCTGGTCACCAAAAATATCAGTAAAAATTTGTCCTATATCGGCAATACCATCAGCTTCAACTACAGAGACACCTCTGTGATTAATATCCACATTTATTTTATTATCGGATAAATTATTAGCAATAACACTTTCATCGATATGCCAGATTAAAATGCCATTTCCAGGTACTGCCCAATCAAACTCATCCACATCAGTAACTACGCCCTTTAGAGTATCTGCGCTGTACCATTGAAATCTTCCTTCATCTTGTTGTTTTGTAAAAGAAAAAGACTGATTTCCTATTTTATAATTAATATGAATTCCATCTTTATTCACATCCCGCTGGCGGTTCTCAACCAAAAAATATTCGTTTGAATTTATTGGTATTTTAAGAATTGTTGTGTCAGATACACTCGCTGCTAAGTTAGCAAGTAGATTAATATTTGTTTGAGCGTAAGATATATTTACAGTCACAGGCTTTGCCCAGCCAAGGAAAATTTTTTCCCAAGCTGAGGGTTCAGGTGGAAAAGCTCCGCTGTAAGCAAATATTGCTGCCCCATCCATTAATCCAAATCTTCCTATTGCACTTCGTCCCGTTTCAGTGTTGAATAAATCGGGCAGACCTAAATAACTAGCAATACTCGCAACAATTAATCCGTTGGTAGTCATTTGGAACAGAACAGTAGAATTCAACTGTTGAACTTCACGTGATTCAGTTGAAGGCAGAATTAGCGAGTTTTTTATTTTAAAATTACTATTAACAACAAACCCGTCAAAGTTCTCACCAAAAATCGACTGTAATGATTTTAGTCCCAAGTAAATTGACGGCAAATCACGTTCATAACCAAGGCTTCCGGGTAACTGAATATCACGTCCAACACCCGCATGGAAAATTATAAACAGGTCGTATTTGCTAAAATCAAAATTAGGATTTTGTTGACTTACAAGCTGCCAGACTTCCTGTGCAAACAATCCTAAATTTGTTATTTGATTTGGTGTATCAGAGGGTGGCGAATATTCTCTCATTATTTTAGAAACAGTAACAATGTTAGGTAAAACTTTATAAGAAATATTAAGTTTATTTTTGGAGACCTTCTTAAAATAGTTCTTAGCAAACTCAAGATGATTAGAAAAATAAGAAGCATCAAAAGGTAAAGGGTCCATTATTGTATCGCCATAGTTTTGAGAATAAATTGACCCAAATTTACCATTACCATAAGTATTTGGGTCATCATCCTGCATAAATTCTACCATAACGGCAAGGATTTTTAGAGAATCGGATGGCGAAAAAGACTTTACAGGAATTTGCGGATAATAATTTAACTTGCCGAGCATAGATTGAGCAAATATGCCCAGTCTAACACTGGGCAAAGCACTCAATCCAATTATTAAAATTATTAAGGGAATCTTAATGTTCTTCATTTATATTATATTCCGCGTGGAAACCCCTTTTCGGTTTTTGGCTTAGCACCCCATCCAATTAATAAAGTAAATCTCAAAGTATTTGAGAGAGGATGATTTGCGCCATTTTTGAAGACATCTGTAGTGATATAGCTAAAGTCAAATCCATAAAGGTCATATCTAATACCAGCACCAAGAGTAACAAATTTTCTATTACCATAGGAAGGATCCTCGTAGAAAAAGCCCGCTCTTAATGCAAACATAAATTCTTCTGGTTTGCCATACCAATATTCAAGACCCATAGAAGTTTGAACTTGCCTCAACTCTTGACTTAATGGTTCATCTACCCAAGAAGTAAATATTGCCTTATAAAATTCATCTCTAGCATGCGTACTATCGCCAACCCCAACTAAGAGTTTAGAAAAATCAAGTGTATAAGTAAGCGAATTATAATCATCTTCAAATGGTCTAATTGCAAAGCCTAATCTAAAATTAGTAGGAATAGGGTCGGCTTGCGCTTGGTCTATATAATAGATTTTGGGACCAATATTACTAATATTTATACCCATGCTAAATCTGTTTCCGAAGTCACCTATTAAAGGTAAATTAAAATGTTCTGGGCGCCACATAGTAGCAATATCAAAACTAACTGATGTTGCTACTCCTTTACCTTGCTCTTGTTCAGTAGGTTTATCAGAAAGACGGCTATGAATAAGTCTAAAATTAAACCCAATTCCCCAGTCGTTGCTCAATTTTGTAGCATAACCCAAAGTTAGCGCTGCATCAAAAGAGCGAAAGGTACCAAGTGGTGTCGGGTCATTGGATCCGGTTCTAACAAATTCACCAAAATTCATATATGTTATACTTGCTGTAATACTGCCGTTTAGGTCATCAATGTACTGTCTATAAGTTGCATAATCATAGAATAAATCAAGATTAAATTGAGGCAGCCAGTTACTATGAGTAATAGAGATTTCAGAACCGGATTGAAAAGCAATTCCGGCAGGGTTCCAAAAAATGGCAGCTGAATTATCCGCCAAGCCGCCACCAGATTCTCCTATTCCGCCCGCTCTTGAATCCGGAGCTAAAAGCAAAAACGGAACAGCGGTCTCCCCCTGACTATAAATTCTCTCAATGTTGCCAAAATACATTAATAACAATGTCCCTATTATGAAAATCCTTTTCATTTATTTTTTACCTCCTAAGTATTTTTCTTCCTTTTTATTTTTAAATTATATTCAAGTTGTTTTCTATTAATAATACAAGTTAATTTTATCTAATTACTGCCAATTTTCCAAGTACGTTTTGAGTGTACTGTCCATCAGATGAACGAACTATTAATTTATATAGATATACTCCATTTGCTATTAAGTTGCCATCTTCATCTCTTCCATCCCAGTCAATTTTAACAAATTTATCAGCAATATAGTCTTCCTTAATTTCTTTTATCATTCTGCCGGCTATTGTATATATTTTGATTTTAACGTCTATCGGTTTATTTAAATTATGCTGGAATGTAAAAGTAGTATTTGACATAAAAGGATTTGGATAATTAACAACATTTCTAATAACAAGGTCGTTGCCAGAGACAACTGTAAAATTGCTTTCCTTAGTTGTCAAGTTATTAAAGACATCCCATGCTTTTATTTTTATATTGTAATCTCCAGGTTCAAACCCAGTAAATTTATACTGAATAACACCTGACTTCCCGTTTGAGTTAACATCACTAATGAAATAATTTGAAAAATCAATCGGATTATTTTCATCACCGTTTAGTATGCCTTCTAATTTATGACCCAATCCAGTTCCAGTGGTATTTAATCCAGTCTGATCTGAAAGTTTTACGAACAAAGTAAAATCAGAGTTCACAATATTAGAAGTCGATTCAGAAATCTTATCAAAATATATTTCAATATTTGGACCTTTGCCATCGTTAACAGCATTAGGATTAGTACCTCCGACTATTATCTTGTTGGTAAAACCAACACCATCATTATTTTCATTGAAAATATAAGAAACTATTCTACCATTTTTATTTTCATAAGAAATATCTTTAGGCACAACAAAACCTGTCTGAAAAATACCATTATCAACATTAACGCGGCCTCTGTAAATCAACCCGCCTTGCAAAGTGACCGTATAGTTCATCTCTTTAATAAATACTTGTCTATCAGAATCATACACGCTAACAATAGCATTGCCACTAAAATTATTAATTAGATTATTAGCCGAAACTGAGCCTCGTATATTAACCTCACTTAGGGCACTTATTTGAATATTATTATTTAGCGGAAAATGATTTACAGAATCTATAATTGCAGGTAAAATAGGTTGATCTAACCTAAGAGTTGGGTCGCAAAACAAATGATATTTTTCATCGTTATCTAAAGTCCTGTGCTGCTTAACATAAAAATAAGCTTTGCCAATTCTAATTGGTAATCCCAAGCTGTCCTTTGTACGAAATAAATTAGAATATAGAGAATCGTTTATTATTGCATTTAAGTTTGAGTAGACTAGCCTAGCTGCAGTAAAAGCGCCAATAGCACCAGAGTTTGGTTTGTTTACCAGCAATTCAGTCGAGCTTTGTTCCGATGGGTCATCGTACCTGCCAAAATCACATGTAGCAGCTGTTAAGAAAAAATAATCGTTATTTTTTAATTGCGGAATGGTAGTTGACTTTTCAAAAACTGACTCGTGAGTCCACACATCGGGGTTACCATGCCCAATAAAATTTAAGATTAGCGTTCCATTATTAATTGCATCAATAATAGCTTGATTAACTGCTGGTTTTCTTCGACCTAAGCCAGTATATACTGTTGGGTATAAAGCAAGATAAATTTTATTTTGATCAAAAAATGAAGGTATTCTAAAGCGGGAGAGATTTTCAGATTGACTGGTATGAATGCTTCCATCGTCAACACCAGTTGCTGCTGGTCCATCGTCTGCTACTAAAGTAATAGTATTTCTCCATAACCCCATATCTAATTTTGTTTCGTAAGCAATAATTTTATCAACAATAGCCTTAGCATCGTCTAAGTTTTGAACGGGCAATCTTCCTATTGCTAAATCTGCTTTTAAATCACTGCCCGATACCCTAGCATAAAAATCATCAGTAGGATAAGAATTTATTTCATACAAAGATTCTTTAGTCTCGTAAGCTGGAATAAAATTGTTAGATTTTTTTTCAGTATTGTAATAATCATAAGAGCCATCACCAAACAATAGAACGTAAAAAGGTTTTACTTGCCAATTATCGTAAGCAAATTTTAAAAAATCCCTTATAGCTGAAGGGTCTAACGAGCCGCAAGAAAATTGATTATAAATATCATCAACATAATATAAAGAAGTAGATATTCTTGATGGCGACTGAGAATTTTTATAATCTCTTAATCTTTCAGCTTCTGCTTTAAATGACTTATCTGAAATGATTATAAACTCAGTTCCAGTTAAATCTGCTTTCAAATTTGTTGTTTGTACATTTACAATATTAACAGGTGTCTGAAAAGCAGTTTCAGTTACTGCTAAAAATTTTCTTACATTGCCCGACTGTGCGCTAATTTGAAAATTGCACTGCCCGCCACTAATATGTGCATTAGAAATTTGAGATACGTTAGCATAATCAGTCACATCAAAAATTAGAATATTGCTGTTTGAAAAGTTTGAAAGTCCAAACTGGATATTAGCAGTGGTATCCCGAGAAAAAAACAAAATTTGGTCACCAAACGCCTGCAAATATTTTGTATATGTAATTTCAAAATAATCAATTGCTAATCTAGCGTTTGACGCTGAAGTTTCAATAGCAAATTTTAGTGAGCTGCGATTATCAGTTAATGTTCCATTAAAGACTGCACTACCTATTCGTTCAGTTCCTAAATAATATGATGCTGGAGAACTGCCCGGCAAAGAACTTGAATAAATCAATGTGTTTGACTCACTAACTAAAAAGTTTAAAACGGTCTGAGAAATATTCGCAACTCTAAATTGATAATATATTTTAGAACCTGGCACTATTCCATCTAAAGTATTTAAGTAAACCCTTGACTTAGTATTAAAATCCAACTCATCTCCAAAATAATCTCTGCCGGTATGACCAATATTTGTACTATCCTTATCATTTTGCTTAAAAGCAAGCGTAGTCAGTTGAGAATAAAAATTATTAGCGTTAACTGTAGGCTGAAAATTCATTCTTTTGCCAGGATTTCCGCCAGCTGTTATCCAATAATAATTTTTTTTTGAAAATGGGTTTTTAACCCTTACAATTTTTTTAAATGAGTTGCTATATTCCCAAAATTCAGTACCTCTGCCATAAAATAATATATAATCATTTTGGTCAAATTTACCATCTTGCTCGCCACTAACATAAATAGCAATTTCGTTTAATTTATTCGGCCTGTTCACATCTGGGTTTTCAGGTAATTGATAGCCACCATTATTATATATTTTTATTGTTCTTGGGTCAACAGAGTTAGGGTCAATACCCATAGATTGTAATGTGTTTCTATCTATTCTATAAATGCCCTCTGTCGGGGCTTCAAAACGATACCAATTATTGTTTGAAGCAAAAGGATCATCGGAAATTTTTAGTGCTCTTTTTGCTGGTACTCCCCAATTTTTTGCTATTGGCCAGTTCAATACAACTTGTGAAAGACTTTGATCTCTTATTAGTTGAACGGATGTCGGCACTAAAGCAAAATTGATTGTAAAGATAATTTTACTATATACTCTAATTTGATTAGAACTCGCATCAAATTGAATTGGATAAACTCTAACAGTCTGAACAGGTAAATTACGCACTAAGCCATAATCGCCAAAAGATACAACATTATTAAATTTTGTCGTTAAATATTCTTCAGTAAAAGTTAAATTACCTGGTGAACTTTCAACGTATGCCGGCTTAATTTGACCTTGCATTGTTTTGTATTCAACAGAATTTATTGAAATTCTATTGCCTGATTTGTCAGGAACACCAATATTAACTTCTCTAAAAGGAATTAAAGGACTACCAGCCTTCATTAAAGGATTAAGAGTTCCATTAGCAAGATTAAAGCTGTAATATTTTTGTCCCTTTATCGTAACAAGTGTGGTGTCTAAAATTTGGGGGCTATATAAAATAGTAATTGACTGTGATGATGATGAGATAACTTTTACATCTTGTGGTAGTACAACAGAACTGAAAATTAAAAGGAGAAATATTATAGAGAATATGGCTTTCATCAACCGTTCGATATTTTTAAGAAAATATTGTTAATAAAATAATAAGCTAATTATCAGACGTAGCCAAATGCTCTATAAAATTCCTCCAAATTTGAGCCCTAATTTAGGCAAGTGCGCCTACTAATGTCAAGTCAATTTATTTAATTTATCTGCTATCTCTTCCTAATCAACATATTTTATTTTATGACTCACACATAAATACGATTTTCATTACTTGATACAATAAAGTTGTTAATTGTGCCAATCGCTATCATTAAAAAACTAACCGGGTGTAGAATTAAGTTGGTTAAAATTAAAGGCCTAGCAATTCTTTATTTTTCTTCATTGCCTCAATACAAAAAGCAATATGTTCATCTAAAGGAATGCCTAGTTCTTCAGCACCCTTCAGTATATCTTCTCTGTTTACTGAACGTGCAAACGCTTTATCTTTCATTTTCTTTTTTACTGATTTAACCTCAACTTCTTCAATAGATTTATTTGGCCTAACATAGGTAACCGCTGTTATAAATCCTGCTAATTCATCACAAGCAAAGAGAACTTTCTGAAGTTTTGTATTACGAGGGATTCCGGTATAATCTGCATGAGACATTATAGTTTTCCTAAAATCTTCCGAAAATCCTTTTTCTTTTAAAATCTCATTTCCTTTATATGGGTGTTCCTCCGCAGTAGGATACATTTCATAGTCGAAATCGTGAAGAAGAGCTACATTGCCCCAAAGTTCAACATCTTCATTAAATTTTTGAGCATACGCTTTCACACATGCTTCTACTGCAAAAGCATGCTTAAGTAAACTTTCGCTTTTAGTGTATTCACGAAGAATTGATAAGCAGTAATCTCTATTTCTTTCCAAATTATTTTCCACTATGTACTCCTTTGTTTGAAGCAAATAAATTAAAAGAGGGGCAAAGCTTTCCAATAACACATTCATTACATTTAGGCTTTCTTGCTATGCAAATTTTTCTACCATGCGATGCTAACCAATGCGAGGAGTTTATCCAATATGATTCGGGAAGCAGTTCTTTTAACCTCATTTCAATTTTCAGTGGATCTGAAGATTCAATAAACCCCAATAAATTAGAAAGTCTTTTAACATGAGTATCAACAGCGATGGAAGGTATTCCAAAAGCATTGCCTGCAACTACTGCGGCAGTTTTTCTGCCTACACCAGGTAATGTCGTGAGAAGTTCAAAATCATTAGGCACTTTGCTATTATAATTTTCGACTAAACTTTTACAGCATTTTTTTATTGATTTTGCTTTTTGCTTGTAAAAACCAGTAGAAAAAATATCTTTCTGTAATTCCTCATCAGGGGTTTTTAAGTAGTCACTTGGAGTTTTATATTTTTTGAAAAGACTTTTTGTTACTATGTTAACTCTTGCATCAGTACATTGTGCAGATAATATAGTAGCAATTAATAATTCAAATGGATTTGAAAATTCAAGAGCGGATTTAACATTAGGGTACTCTTTCGAGAGAATATCAAAAATTTTTTTAGCTCTTGTTTTTTCAGATTTATTAATCATTTACTTTTTATATATAGAAAACGTCTATAAACTTTGTAGCGCGTACGGGATTCGAACCCGTGATCTCCGCCTTGAGAGGGCGGCGTCCTAAACCACTAGACGAACGCGCCATTTTTTGTTACATACAAAATTAATCTTTACATATTTACATTTCCATATTATGTAAACATTTTCATAATAAAATTCTCTTTCAGCTTTCTTTCTTGCAACATCTTTCCTTTTTAACGAAGAAAAAGAAAATTATACCGCTCTATAATTTCTTGATTATAATTGCTGTTAGGTATAATTAAAACATATTTTGATGAATAAAGAGCTTGCAAAAAATACTTTTTCAAGAATTGATTAAAGAAATCACTGCGGGTCAATATAACATAGTTATTTAAAATGCCTTTTAATCCATTTAGTTTCATAACATCAAGCTTGTGATAGAGGACATAATAATCAACATCTCGCTGGTCCATTGTTATAAATGTTAAGTTAGGAAATAAATATTGAAGACCTCTTGCATAATAATTAACTGTTGGGTCTAAAAAAATAATTGGTAAATTTTCACTTTCATTCTGATTAATATACTTTTTGATAAGCTCAGACAATTCTTCTATTGAGGAATCGTTATACTTAATCCTTGATATTGCCATTAAATATGAAGATGTTGTTCGTTCGTACCACACTTGATAATTTTTAATTTTACGAGTCATTGGATTTAACATACTTTCTATTGATGGTTTGCTATACGGCAAAAAAAGAAATATTAGAATATCCAGAAAAATAGAAAGTATTAGCGGCTTAACTGTAATTAAGCCATCCTTAAGAAAAAAGCCAAAAATAATATACAAGGGAAGTATAATTATCAAAAAGTATCCTTTTGAATAGGCCACAAAAGAAAACAAAAATAATGGAGGAAGCAGCCAGAATAATAACAACCACAAAGTTTTTTTATCAATTTTCAGTTGTTTGTTTTTTAGTTTCTTAATATTAATTAGTAGTACAATTCCAACTACCACATAAGGGACTAAAATATAAATTAGATAAGAAGACATTTGATAAAAGTTTTGCATTAAAGAGATTTTCGGGAGCGGGCTATTTTCATTGTACAATTTTAAATAATTACTTAAACCACCCGCTGAATCTATCATAGGTACAAACCATAGTAAAAATGCTAAAACTGCAATAACATGGCTAATCAATATTTTTTTGATTTTATAGTTTTTGTAAACCTTGAAAACAAAAAAATAAGTATAAAAAGTAATAGCCATCAAAACGCCTGTTGTTTGCCTTATGCCACAGCCAATTGCAATAATTGGAGGTATTAATAAAAAGTATTTGCTGTCTATTAAAATGAAAATCACAAAAACCGAAAAAAACCAATCAAAGCTGTATGAATCTGTAACTGAGCCGTAAAACCAGACCATAGGATTGGTAATAATTAGGAGGGAAATTATTATAGATGCAATTTGACCAAATATTTTTCTTAGCAGCATATAACTAAAAAAGGCAGCTAACGAAGAATAAACAATCGAAAGAGTAAGCATAGCTGTATGAATATTTCCTAAAACTTTAGACAGTGCAGAAATTATTTTGACATGTAAGAAATAACCTGGTAAATGGGGCCTGGTAAATTCCAGCGAATAAGAAATTGAACCTAAGGCAAAACCTACCGAATCCCAATCAACAAAAAAATGTTCTAAATAAATCAGGCGAGTAAGAACTGTAATTAAAGAAAAAAATAGAGCTGTAATTACCTCTTTATGAAGTCTAGGAAGTTTTAATTTTAATACCATTATAATTAGCTAAAAAGTGATGTCAGTTTATTTATGCCGGATACAGGATCTTGTGTAAAGTTAACACGTATTACATTTCTATTTTTATCCAACAATGCCTCCCTGTCACCAAGCGATTGTGCACTAATTAAAGTACCGAACGAAAAAGAGGAGTCGTTATAGCCAGCTTTTTCAGGTATAGGAACATCATGATAGATATTAGAAGTAAACTGAATAAATAATCCTTTTCCTCCATCGCCTTTATGTAACTGTCCAGTAGAATGCAAAAAACGAGGTCCTATACCAATAGTAACTGCAGACTTATATTTTTTTTGCAAAGCAGTTCTCAAACTTTGTAATGAACTAATTACTTGATTAGTTGGGTTTAGATATGCATGAATTGCAATGTAACTTCTACCTAAACTCGAGCTATCGTTAAAGTTCATAAAGAAATTGGAAAAAGCTTCTTTGATTGTTTTATATTTTTGTGAAGCTATAACTTCAATGTCATTTTCTTTAACTGAGATTTCAAGTAAAGGGAGTTCTCCTTTTTCTTCAAATTGTCTCATCATTTTCCGTGCTGAAACTTTAGCCGCTTCTACATTAGGCTGGTCAAAAGGATTAATACCAAGCACCCAGCCCATTATTGATGTTGCTACTTCCCAGCAGAAAAATTGTTCACCCAACTCATAAATATCGTTTAATTCAATTTTAATTAAAGGATGTTTTGCTTCTTCCAATAGTTTTATTTGCTGCTCGTTAGAATTGTCGCCTTTTAATTTAATATTAACAAACAATCGATCGGCGCTGTAGAATTCAGGTGGTAAAACACTCTCTTGATCCACAGGCAAAATTCCCTTGCCGGATTTTCCCAGGCTTTCAGCTATTAATTGCTCCAGCCAAGAGCCAAAAGATTCAATTTCCTTAGAAATGATAAAAGTCAACTTGTCAACTCCTTTAACAGCTAATTCTGCTATTGCGGCACCTAAGACTGCCGAGGGTATATTATGCACGTTTTCTTCACTTAAAGAATTAAATGATAATTGGGCATTATTTAAAAGTTTTTTCACATCTATCCCTAATAAAGCTGCAGGTACAATTCCAAATAGTGATAGTGCTGAATATCTACCCCCAATATTTGGATCATTCAAAAAAATTTTTCTGAAATTTAGTTTCTTGGCAATTTCTTCTAACCCACTGCCAGGGTCCGTAATAGCGATAAAGTGCTTCGGAGCTTTTTCTTTACCTAATTTTTGAGATACCAAATTGAAGAAGTACTTCATAAAAGAGATTGTTTCTATTGTGCTACCAGATTTTGTAGAGACTATATAAAGTGTTTTTTGTGAGTCAAACTTTTTCTCATAATTAAGTATAACTTCAGGGTGTGTCGAATCCAATATACTTAAATGTAAGTAACCCTTTTTAGTACCAAATGACTTACTAAAGACTTCTGGTGCAAGGCTAGAGCCACCCATTCCCAATAAAACAGCTTCCGAAAAACCGTTGTTAATAATCTCGGTAACAAAGTTGTTCAATGAATGAAGTTCCGTTTTGGTCTTTTCTGGAGAATCTAACCAGCCTAATCGGTCTGATATTTCTTTTGGATTATCACTCCATATTGTGTAATCATGAGTTAAAATTCTTTTTAAAATATCTTCAGACTTTAGTTTTTCGAGCCGATTTAACACATTTTCATAAAAATTGTGTAAATGTACCTCAACGTTTTTTGATTTGATGATTGTATTTTGCAACATTGTAACCTTCTCCAATTTTTTTTAAGAAATTATTAGACACCATAATTTATTTATATATGATTGATAATGTTTACTTAATTAAAAAAATTCCTTATTGCAACTCATAAATAAAATAGTTCTGCAAAGCAAATTATCTTTTACTTAAGCCATTGAAAGAATGAATAAGGCATCATCTAATTGCTAAAAGTAACAATTGGACGCCTAATTTGAAAAAATGATCTTTCATACGCAAAATGTAAAGAAAGATTTATCTAAACTAAACAAGCAGATCAGTGCTGTCCAAAATAATTTTGAAATCAAATCCCGAAGGGATGAATTACCAAATAAATTTAGAAAACTTCATGATTTTGGACTATTCTACTTGTCTTGTAAATCAATCCCTATCTCGTCCATACGGGACTTTTAACTTCAGTTTGATATTTATTTATTCTATAACTATATAATCCCTAAAGGGATTACATTGGTTTAAGCATAATCAAAGCTTTATTATCCCCTCAGAACAAAATATTTATAGGATATTGTAAACAATACTTTTTACAGGCTGGATAATTCTTATGCGCAGCAAGAGTTTCTTCTGCAGACAAATTGGAGTTATAAATGGCATACAAAAATTATGAAAAATTTACTCGATAAAAGATTAGAATCCCTCAGTTAAATTAAACTGCCAAACCCAGCTTTTGTCTACTCTATCTAATGGTTTCACATAATCAATTTCACCAATTGCATAACCAAACAAATTTACACGTATAGTAAATCCAACACTTCTAACTGGTTTTCTACCGTTACCTGAAAGTGCAAGCTTCATTCCCTTATCCCAAGCCAAGCCAGCATCGTAGAAACCACCGAAGTCTATTGGGAAGTAGCCGTAGAAACCTTCACCAATGCCAAATAAACCCAGCAATGGGAATCGAAGTTCAATATTTGCTACAAGAATTTTACTACCCTGCAATCTATTTATTAGAGGGTCAGGAGATAATAAATCAGCATTATATTCTGCATTACTAAAAGAATTGTAATCATAACCGCGTACGAGTCCAGGATAACCCAAATAGTAAGGTAACAGCCTATAATTTTCGGCATCAACACCATATCTGCCAGCATGCAATACTCTAAAAGCCAGCGTAAATGGTCTAACAGGCATAAAATACTGTCTATAATCCAATAAGGCGCTATTAAAAGACAAAGTACCTACAGAAGGTGTAATCTCTGCTCTCCATCTTGAACCGATTATTGGAGCGGTAGCACCAAAAATGCTATTATCATAAACTAAAGCCGCATCTGCCTGCCACAGATTAATATCAGTATCAGTTGGCAAATCCTGAGTATCATCTTTAATTATATTTCCGTACGAAGAGATAATAATAGTTCTAACTGTATTACTAAAACTCACATTTGTAAACCCTGCACCCAACTCCATCCTGAGAGTTTCACTAAAAGGGTACATGATAATACCATTTATTGTTCGGTTGGTTTGTTTGAAAGTAAAGTCTTGCTCTTTGTATACAAGCGAACCATTTAGTGTATCGAAGCCAGCAATGTAGCCAGTGTTAAAATAAGGTATTTGTTGAACTGCAACCCCCCAATTAATTCTATGAGCAGTGTTTACATAACTTAAAAGTCCACCTACATTAGAAAATCCTCCACCAATTTGTAATTGGAACGCTGTAGCTAAGTTATGATTTCCTAAAATATCACTCCAGTACAAAGCAATGCCCCCGCCCACATAAGTACCAAATCTATCAATTCCAACCCCAGCTGATGGTTGAGCAAAACCAACTAAATGTAAAGAAGCATCATAATCAGTGTAGGTAAAAGATGAAGTATCATCTTTAGCAAGTGAGAAGTCATTAAGGTTATTTACAAGCAAATTACTTTTTCTTTTTACAGGAGGCAACGTTTCAACAAACTCAGGGTTGTAATTTTCAGTTGCCGCAACTTGACTAAACATTTTTTCTGGATCCATAGAATAAATTTTATATTTACCTTTTTCATAAACACTATAGACTAATTTATTAGTTTTCATCGCTGTTGAAATAGCAGGACTTAAGCTTGTAATCCCGCTAACACCTGTGAAAAGAGAGGTAATTTTTGAGATTGTATTTGTATTTAAGTCATAACGATAAATGTTAGAAATACCATCTGCATCAGAGATAAAGAATATGTGTTTGCTGTCTGCCGACCATTGCGGGTTTATATTTTTGCCTTTTTCAAATGTATTTAATTCAGAAATTTTCTCGGTTTTCAAATCATAAAGTGCAAGTTTATAATTTCCAAAATCAAGAGAAGATAAGTTAGTAGAAAATCTATCCGTAGAAAAGACTATTGTGTTTCCGTCGGGTGACCAGGCTGGTTGTAAATCGGCATAAGCATCATTTGTAATTCTTTTTGTTGTTCCATCATCGAGATTGTATATAAACAGATCAGTAAAACCATTACTTAATGCAGAAAAAACAATTTGTTTGCCATCGGGTGACCAAGACGGTGAAAATATTTCACCTAACTCTTTAAACCTTATCTCTTTTTCAATTTCACCAGTATTTACATTTAAGATTGACAAAACGGGTCTGCTATCTACAACAGAACTAAAAACAAATTTTTCCCCTGATGGGTCCCATGCACCTGCCGAGTTAATAAACTCAAGATTTTCTAAGTGGGTATTTAATACTGTTTTTAGTACTGTTTTTTTTATCTCTCCAGTCTGTGCATCAGCTAAAAAAAGGTCGATTGAAAACAAATCTCTAGATGAGAAAAATAAAATATATTTGCCGTCGGGACTTATAACAGGTGAAATATTTAGGTCCTCACCATACTTTTTAGCACCAATTAATTGTGGGCCATAAACTGAAGCTGAATCTGTTAGCTGTTTGAGTGCAGCGTAATTATCACGAATTGCCTGGTGCCATTGTTTAGACAGAGTATCAATTTTAGTTGAAAGCACGGTATCTATTGCAAGTCTTAAGTCTCCTTTTCTTACCGCAACTTTTAATATATCTACAAGTTTATCATCACCATATTTACCACCAATATAAGATAGTAATGCCTGCCCATAACGATAAGGGAAAAACTTTGGGTTAGTTAAATCATCAATCGTCGGTATTGTATCTTGAACAGCGTCTCTCATCCACATAGCTGTGAACGGATCAACAGGACCAATAGAAAAATATTCAGCCATTCCTTCAATAAACCAAAGCGGTAAACGATTAATATTGTTAAGACCTGTCCTAGCACTGCTATCAGCCTTAGTAGCAATATCGAACTGAAAAGCATGTACTAATTCATGTCCTAATACATGATCTGTTTCTTTTAATGGTCCAGCAAAAGGCATAACTATTCGTCTTAACACAGGCTCAGTAACACCTCCAGTTCCAATTCCTATTGTACTGCCACCTAAGACGTTAGTTACACTAAACATTGGAAAACTTGAATATAAAATTAAAGGTTGTCTTCCTTTAAGTGTGTCACCTGTTAATTTTGAATGCCGATTGTACCATCTTTCAGCCATTTCAGCTGCATATTTTGCTGCTTCTTTCTCTTCTTCATAATAATATATATCAAAATGTTTAGTCTTTATCATCTTAAAATCCGGCGTTTCATAATTAACCTTGTTTCGCCCAAAATATTGAGAAACTACTTTTGATGGGCTAAAAACTATCAAGGCTAAAAATGATATGGCAAAGAAATATTTTTTCATGGTTATTTCCTTGTTGTTAAAAATAATTCTTTCCACGAAGTGGTGGATTTTCATACTTTCATTTGACAATGCAAGTTTAATATCAGATTAATTTTAATACTAATCAATTGTTGCTTTTTTACATTAACAAAAAGTTATAGTTCCTTTTTAAAATTATTCAAAAATTGATAATTTATTTAAGAATTAAAGATGAGCAAAACCACTTATTAAGATTCGAGAAAGAGAAAAACAATATGGCTGCAAGGGTCAAACACAACTTTTTATGAGACAGGGATAAATAAGTACTTTTAGATTACTATAACTTATTTAATTCCGTAAACTGGCTTCATTGAAGTAAAAATTGTTTCTAAATCAGAATATTTTGCTTCCCAGCCAAGCAATTCTTTAGCTAATTGGCAACTTGCTACAAGTTCTTTTGGATCGCCTTTTCTTCTATTAACTACTGAATAATTTATCTTTCTATTAGTAACTTTTTCTGCCGCTGCTATAACCTCTAAAACAGAATGACCAGTACCAGTACCAAGATTGACCACTATATTTTCATTTTTTTTGTATAAGTAATCCATAGCAAGTATGTGCGCAGATGAAAGATCGTTAACATGGATAAAATCTCTAATGCATGTGCCATCAACAGTTTCGTAATCGTTACCAAAGACTTGCATGGACTCTCTAATATTAGCAGCAGTTTCCATAACAATCGGTGAAAGATTAGCTGGGTTTTTTTCTTTGCCTTTTACTCTGCCTTTAATATCATAGCCTGTTGCATTAAAGTACCTCAACGCCGCATATTTAATTCCATTCAATTTACTAAACCATTCAAGATTTTGTTCAATGATTAGTTTTGTAAAACCATAGTAATTAGTTGGATTTTTAGGATGTTTTTCATCAATAGGCAGATACCGAGGTTCTCCGTAAACTGCAGCAGATGAGGAAAAGACAAAAAAATTTATATTATGTAATAACATTTGCTTAATAATATTCAGTGTACCGCAAATATTATTTTCAGCATAATTAATTGGGTTGTTCATCGAATCACCTGCTGCTTTAAATGCAGCGAAATGAAATACAACATCAAATTCATTAGTAAAAAGTTTTTGTAGGTCTTCTATTTTTCTAATATCGCCTTCTATTGTAACAGCAGTTTTAGGTACGTTTTCTTTTAGGCCGGTAGTAAAATTATCGAATACAAAAACATTATAGCCTAATTCTACTAAATCGTGGGCAACATGGCTACCAATATAACCGGCTCCTCCTGTAATCAATATGTTTTTTATTTGTTTCATATACATTTTTGATAAAAAATGAGCAGTACAAATATAGTATTTGATTTAAACATCCGTACAAATTATAAAGTGTTACTAAAAAAATGAGAAGATTCATGTGGAAATACGAGATTAAAATAATATTAACATGTTATGTTCTTGTAAAATTAGTCAACTGTTTTATTAATTCTGCAATAGAATGGCATTTATATTTATTTGTATTTATTTCTAAATGCCATAATAATTTGCCATTAAAATTTTCTACTTTAACTACGCCTAAGGCATCTTTTTCAGATTGGTTTGCAGTTATTCCAATTCTTTCCAATGCTCTTTCTGTCCAAAAAACTTCTGTTTTACTGCCAATTACTTGCAAGCCAAATCTCCTTTTCGCGTTAGTCTCAAACGTCCCCCTATGCAGTTGAAATCTAACCCCATTTTTATTGAAAGCATTTTCGAAGTGACCATTTAACACCAGGTCCTCTGGAGTATCTATAATCATTTTTTTCTCTCGACTAATCAGGAAAACAGCATCAGCAGTTTGCAATGCAAGGTCAATATCGTGAGAAGAAAGAATAATGGCTCGGTTAAGTTCTTTCGATAATTTTCTAAGTAAAAGAATAATTTCTATTCTAGTTGGTGCATCTAAATATACAGTGGGTTCATCGAGTAAAATTATGGGTGTATATTGTGCAAGTGCCCTAGCAATCATAACTTTTTGGCGTATACCGTCACTTAATTCCAAAAAACTATTGTTCTTAACCGAAGTCAAACAGGTCATATCAATAACATCATTAATAATTTTAAAATCCTCTTTATTTAGTACGCCTAGCCAATTATTATATGGGTAACGGCCCATACTTACTATTGAATAAACTGTTGCGTTAGTTACGCTAAGAATTTCTGTCAAAACTATACTAATTTTTTTTGACAGCTCTTGATTGGAATACTCGGTTATGCTTTTGCCATCAATAAAAATGTCACCATTAATTGGTTTTTGTATTCCGCATAATGTTTTCAATAAAGTAGATTTTCCGCATCCATTAGGACCAAGCAAGCAGATAAAGTCACCAGGATAAATTGAAAAATTTAAATTATCTAAAAGCACGTTAGCGTTTCTTTTATTTTCTTTATAACCGATTGACAAATTATTCGTATATAGAATTGCCTTTTTCTCTTCCATTTTACTCAGCTACCAGATAATATTTTGTTTTTCTTTGTTTAATGATAATCCAAATGACAATTGGAGCTCCTAGAAGAGAAGTCACAGTATTTATTGGAATAGTTTGGCTGCCACCTGGAAGTTGCGATAAAATATCACAAATTAAAGTCAAAATACTGCCAGACAGTGCAACAGAAGGTATTAAAATTTTATGATCAAAATGGTTCAATAAATTTTTTGTCACATGTGGCACTGCAATACCAACAAAAGCAATAGGTCCACAAAAAGCTGTAATTGCACCACCTAGCACGCCAGCAATTACAATAATAAAAATTCTCATTTGGTTTGTCCTCACTCCCAAACTCTTAGCATAATTTTCGCCGAGAAGCAGCAAGTTTAGCTGTTTGGATAAAATGAAAGAGAAAGCTAATCCAATAAAAATTACAGGTATTAAAAAATAAAGGTCTTTCCAAACAACATTTCCGAAATTCCCCATTCCCCAAATAACATAGCCTTGTAAGTTTTCTGGAGAGCTAAAAAATTTTAGAAAATTTTCTATTGAAGAAATAACATAACCAATCATAAGTCCAAGTATTAGAAGTGTTATGTTATTACTAATTTTTCTTGCAATAATCATTATTACAAGCAAAACAATTAACGCGCCGAGAATGGCAGCTATTGTAATACTTAAATTGCCAATCAAACCGCCAAGAAAAAATAAATTAATTCCAAAAGAGCCTGCAGTTAAAATTACCAATGCTACTCCAAAACTTGCACCAGAACTAATGCCCAAGACAAATGGGTCGGCTAAAGGATTTCTGAAAAAAGTCTGCATAATTAAACCACAAACAGATAGAGCGCTGCCAGCTAAAACTGCGGTTATCGCTTTAGGTAGTCTAAATTCTGTTATTATAGTCGACCAGGTAGAATTTAATTCATTTGAACCGAGAATAATTTTGACTACCACTCCAAGTGGAATTTTTACAGGACCCAATACCACATCTAAGGTAAACGAGATTAGAAATAATATTACTAAAAACAACGCTATATATTTATCTTTTTTGGATAGCGACATTACTTATTCTCTAATCTTTTGTAATAGAACAATTTGTATCCAGGCAAAAGTTCTGGGTGAAATATTTTTATAAGGTCAGATAACAAAATATCGCAATTAACCACGCTATCCTCCCAGTACTGATAAAAGCCGTACTTATTAACCAATCTGTTGTAGTTGTATATATTTTTTGCTTGATAGGCTTTAAACTTTGCATTGCGTGGGTCGTTTTTTAATGCGTCACTAAATTTACTCCAGAACAAAACATTAACCCAAAAATCTGCGTTATGAGCTTTTGCAAAAACTTGCTCGTAAGTTAGCCTTAAACTTCCTGTTGAATTGTCATCCTTCCAAATATAATCTGCACCTGCATCTTTCAATAAATTAGCCATAAAACTTTTACCGCCTGGTTCAAACCATATGCCTCCTACAAGAGCTTCAGTAAAAACTGTTGGTCTATTCTCTATATTTTTCGTCATGCTAACTAATTTGTTATACTTTAATGCAAGGCTGTCAAAAATTTTGTTTGCTTTGCTTTCATAATTAAAAAAAGCAGCAATGAACTTTATCCATTCCGCTCGTGCTAAAGGTGTTGTTTCAAGATGAATAGTAGTGGATGCTACTTTTATCCCAAATTCAATTAATTTTGGATTAGCATCTACGAATGGATTGCCATTACCATAAGTTAAAATTAGTCCCGGCTTCAGTTTATATATTTCTTCGATATTTAAGTTATAAGATTCGCCCACTTCATAAATTTTCCCTGAATCAATTAAGCTCCACACCTTTGGTGAGCTTACATACTGAAATTTATCTACAGCAATAAGTTTATCCAACAAACCCAATCTTTCAAGGAATCCAATATAAAGAGATGAAAGAGAAATTATAGAATTTATTGGAATCCTAACAATCATCGCTTGCGAATAACCATTAGGTATAGGTGAATCTTTTGGTAATAGTAAATACTGAAAGATTAACTTATGTTTTTCATCAGCAGAAAAAATATTAATTATTTTGTAATCATTGGTGTATTCAATACTAAAATTTTTAGAATAAATTACTTTGGTTTCAGAATAGGCTTTCGTTGAATTATTTATTTTACTGCCGCTTAAATTATTATTAGGTTTTTTAGCAGTACATGAATTTAAGCTTAGTAAAAGTGTTATAACCAAAAAACAAATTAATTTTGAAAACATAGCTCTATAAAAAATTAGATATTCATTAACAAATCTCTGTACCAAAAGCCACCATCAAAGTTTGTATTTTCTTTTTTATTCTTTGATTCATACTTCTTATATACCAAATCTCCGATGCTGAAATTTATTGGTTTATTAAAAATTGGCCCATCGAAAACGAAAGAATGGAACTCGCCGTTTTCTCCACATGGATCAACGTTAGAAGGCAACTCATTTAATAAAGAATAATCAATTACTTTCCCTGCAAAAGTTTTATTTAGGTATTTTTCATTAACGCAAACTATAATTGCTTTAAATCCGAGTTCAATAAATTCTTTTATAAGTTCAGTTGTTGACCTCCCCCATAACGGAAACAAACCTTTCATAGAGACTTCTGATAATTTTTGTTCACGATATTGCCTCAAATCCTCTAAGAAAATATCACCATATACTGAATAATCAATTCCTTGTTTTTTCAAGCCAATAAGTTTTTTCTTCATTATATTATTGTAGACTTTTAGTGTAGGATTTTCAGGCAAAAAGATTTCTTTAAGTTCAACACCAATACTTTTTGCTTGAGCTTCTAACAATTCTATTCTTACACCGTGCATCGACACTCTTTTGAACACTTTATTTACAGTTGTCAACAAGTATTGAACTTTTACATTTTTTTCCTTCAGACAATAATATAGGCAAAGAGCACTATCTTTACCGCCACTCCAATTAAAAACTGCATTTTTCATAAATTTTCAAATGTAATTTCAAGAATATTTAATAAAAAAGAATTTGGAAGCACAATAGCATTTCTCACATTATTCTTAGCTTTTTACCCGAAAGCCTCGAATAAAAAAATAATGGCAGGTCTTCTGACTTGCTCATTTTTTACCGGCCTTCACATCCTAAATTTCATAAAACTTAATTAGGATATTGACCCGCGGGTGGTAAAAAATTTATTGAGCTCACAGCAGCGGGCACTGTCAAGGACTTTCACCTTGTTCCCTTTTAACCCGGTCATACGGGACATACAACCGAAGACCATTATTTGTACCATTAATATAATTTTATTTATTGCATCAGACAAGAGAAACTTTTTTCTTAAACATCTCATTTTATCCCACAAAAGTGTCTACATAAGCAATTTGTGCGTATCGTTAGAAACTTTAAGAGCCAGCACTCGTCAAAATTCAACGTAAAGTTTTTTCTTTTAGTAAGACCATTATATGTTAAGAATTAACAAATATATTAAATAACATAACTTAATTTGCAAAAGAGAATAAATCTATGTATGTTTCGAACGTTTTATTAAAAAGTTTGAAAAATATGACAAACAAAATAAGTGATTCAAAAAAAGATCTGATATTACAAACTGCACGAAAACTTTTAGCTAAAAATGGATTTGCAAAAACTACTTTAGAAGATATTGCAAACGCATTAGGCATGAGAAAATCATCTTTATATTACTATTATGCAAATAAAGATGAGCTTTTAGAAGAGGTGATGGAAAAAGAACAAAAAAATTTCTGTGCAATTATTGAAGACACATTAAAACAAAGCCGGTCAACAATTGAAAAAATTATTAACTACGAAATAGCAAAGTTCAACTACGTTAAAGAAACCATAAAAATGCACGAGATAAACACAAATATATTCTTAGAAATAAAAAGTAAATTATATGAACATATTAAAGAAGTTCATCAAGCAGAAATTGAAATGCTTAAAAAAATTTTAAATGAAGGAATTAAAAAGAAAGAAATAAAAAAATGCGATACCCAAAAAGTAGCCGAACTAATATCAACTTTATCTGAGGCTTTAAGGCATCGTGAATTTTATTTTTCCTCATTTAGTGTTAATAAGTCAATTGATTTTACAAATGCAATCGATGAAATGATTTTTGCTGTTAAACTCATATTTGACGGTCTTTCTACTAAATAAAACAAATAACTAATTATGAAAATTAGGAGGATTACTTACGTGAAAAAAATTGTGCTGTCAGTTCTATTTTTTGCGTTTATTAAATTTAACTATGCTCAGACCAACCAAACAACATTTCTTAGCTTAGAACAGGCAATCAATCTTGCTTTAGAAAAAAATGCGGATTTAAAAATTGCTGAAATGGAAATTAATAAATCTGAACAGAAACTTAGAGAAGCAAGAAGCGGGCTTTTTCCAAAAATTGATTTAAGTGGTCAATATCAACGTTACATTGAGTTACCAGTTTTATTTTTACCACCTGGTTCACCTTTTGGCACAACACTTAAAATAGGATCGAATAATTCATACTTAGCACAAGCTTCTTTGTCAATTCCACTTTTTTCTTGGTCCCTTTATGAAGGTATTGGCTTAGCCTCCGATGGTTTAAAAATTGCACAAGAAAATTATCGCAGCGTTAAAAACAAAGTTATTGCTAATGTCAAAAAAGCTTTTCTATCAGTTCTATTAGCGAGAGAGACAAAAGATGTAATGCAACAAAGTCTTAAAAATGCGCAGGATAATTTCGAAAATATTAAAAGACTTAATAAAGCTGGTCAACTCTCAGATTATGATGTCCTTCGAGCTGAGGTCCAAGTAGAAAATCTTAAACCTACTGTGCTTCAAATGGAAAACAATTATAAACTTTCTTTAGAAGCATTAAAAGTCGCAATTGGTCTCAATTCAAACGAAGAAATTGATGTTACTGGTGAAATGGATTTTCAGGAGCCTTATGAATTGCCCAATCAAAAAGAGGTGATGGACAAACTATTAGCAAACAATCCCGATTTAGCAATTCTAAATAAACAAGTGGAATTGAACAATAAAAACCTTTCACTTGAAAAATCAGCTTATTTACCTACGTTAGCTGGATTCGGTAATTATCAATACCAGGCACAAGCCAACGATTTTAAATTTTCTGATTATAGATGGGTTAAAACTTTTGTGCTTGGTTTACAACTTCAAGTTCCTGTTTTCAACGGCTTTAAAACACAAGCAAGAGTTAGTCAAGCTGAAATTGGATTAAACCAAGCTGAAGAACAGAAAAGAAATTTTACTGAAGCTCTTAAAACTCAGCTTTTAAGCGTGCTTTATCGTCTTGAACAAGCAGTTAAAAGGATAGAAGGACAAAATAAAACTGTTCAACAAGCTACTGAAGGGTATGAAATTGCTAAAAGAAGACTTGAAAATAACCTTGCCACACAACTCGAAGTAAACGACGCTGAACTTGCTCTCCGACAGGCAAAGTTAAATCGCCTGCAGGCTATTTACGATTTAAAGGTCGCAGAAACTGACCTTAACACACTATTAGGTAAAATTAAATAAGAGATATTAGGAGATAAACCCAATGAAAAATGTGAGAATAATACTAATAATATTTCTTTCTTTACTTGTCTATACAAACTGCTCAAAAAAAGAAAATGTTCAAAATAAAAATAGCAGTGAAGTAATACCTGTTGACGTTACAGTAGTAAAAAAATCAACAATTCAAAGAGATATTGAGCTAATTGGTACGCTTGCTGCTTGGAAAGAAGCAAATTTAGGTGCACAAGCAACAGGCAGAATAGAAAAAATTTATGTGGATGAGGGTTCTAGAGTGAAAGAAGGTGATTTACTTTTTGAAATGGATGATACTCAACTCGCTCAGGCAAAAATTCAGTATCAGCTTGCAAAGGATAATTATGAGAGATTAAAACCACTTTTTGAAACTGGTTCAATCTCACAATCGCAATTTGACCAAGTAAAGGCTGCATACGAAACAGCACAAAAAACTTATAACCTGCTTTTAACAAATACTCAGTTCCGAGCACCATTTAGTGGTGTTATAACAGCAAAAAAACTAAATGATGGTGAAGTTTTTTTGTTGGCACCCGGTGGAGTTGGAGCACCAACTATTGTCTCATTAATGCAAATCAATCCGTTAAAACTTTTGCTTAATGTAAGCGAAACCAATTTAAGAGATATAAAAATGAATCAAACCGTTGAGGTATCTTCAGAAGTTTATCCTAATGAAATATTTAAAGGATATATTACAAAAATTAATCCGGCAATTAATCCCGCTTCAAGAACCTTTGAAGTTGAAGTTAAAATTCCCAATTCGGAAGAAAGGCTGCATCCAGGAATGTTTGTCAGTGCAAAAATATTAATTGGAACAACTGAAGGTATTATCATACAACGTTCTGCTGCGCTTAAACAGTTGGGTTCTTCTGCTTACTATGGATTTATTGTTAAAAATAATATTGCTAAAAGAGTTGAACTTACCTTAGGAAAAGAATTTGATTCATTAGTTGAAATAACCAAAGGCTTAAATGAGGGTGATTACCTTGTTACAAGAGGACAAGGTTTGCTTAAAGATGGAAGTAAAGTAGAAATTAAAAGCAAAGCAGAATAAGGAGTTAACGATGAACTTACCTGAAATATCGGTTAGACGGCCAATTACAACAATAATGCTATTTATGGCGATAATCATTATTGGCTTTGTTTCATTTGAAAGATTACCAATTGACCTTTTCCCAGAAATTGAACCGCCGGTTATAAGTGTACTAACCCAATATCCAGGCGCTAGCGCTCAAGATGTTGAGCTAAACGTTAGTAAAAAAATAGAAAGTGGACTAAGTTCAATAACCAATCTTAAAAAAATAAGTTCCACTTCTATCGATAATATTTCTGTCGTTACTCTTGAATTTGAATATGGCTCGAACCTCGATGAAGCTGCAAACGATATTAGAACAGCTTTGGAATTTACTAAAAGAAATCTGCCCGACGATGCTGAAGATCCGATAATCTTTAAATTCAGTACAAATATTTTTCCTATACTATTTATTGCTGTACAAGCAAACGAAAGCTACATAGGCTTAAATAAATTAGTAGAAAACCAAATAACCGACCCGTTAAAAAGGGTTAATGGTGTGGGAACTGTCCAAGCATTTGGCGGGCCTGTGCGTCAAATTCTTGTAAATGTTGACCCTAAAAAATTAGAAGCATATAATATTTCTGTGGCTCAGATTGGACAAGTACTTCAATCAGAAAATGTTAACCTCCCATCCGGTACAATAAAAATGGGAGACATGGAATACAACCTCCGAGTACCAGCAGAATTTACAAACGCTAATGAAATTAAAAACATTGTAGTAGGTGTACAGAACGGAAGAGCAATATACCTAAAAGATGTTGCAGTTGTAAAAGACAGCTTAAAAGATAGAACAATAAATGTAAGACTAAATGGGGGCAAAGGTTTATATGTAATCGTTCAAAAACAATCAGGTGCTAACACAGTACAAGTAGTTAAGGATGTAAAAGCAAAATTAGAACAGCTTAAAAAAAACCTGCCTGCTGATGTCAAATTAAATATAATTCAAGATTCATCCGAATTTATTATTCAATCTGTTAACAATTTAACCGAAGCAGTATTACTAGGCGGTTTATTTGTTATTATTGTAATACTCGTATTCTTAAGGCAATGGCGAGCAACTATTATAATTGTACTTACTTTACCAGTATCGTTAATAGGAGCTTTCATTTATCTTTATTTCACTGGAAACACAATTAATATTATTTCACTTTCATCTTTATCTATAGCAGTAGGATTAGTGGTAGATGATGCAATCGTAATCCTTGAAAATATCACGCACCATATAGAAAGAGGTGCACGACCTCGAGAAGCAGCAATTTTTGCTTCGTCTGAAGTAGGGCTTGCAGTAGCAGCTGCTACATTCACAATAGTAGCCGTATTTTTCCCTCTTGTCTTTATTTCTGGTATTGCAGGTATTTTGTTTAATCAGCTTGGCTTTCTTGTAACCGTAATGATCTTAGTCTCATTATTAGCTGCTATTACGTTGATACCTATGCTTTCTTCTAAATTGCTAAAATCCAAAAAAGAAACAAAACCCATAACAAATCCACTACTCAAAAAAGTAGATTCAGCTTTAGCTAGAATGCTTAATTCATTAGATAATTTCTATAAAAATATTTTAGAGTGGGCATTAAATCATAAAAAATCTGTCATTTTTATATCTTTAATTATTTTTATTGGTTCATTATCACTAATTCCTAAACTGGGCTCTGAATTTATACCAAAATCTGACTCATCCCAATTCCAGCTAACAATCGAACTTGAACCAGGAAAAAGATTAGAAGAAACAGTCGAATACGTTAAAAAAATTGAACAAATCGTAAAAAAAGATTTTCCGGAAATTGTTTATATGTCGGCTCGATCTGGTGTAAATGATCAAGGTTTTTCATCTATACTCTTTGGTCAAAGTGAGGGCACAAACATAGCTACTTTACAATTTAGAACTACAAAAATCAAAGAGAGAACCCGCTCTGTTTTTGAAATGGCAGATGCACTGCGAGAAAAGTTAAAACCATTTGTTGGAATTAAAAGTCTCAGCATTAATACTGCTGGAGCTGGTGCCTTTTTAACTGGTGCTACAGGTGCTCCAATTGAAGTTGATATTATTGGTCCAGACTTGGAAGAGTCGTATAAAATAGCTAACAAGCTCAAAGATTTTATGACAAAACTAAATGGAACTCGTGACGTGAGAATTGATATTGGAGACCCAAGGCCTGAACTCCAAATTATCTTACAAAGAGATAAATTGGCCCTCACCGGCTTAAACACTGCAATTGTTGGTAATACATTAAGAAACAATTATTATGGCCTAACGCCAACTACATTTAGAGAACTTGGTGATGAATATGATATTTTTATTAGTCTACCTCCAGAGAAGAAAAACAACATCTCAGATATCGAAAATTTACCAATTAAAACATTACTTGGAACTACAGTTAGATTAAAAGATGTTGGGAGAGTTGTGCAGGCATATTCACCACCTACAATTAAAAGAAAAGAGCAAGAAAGAGTTATTGCAGTTCTTTCCGATGTTGCGGGTCGTTCTTTAGGAGACGTAACAAACGACATAAAAAATTATGCATCAAAACTTGAGCTGCCTCCTAAAACTACAATTGAATATTCTGGACAGATAGAACAGCAAAGTGATGCATTTAAAGATTTATTCCTACTACTTATTCTTAGTATTATCCTTGTTTATATGGTTATGGCAGCTCAGTTTGAATCCTTAGTTGATCCATTTATTATTATGTTTTCTGTACCTTTTGCATTTACAGGTGTTTTTATTGCATTGTACATTACAAATATACCTTTTAGTGTGATTGCTTTCTTAGGCAGTATAATGCTAATTGGAATTGTAGTAAAAAATGCAATCGTACTCGTAGACTTTACAAATATCACAAGAGCAAGAGGAGTAGAATTACGTGAAGCTATTATTTATTCGGGAAGGAACAGACTGCGACCAGTGTTAATGACAACTTTTACTACTTTATTAGGGCTATTTCCATTAGCTATCAGCAGTGGCGAAGGCTCTGAAATTTGGAAACCTCTTGGCATTTCTACAATTGGCGGTTTATTCTTTTCATCTCTAATTACACTTGTTCTTGTGCCAGTGCTATATTCAATTGTAGAGACAAGAATCAAAAAGAAAAAAGAAATCGATTAAAGGAGAAAAACATGAAAGCTGTAATGATAGTATACAATCATGGAATCACCGAAGAAATAAACGAAGCTTTAGAAAATTTAGGAATAAGAGGTTTCACAAGATTTTTGAATGTGCATGGGCAAGGCAGCCAAAAAGGTGAACCGCACTTGGGTACGCACATCTGGCCCAGTCAAAATGCTGTTGTATTTACAGTAATTAAAAACGAATTGGTTGATCCTTTATTAGAAAAAATTAAGGAAATAAATAAAGAGGCCGAAGAGCAGGGCCTGCATGCATTCGTATGGGATGTTGAGAAGATGGTGTGATTATTTTATATGATACATAAAAATAATTCTCTTAAAATTGGTTTAGCGCTCGGCAGCGGTGCTGCTCGTGGATTAACTCATATTGGTGTTTTAAAAGCTATTGAAGAGCACGGAATAAAAATAGATTATATCTCCGGAAGCAGTATTGGGGCTTTAATTGGAGCGGCTTATGCCATTGGAATGAGTGCACAGGAAATTGAAGATATTGCTATACAGACTGACTGGAAACTAATGGCAAAAATATTTTTACCCTCTCTGTCTTTATCCTCCATTGTAAACACGAAATACCTATCAGAATTTTTAAGCACTTGGTTTGGCAACAAAACCTTTGATGATCTTAAAATACCCTTCTCAGCGGTTACAACAGATATTCAAACCGGAAGGATGGTCGTCTTAGAAAAAGGCGACTTACTTTCTGCTATTAGAGCGAGCATTTCCATTCCCGTAATTTTTTCACCTGTAACAATCGGTAAATACAAACTTGTTGATGGCGGATTAGTCAACCCAACTCCAGTTGATGTAGTTAAAAAGAAAGGGATTGATAAAGTAATCGCAGTTAATCTGAGAAGATTTGGAACTTACGGAATCGGTCAAGAAAACGGTAAACAAATTCCGGAAGTAAATAAGAAAGTTAAAGAGTTATCATTAAACGAAAAGATACAATACTTTATCAAACACCCCATTAATTTTCTGAATGATAATTCGAATGAAAAAATCCCCGACCCCAAAATTTGGAGTGTGCTTTATCAAATGTTTATCATCGTGCAAGTTCAAATTAGTGATTTAACAATGCAAATCGCCAAACCAGATATTCTTATTGAACCGAATACAAGTGACTTCAAAGTTTTTGAGTTTAGCAAAGCAAAGGAATTAATTGAAGTTGGTTACTCGACAGCAAAAAAACAATTGAAGAATTTTGACTGACCGCAAGTTCAATATGAAATATGTAGCAGTGAAATATTGTATTTGTATCTTTTTAATGACTACTCTTTTTGTTGCCTCTTCAAGTTTTGAAGATAATGATAAAGATAAGCTGTCAAACCAAAATGATACTAAAGGAACTCAATTCCTTGTTGCTGGTGAAGAGCTGACCTATGAAGTTAGCTGGTGGTTTATCAAAATTGGAACTGTACGCACAATTGTAACTGAAATTAAAAAGCAAAACGACGATTATATAATCAAAGCTTCTGCTTTTATTGATTCCTATTCTGGACTTCCCTTTGTTAACCTGCATTCAATATTTGAAACAGAAATGGATAACAACTGTTTTTCAAATTCTTTTATAAGTAAAACAAAAGACGGTGAAACTTGGCTGATAACCAAATATAAATATGACAGAACAAACAATAGGCTATTTGTTGAATACGGGAGGGTTAACAATAAAAACGATAATGAATTCAATATAGAAAAAGTTGATACCGTTACTATTCAAGAAAAAACACAAGATGGACTTTCTCTTCTATTTTTTGCACGTGCTAATGTTAGAAAACGTACAGAGGTGAAAGTACCAACAATGATTAACAGCACAAAAGGGATTACAATACTTAATTTTTACAATAAACATACAAAAGCAGAAATAGATGCAGTTAACTATCCAATAGATGTTATTGAATTTGACGGCAAAGCACAATTCAAAGGAATATTTGGTCTTACTGGTCCATTCAAAGGTTGGTTCAGCAACGACTCTGCTAAAATTCCAATACGAGCAAAAATGAACGTAATACTTGGCAGCATTAATATTGAGCTGATTAAATGGAAAAGAGATGGCTGGATGCCGCCTAAAATATATGAGAAAGAGAAAGAGTAATTGTTCAATAAAACAAGTTATCAAGATGGCTAACGATAATCTATATACATATAACAACTGTACTCTTAAATAAAAATCATTCCCAAAAAATTTTGGAGGTCAGACTTAACTTTTTTAACCGCATAAGTGTTAATTGCTATTTAACAGACTGAATTTTGGGGGTTTAATTGTAACAACAATACAGCATATTTAAATTAACTTGACTCTGTAGCATAATACGGGCATTATATTTATACAGCAGTTCTTTATATTAATGCTTTTGTAAAAGAATTGACAAAATTTTAAAAATGAGTTCTATACTTTACAACTGTCAAAATTATTTCTCTAGTATATGAATTTGTAGATTATGAAAATTAGAATAATATATATAACATTATTTGCAGTGTTAAACTTACTTTTAACCATAACTCAAGTTTCTGCACAGCAAAAAGATTTTGGAGTTAGAGTTGGTACCAATCAATCAAGAAGGGATGTGACCAAACTGCATTTTTTCGAGGTATATTATATAACAAAGCCTCCTTTTATTTTTTCAGGCAACGGTTCTTCTTTTCCATTAATGTTTAGGCTAAATATCTCAATTGGACTGCTTTATGATGACTCAACCAATTCTATGCTTATCTCTGCTGGTCCAATATTAGAACTAAATCCCTTTACTGATAAAATATTATTTACAGCAGGTATAAATCCAAGTATAATGACAAATCATAGCTTTAGCAATTTAGAATTAGGAGGCTCATTTAATTTTATAAGTCACATTGCACTAATGGTTAAACCATTCAGCAAAATTGGAATAGCATACAGATTCGAACATATTTCAAATGCAAGTTTATATGAAACTAACCCTGGAGTAAATATTCACTTTTTGGAGATTCATTATATAAGATAAAAAATGACGTTTACCTTACGAAAATAGGTAAACCATTATTTTGACTAATAGTTTACTTTCACTAAATTTGTTATTACAAAAATGAAAATTATATAATGAAGAAAGACAGAGAGCTCATACTTGATTTAATTGAGGAGAAGATTTTTAATAACAGATTCCCTAAAACCTCAATAAATTACATCGCATCGACAATCAAGATGAGCAAAAAAACAATATATAAAAACTTTAAATCAAAAGATGAACTGCTTGAATCTCTGATTAATAGATTTACTTTACAAATTTCAAATGAAATGGAATCGATTATAAAAAAAAATATTAACGCAGTAGAAAAGATTGCTTTGACAATATATTTATTAAAAAAAATCTCTGAAAAATTATGTGACAAAATGATTGAAGAAATTCACATTCACCACCCAGCTTTGTGGCAGAAGATTGAAAAATTTAGAACTGATGTTTACTACAAGAACTTACTAAAAATTTTTGCTCAAGGAATTGATGAGGGATACGTGATTGAAATTCCGCCATTAATTATAATGAATGTTTTTCAAAGTGCTGTTCAATCAATAATTGATCCTAGTTTTATAATATCACATAGTTTTTCTTTGACTGATGCTTTCAAATTTACGCATAAGCTATTATTGAATGGAATTTTAACTGAAAAAGGTAGAAAAGAATTAGAAAAATTAATTAGAAAAAATAAAATGGATTTTAAGCTCAATTCTTAATATTGAGTTAATTAATTACTTAAAACAATTAAAATTTCTTTGGCAGCGATAGAAAGCGAAACAATGATAGGCATTTTATGAATTTAGCAATTATTGGCGCAGGAGAGAGTTCAAGATTGAAAGCAGAGGGCTTGAAAATTCCCAAGCACTTGATAAAATTAAATGGCGAATACCTCATTGAAAGAATTATAAGAATAGGCGGAGAAAAAGGATTCGATAAGGTTTTTTGTATAATAAATTCACACGAACCTGAACTTAAAAATTATTTGCTTAATCATAAGTTTAATATCTCCGTAAGTCTTATAGTTAAAGATACTGAAAGTTCAATGCACAGCTTATTTGAAATGTCACAGTATCTTTCAAATGAACCTTTTTGTTTAGCAACCACTGATACTGTCTTCTTAGAAAATGAATTCTCTAACTTTATCAATTACTGCAAATCAACTGAAAAAATAGATGGAATACTTGCAATAACAAAATTTATTGATGATGAAAAACCATTATGCGTTAGCTTAGATAATGAAAACAACATAATAAATTTCAGCGATTCAAAGGAAGGTTATTTTTGGGCTACCGGCGGAATCTATTACTTTTCAAACAGAATTTTTGAACTATTGCCAGAAGCACTGAACTTGGGAATTGCCAGACTAAGAAATTTCCTGCGCCTACTTATTAGAAATAATTACAAATTAAAAGCCTACTCATTTTCAAAAATTGTCGATATAGATCATGTTAAAGACATAAAAATTGCCGAAGAACTCATATCATCCTATCACGCTCAATTAGAGGAGAAAAAATAAGTTGACCCGATTTCAGTACATGATATATGGCCTTCAAGAGTTCTCACTGTTAATAAAAGATATAAGTGTTCATTTCAAATCAGTAAAAGATAACTGGGAGGAAACTCTTCAAGAGATGTACTTAATTGGTACAAGGTCATTTTTCCTAATTTTTCTTGGTGGTTTGTTCACTGGTGTAATTCTTGCAATTGAGACTGGACATCAATTGGAAACATTTGGCGCTACTGCTTGGATAGCTAAGACGGTTTCATTAGGTATGGTTCGTGAACTTGGACCAGTAATTACAGGTTTATTATTAGCTGCAAGAACAGGTGCTAAAAACACATCAGAAATAGGCGCTATGCAGCTTAGCGAGCAAATAGATGCATTGAAAGCATTTGGTGCTAACCCAATAGAAAAGCTGGCGGTGCCAAGAACTATAGCTGCACTTACTATGTTTTTGCCATTAACATTAATTGCAGATATTGTAGGAATTGTAGGGGGAATGCTAGTTTCTAATCAAACTTTCAATAGCGATATAAATGTTTTTTGGCACACTGCAATTGTCTCCTTAAAAATGAAAGACCTTTTCGTTGGATTCTTAAAGCCATTTTTCTTCGGATTCTTTATAGCAACTATTAGTTGTTATTTTGGACTTACAACTAAAGGAGGAACTACTGGGCTCGGGAAAAATACAATAAACGCCGTAGTCTATTCTTCTGCAATAATATTAGTGATTGACTTTATTTTTACTAAAGTAGTATGGGAGTTACTTTAAATTCTATGATAGAATTAAAAAATATATCTGTGACCTTAAGTGATAATCTTATTTTAAACAATGTTTCACTTACAATTGAAAAGGGGTTGAACACAATTATCCTCGGTCCAAGTGGTGCTGGCAAAAGTTCAATACTAAAAATTATACTTGGCCTATGGTTACCCGATAGCGGCGAGGTTTTATTCGAAGGTAAGAATATATGCAAAATGAGCAAAGAAGAAATCTTGCAAATAAGAAAAAAAATTGGAATGGTATTCCAAGGCAATGCACTTTTCGATTCATTAACAGTAGCTGAAAATATTCTTTACTTTTTACCAGATAAGAAAAAATTCACTGAAAAAGAACTTAAACTTAAAATTGAAGAACTACTTTCATTCGTAAATCTTTCTGGTACTGAAAATTTATATCCAGAAGAATTAAGTGGCGGAATGAAAAAAAGGGTTGCAATCGCAAGAGCATTGGCCTTTAATCCTCAGGTTATACTGTTTGATGAACCAACTACTGGATTGGACCTCATCAACACAGCGTCAGTCCTCGTTTTAATTGATAAGCTAAAACAAAATGGAACTACATCTGTTGTAGTGACACATATTTTAGATGATGCTATTGAGGTGGGCGATAATTTCGTTGTTATTAATGAAGGCGTTATTGTAGGCTCGGGTACGCTAAGTAATATACTGAAATCAGAAAATCCATTTGTTCAAGATTTTTTCAAGAGATTTATTAAAACAAATAATAATCCATTTGTTAGAATATCTAAAGAGGTTTTATAAATGTTAAACAAGAACACCAAAAATTACAAACTAAAAGTAGGCTATACAGTCTTTATTGGACTAGTGATATTTTTCATTTTTATAATAATGGTAGGTACTGAAGGTTATTATTTTTCTAAGACTTATAAGCTTAATTTACTCGTTAAAAATACTGGCGGGCTTATTGAAGGAAGTAAAGTATATTTAGGCGGACTAAAAATTGGACAGATTGACAAAATCGAGTTTACTTCTGTTAACAACCAAAATCTCGTCCTAATCAGATTAAATCTGCTTAAAAAATACTCTCAGCAAATTACTGTTAAATCTTATGCAACAATTGAAACAAGCGGCTTACTTGGAGATAAATTAATTAATATTTCTCTCGGTAATCCAACAGAAAAAGCCCTTAACGAAGGAGATTACTTGCCCGTTAAAGAATCTTTTTCACTTGATAAACTCTCAGATAAAATCGAGCCCTTAATTGAAAATATTGACAAATTCACTTCAAATATAGCCTCTATAACTGATTCACTAAGAAATGAAAAGGAAGGATTTGTCAAATTAATGCTGGGTAAAGAAACCACCAAAAGCTTAGAGAAAATTTTGACTAATCTTAATTCTTTTACGACAAGCATTAACAATAAAAATGGTACGGTAGGAAAACTAATCAATAACGATGAACTTTATTCTAATTTATCAGACTTAACAACAGACCTCAAATCATTAACTGAAACTATTAATTCGGGAAAAGGTACTGTGGGCAAATTAGTTAAAAACGATTCATTATACGCCAATCTAAATAATCTTTCATTTAGGTTAAATAAGGCTTCTGAATCGCTGCAAAATGATTCTACTTTTATTGGCGGAATGATAAAAAACAAAGAGGGCTACAAAAAGCTCTTATCGTTAATAGATGAACTCAACAAACTAATTACAGATATAAAAGAAAATCCAAAAAAGTATGTTAACCTTTCAATATTCTAAATGAGGAAAAATGTTACAAGTTGCAGGAATTAGGAGAGAACAGTTATACTCACCCAACCACGTGGGGAACGATGCACTTATTTTTATGCAAACCGTAGAACAACTTACTGAATTAGGGGTTATTGTAAAAATTTATGAAGAACAGGATTTAGGTACTATTCAAATAAAAGAAAATTTCATTTTCTCAATGGCGCAGGGTGTTGAAGGAACAAAAAGGTTACTTGAATTAGAAGAAAAAGGAAAGTTTATAATTAATTCACCTCGTGGATCTATCAATAGTTACAGAGCAAACATGGTTAAAATTCTGCCTTCAAAAGGAATACCCTTTCCTAAAAGTTATGTTGTTTCTATTGCGGAAAAGAATAAAATCACATTTAAAAGCTTCAATGCACGAAAAATCTGGGTTAAGCGTGGTGATGTTCATGCTGTTCACAGAGAAGATGTTACTTTAGTTTATTCAGAAGATGAACGAAAAAATATATTCCTTGAGTTCGAAAAAAGAGGAATTAAAAAGGCTGTTTTACAAGAACATTTATACGGTGATGTAATAAAGTTTTATTCAATAGTTGGCAGACCATTTTTTCACTGGTACTATTTGAACGGCATTAATCATACCCCATTTGAAGAAGGAAAACTCATAGAGTTAGCAAACAAATCAGCTGTTGCTTTAGGACTGGATATTTACGGCGGGGATGCAGTAGTTTCTGACAACGGAGATATTTCAATAATCGACATAAATGATTGGCCTAGTTTTGCACCTGTAAGAGAAGAAGCAAGTAAACACATTGCAAAATTAATCTTCCAAAAAATAAAAAGTCTGTAAAAAATTATCGATTAAATAAAACGGCAGAGTTATATGGAAACAACTACAACAAAATTTACAAAAATTATTACTGCTATTCCGGGTCCAAAATCATTGCAACTATTTAATGAGGAACAAAACTATATTGCTCCTGGAATACAAACCATAGCTACAAGATCTAAAATTGCCATTGACAAAGGTGAAGGTTGTTTTGTTTACGATGTAGACGGCAACAGATATATTGACTTCTTTGTGGGAGTGGGAGTTGCAAGTCTCGGATATAATCACCCAGTCTACAATAAAATGATGAAAGAGCAACTCGACCACATTCATGTAGGAAGCTTTACTTCGGAAAACAGGGTAAAATTAACTAAACTCTTATCTGAAATAGCAGTTGGTGATTTGAAATGGAGTCAGTTCTACAGCGGTGGGGCTGAGGCGGTTGAAGCTGCACTAAGAATGGCTAAATCTTATACAAAAAAAACAGAATTCATCGGATTTTGGAACGGATTTCACGGTAAAACCCTTGGCGTACTTGGTTTACTTGGCGATAATTTCAAATTTGAACTCGGTCCACTCCCACCAGGCGTATATACTACACCGTATGCAGATTGCAGACATTGCGAATTTAATAAGACTTTCCCTGAATGTAATTGGGAATGTGTTAAACATATTAGAAAAAAAATTCGTCATGAAACGACAAATGATATTGCAGCAATAATTGTAGAACCAATTCAAGGAACTGCAGGTAATGTTGTACCAGCACCTGGATTTTTAAAAGAATTAAGGAAATTAGCAGATGAAATTGGAGCACTATTAATATGCGATGAGATGATTACAGGGTTTGGCAGAACAGGAAAAATGTTCGGGATTCAGCATGAAGATGTTATACCGGATATTATAACAATTGGGAAAGGATTTGGTGGCGGCTTCCCTATTACTGGGGTTATGTCCCGCAAGGAAATAATCTTTGCTAAACCTTTTGGAAACCCCAGCGGAAGTTCTTCAAGTTATGGCGGCAATCCATTAGCATCTACCGCTGCTTATGCAACTGTTAAAACAATTGTTGAAGAAGGATTAGTTGAAAACTCAGCAACAGTTGGCGCTTTTATGCTTGAGAAGTTCAATGAGATGAAATCAAGAATTCCGATTATTGGTGATGTACGTGGTAAAGGATTAATGATTGGAATTGAATTGGTAAAAGAAAAAGATTCAAAAGAAAAACTTGATAAGAAATATACTGAAATGGTCTTTCAGGAATGCTTGAAACGTGGACTAATTGTAATGGGATATAACGCCGACATTCGCGTTTACCCGCCTTTAATTATTAATAAAGAAATTGCTGAAGAGGGAATCCAAATTATGGAGGAAGCTTTTACCTATGTTGCTGAACAAATACAAAATTGAATCAACATATAAATCATTAGATACAGAAGAGTTCTTAGATAAAATTTTTTACCGCAGAATTGGTTATGGAATGGCAGTAATATCCAAAGCAATTGGTATCACTCCAAATACCATAACTCTAACTAGTGTATTTTTTGGCGTTATTGCTGGACATTTATTTTTTTACCGAAACATTATTATAAATTTAATCGGCGTACTCCTACTTATTACAGCTGAAGCGATGGACGGTGCAGATGGTCAATTAGCCCGGCTTACAAATACTTACTCACGTTACGGGAGAATATTCGATGGCTTCGCAGGCAATCTGTGGTTTATTAGCATTTACCTTCACATGTCAGCAAGATACGTAGTTGAAGGTGGAACAGCAAATATATTTATCATTGCTTTAATCTCTGGCATTAGCCATTCATTCCAAAGTGCAATGGCTGATTATTACAGAATATTTTATTTGTACTTCACTCAAAACAAAAATAATGATATTGACGATATTAATGAGGTTAGAGAATCTTATGCGAAACTAAGTTGGATTAAAACACCAATTAAAAAATTACTCTTAAGAGTATATATAAATTATTTGCGTCAACAGCATCTCCTATCAAAAAGTGTTAGAAAACTTTATAAGCATACAATCGAATATTTCAATGGACAAATGCCTTCCTGGTTCGTTAATGAGTACAGAAAATACAACAAACCAATGATAAAATACCAGAACATTTTGACTACTAATACTCGGATGATTGTTTTATTCATTGCATTATTTTGGGGAAATATTCTACACTATTTTCTTTTTGAGTTAATAATACTAAATATTCTGCTTGTTTACTTTGTAATTAAAGAAGAAAAAATCCACTCTTATCTGCTTAGTTTTACACAGAACAAAACAGGAACCGACCATGTTTAATGGTGCAATTGTAGGATTCGGAAAAATAGCAAGGACTAATCATTTAAGTGCGTTTTGCTCTGATAAACTAAAGGATAAAATCAATATTACTTCAGTTGTAGAAATTGACAAAGACACAAGAGAAAAAAGCGAAAAAGAATTCAGTCACATAAAATTTTATGAATCGTTAGACGAAATGTACTCTAAAGAAAAAATTGATTTTATTGATATTACTACACCGCCAAACTATCATAAGGAAATAATAAACTGGGCGGTAGAAAAAAAACTCCATGTTATATGTGAAAAACCTTTCACAATTTCTTACGAAGAAGCGAATGAAGTTTATAGAAAAATTATCAATTCCAACATCTTTTTCATTCCATGCCATCAATATAAATACTCTCCTCTTTGGCAGGAATACAAATCTTTTTTAAAAGAATTAGAAGACAAATCCAAAGTACTTTTACAATTTAATGTCTTCAGGGCAGGGGCAGACAAGGGATTGAACCCAACTTCGTCCCCTTGGCGATTAAATAAAAAAATTAGCGGCGGAGGGATTTTAAGTGATATTGGCTTCCATTATTTATACTTATCCACATGGCTCTTAGGAAAACCCAATAAAGTTACAACAATTAATTACAATCTTGCCCACAATACTTTTAACGTAGAAGATAGTTCAGAAACTATTTTGGAATTTGATAAAGGTGTTGTCCAAATTAATCTCACTTGGGCTTATCATTCTCGATTGAACGAAGCTAAATTAATCTCTAATAATGGAAGCATTTTTTACTACGGAAACGACCACGCAATAAAAATTAAAAATGGTAAAGAAGAAAAAATTCCCGTGCCTAATGTTTCGGATAAGTCAAACTACACTAAACTTTACGAAGAGCTGTTTCTTGATTTTATAACCGCTTTAGAAAAAAAAGATTACCATAAAAATGGACTAACAGAGGCTTACTACACAACTTATTTATTAGATAAATGTTATGAATCTTCCAGTACAAGAAGAACAATTGCATTATTAAATGAATAAAAAATTCAGACTCATACTGCTCTTGGTTGGTATAGGCATTTTTACCTATTTAGTAATTGATTTTGGAGTAGAAAACATTATTGTCAATTTGCATAAAACTGGATGGTATTTCATTCCTGTCATCACTATTTGGGCTTTCGTATATTTATTTAACTCTTTTGCTTGGAAATTAATTATAGGTAACAACAACAATATACCCTTTCACAAAATAATATCTATAACCATCAGTGGATTTGCTCTCAACTATATAACTCCATCAATTGCCGTTGGTGGAGAACCATACCGAATAGCAGAACTAAAAAATCTAATTGGCACAAGCAGAGCAGTGTCTGTTACTTTACTTTATACAATGATTCATATTCTTTCTTCATTTCTTTTTTGGATGATTATAATTTTACTGGCCTTAGCTTCACTTGCTCTTTCTCCAATTACAAAAATTATTCTTATCTCTGTCCTTTTGCTTTTTTCCATTGTTGTATATTTAATTATAATGCGTCACAAAAAAGGAATTGTAAATTCATTATTAAACGTAACGTTAAAAATTCCTTTTGTAAAAAAATTAACAGCACCACTTTCAAGTAAAGTTACTTCAATACAAAAAGTAGATTACTATATAACAGAGCTTTATTTAAATCGAAGAAGAAAATTTTATCAGGCACTTTCATGGGAAATTTTAGCAAGAATAATCGGTTCACTTGAAAATCTTTTCATACTAAAAGCAATTGGAATAGACATCACCTTTCCTGAAGCCCTGTATATAAGTGCAGTTTCTACTTTTATCATAAACCTATTTTTCTTTATGCCCATGGAGTTAGGCTCAAGAGAAGGTGGATTAGCTTTAGTGCTGGGAACCATTAAAATCTCTTCAGCTCTCGGCATTTATGTTGGCTTAGTAAATAGAATACGTGAGCTGTTCTGGATTTTAATCGGTCTAATTTTAATTGCACTAAGCGGCAAAAAATTAAACAAAGAACTACTAAAAGAAATAGAATATGAAAAAAGCAATTCTGTTTGATTACGGTGGAACTTTGGACACCGATGGTATTCACTGGTTCGAAAAGTTTTACGAAGCTTACCATCATTTTCGTGTTCCTATTGTAAAAGAAAATTTAAGAGAAGCTTTTGTGTATGCAGAAAAAAAATGCTCTTTGGTAATAGAACGTGAATTCGGTCTAAGAAAAACTTTAAAATATAAAATCGAATTTCAGTTGGAATACCTATATAAGAATTTTTATTTATCAAACGTTTATGATTTTATTATAGATGAGATTACAGAATACTGTTACTTATCTGTAATTAAAAATGTAAATGCATCAAAAATAATTTTGGAGTCATTATCTTCAACTTACAAGCTGGGAATTATATCTAATTACTATGGAAATTTAGAGACCGAATTAGAAGAACTGTCACTGAAAAAATATTTTAAAGTTATCATTGACTCAGCCGTTGTGGGAGTAAGAAAGCCCGATTTAAAAATTTTTGAAATAGCAATCAATCAAACAAATGCTTTACCTTCTGAAACTATTGTAATTGGCGATTCATACGAAAAGGATATATCACCTGCCAAATTACTAGGCTGCTTTACAATTTGGATAAACAATAAAGGATGGTCAATACCACAAGAAACAAAAGATGCTGACCTAATAATTAAAACAATAATGGAGTTGCCAGATGCACTAACTAAGACAAATTAAATAAATTTTAAAATTTACATAAGGAGAGAGAGATGAAACCAAATCAAATTCAAAAGCCTGAAGGCAAATTAGGTGTTTTAATTGTAGGACTAAATGGAGCTGTATCAACTACTTTTTTGGCTGGGGTTCACTCAGTTAGAAAAGGATTAGCTAAACCAATAGGTTCATTGACTCAAATTGGTACTATCAGAATTGGGAAAAGATCTGATAATAACTTCCCCTTAATCAAAGATTTTGTTCCCTTAGCTTCAATTAATGACTTAGTATTTGGAGGCTGGGACATACGAGATGAAAATTGCTATGAGGCCGCAAAATATGCAAAGGTACTTTACGATTCAGACCTCAACAATGTAGCCGAAGAATTAAAATTATTGAAACCTATGAAAGGCGTTTTCGATAAAAACTATGTGAAGAGGTTAAATGGCAACTACGTAAAAGAAGGAAATAATAAATATGAACTAATGATGAAATTAAGAGATGACATTCGAAAATTTAAGGAATCAAATTCATGTGATAGGTTAGTAGTCATTTGGTCCGCTAGTACCGAAACTTACATTCCTCTTAGCGAAGTTCATCAAAGTAAAGATGCCTTTATTAAAGGAATGCAGGAGAATCACCCCGATATTTCACCAAGCATGCTTTATGCCTATGCCGCTGTATCTGAAGGTGTGCCGTATGTAAATGGCTCGCCTAATTTAAGTTCTGACATCCCAGCCATAGTTGAATTAGCAAATGAGATGAATGTACCGCTTGCAGGGAAAGATTTTAAAACAGGACAAACCCTAGTTAAGACAGTTATAGCCCCAATGTTAAAAGCTAGATTATTAGGATTAAGCGGATGGTTCTCAACAAACATCTTAGGTAATAGAGATGGTGAAGTCCTGGATGACCCCGGCTCATTTAAAACTAAAGAAGAAAGCAAGCTTTCTGTTATTGATTCAATATTACAACCAAGTTTGTATCCTGACTTATATGGCAACTATTTTCATAAAGTTAGAATAAATTATTATCCACCGCGAGGAGATAACAAAGAAGGATGGGATAATATTGATATTTTTGGATGGCTTGGATATCAGATGCAGTTAAAAATTAATTTCCTTTGCCGCGACTCTATTTTAGCGGCTCCTATTGTATTAGACTTGGTTTTATTTGCTGACCTTGCACAACGAAGCAGCATGAAAGGAATTCAAGAATGGATGTCGTTATTCTTCAAAAGTCCAATACATTCCCCTAATGTTATCCCAGAACACGATTTATTTATCCAAATGATGAAACTAAAAAATACATTACGAAATTTGATGAACGAACCTCTTATAACTCATCTAGATTCTAATGGAGTTCAACATATTGTTGAAATCCCGGAATTTTATGACTGACTTAACTAAACATAAAAATAGGGGCTGGTAAATTCAGCCCCTATCTGCTTTACTTTTTTGAAACTATCTCGCTGCTTCTTTTTTTGTATCAAATATAAAAATCAGAAATTATTTTTTAGGACCAATCATTTTTTCTGGTCTAACAATTTCATCAAATTTTTCTGCTGTTAAAAGTCCAAGTTCAACAGCAGCTTCTTTTAATGTCTTATCCTCTTTGTGTGCTTTTTTTGCCACCTTTGCAGCATTATCATAACCAATTATCGGATTTAAAGCTGTAACCAGCATTAAAGAATTCTCAAGGTTCTTCTTTATGTTCTTTAGATTCGGCTTTATTCCTACAACGCAATTATCCGTAAAACTTTCGCATGCATCAGCAAGCAATCTAATAGACTGTAAGAAATTAAATGCAATAACAGGCATAAAAACATTTAATTCAAAATTACCACTTGCTCCAGCAAAATTAATCGTAACATCGTTACCAAAAACCTGATAACAAACCATTGTCATTGCTTCTGCTTGAGTTGGATTAACTTTGCCGGGCATTATTGAACTTCCCGGCTCATTCTCAGGCAAGATAATCTCGCCTATTCCGCAGCGAGGACCTGAGCCGAGCCACCTAATATCATTTGCAATTTTGACTAAAGATGCTGCTAAAGTTTTTAATACACCATGCATCTCAACTATAGCATCTTTGCCTGCCATAGCCTCAAATTTATTGGGAGCAGTTTTAAATTCTTTTCCAGTTAATTCAGAAATCTTTTTTGCAACCCTTTCAGCATAATCCCCTACTGTGTTTAGTCCCGTTCCTACGGCAGTGCCGCCTAATGGAATTTCAAGCAGTCTTTTTAAACTATCTTTAATTCTTTCTAAACCGTTAGTAAGCTGTTGTGCATAACCAGAGAATTCATTCCCCAAAGTAAGGGGTGTAGCATCCATTAAATGTGTTCGGCCAATTTTAATAATATCTTTAAATTCATCAGCTTTTACTGCAAGTGCATCTCTTAACTTTGTTACCATTGGTATTAAACGCCGAAAAATCTCCTCCACTGCTGCAATATGAATTGCTGTTGGGAAAGCATCGTTAGTTGATTGTGATTTGTTAACATCATCATTTGGATGAATAGGCTTTTTACTTCCCATTTGTCCGCCAGCCATTTCAATAGCACGATTGGAAATTACTTCATTAACATTCATATTGGTTTGAGTTCCACTGCCTGTTTGCCAAACAACAAGCGGGAAATGGTCATTTAATTTTCCTTCAATTACTTCATCTGCAGCTTTTACAATTAATTCGGCTTTTTCAGAAGATAACGTCCCTAATTCTTGGTTAGTAAGAGCTGCTGCTTTTTTAACTATGGCTAACGCTCGAATTAATTCAAAAGGAAACCTTTCTCCGCCTATTTTAAAGTTCATTAATGACCTTGCAGTCTGAGCACCATAATATTTGTCAACAGGGACTTTTACTTCTCCCATGCTATCTGTTTCAATTCTAAATTCCATTTTTTTCTCCAATTTAATTTCATTTTATTATTAAATCAAAATTAAGTCAATCATATCTGAAATTCAATTCATTCCATTTTTTGGTTTTTAATTCAACCCAAATTTTCTATCAGCATGCTGAGAGGTTAGGGAAATTTAGGTTAAACAGATTTTGAGGTTAAATTAGGTTAGCAATTTTTATCTCTAATTCAAAGGGATATTCTCAATTCTTCTTGCACCTACATAACGTTGTTTATAGTATGGTTCATCCAAAGTTGAAATAGTTACGCCCAAAGAACGGCTTGCGTGAACAAATTTATCATCGCCCAAGTAAATGCCGACATGCCCTGGATAGCTTTTTCGTGTTGTATTAAAAAAAATTAAATCACCAAATTGCAAATCATTTTTGTTATTCACTTTTTTGCCCACTTTAAATTGTTCACTTGCAGTTCGTGGGAGCTCAATTGATACAGAAGATTCAAAAATTTCTCTCGTAAAGGCTGAGCAGTCGATGCCATTATCAGAATTACCACCATACTTATATGGTGTATCAATAAATTTAATTATTTCGAATAAGATTTTTTCGCGAGGAGTGAGGGCTACGTTAAAGCTTTTAAGCTTTTCATAATTTTCAATAAATTTTTTTGTTTCGAATGGGCTGTCAGAATTTTGAGGTGGGGGCACATCAAACTCAGTGCTATCGCTTGTTTGGTTATCATAAACTGATATTTCTGGTCCGTTATTTAATGAGGAAGTAGTAATAAAGTCGTTTGCAGTATCTTTTACAGCTCCATTTTTTTCCGAAGTAAATTTAACAGAATTGGAGTTTGACTTCTCCTCGCTTTCGTTAGATTTAGAATATCTTTCTGAATAAGAAGAGGAAGAACACGATAAAACAAGAAAAATGAACACTGGCCACAAAATTAAAATAAATGACTTAGTGTTTTTCACAGTTTATTTTCAACCTAAATAAGCTCTTAAATTTTTACTTCTTGATGCGTGTCGTAATCTGCGAATTGCTTTCTCTTTAATTTGACGTACTCTTTCTCTTGTCAAATTAAACTTTTCCCCTATTTCTTCGAGTGTTAGGGAGTGTTCTTTGTTTAGGCCAAAATAAAGTTTAACTACTTCAGCTTCTCTTTCAGTTAAAGTAGATAAAGCGCGTTCAATTTCTCTTCTGAGGGAATCCGACATTAATAAATAATCAGGTGAGGGCTGCTCTTCATTTTCAAGAACATCAAGCAAGCGATTTTCTTCTCCTTGAACGAAAGGCGCATCCATAGAGATATGCCTACCAGAAATTCTAAGAGCATCTGAAACTTCAGAAATATCCATATCAAGTTCTGAAGCCAGCTCATGAGCGCTGGGTTCTCTTTCGAACTCTTGCTCTAAATTGCTGTAGGCTTTGCCAATTTTATTAAGTGCACCCACTCTGTTTAATGGAAGTCTAACTATTCTTGATTGTTCAGCTAAAGCTTGTAAAATTGATTGCCTAATCCACCACACAGCATAGGAGATAAACTTAAATCCTCTTGTTTCATCAAACCTTTTTGCAGCTTTGATTAATCCTAAATTACCTTCATTAATCAAATCACCAAGAGATAATCCTTGATTTTGATATTGTTTAGCAACGCTAACAACAAATCTCAAGTTTGCTTTAACTAATTTTTCAAGTGCCTTTTGGTCGTTCTTTTTTATTCTAATAGCAAGTTCAATTTCTTCTTCGGGAGTAAGAAGATCGACCTTGCCTATTTCCTGTAAATACTTATCTAACGATTGACTTTCTCTGTTGGTATATTGTTTAGTAATTTTCACGGCACATCCTCCTTATTTGTTAATATTAATAGAATCTACGATACCAACTATAGAAGCATCAACGGGTGCCATATCTACATCGAGTGGAATTACCGCCTCACTTGCTGTTACATAATAAATTACTTCGCCTGGCCCTGCACCAATAGTATCGAGTGCAATAATTGGCTCACCAATTTTTTCATTTTCTGAATTGATAGGTTGTACTAATTGCATTTTATAACCAGTTACAGTGCTATACTTTCTTGTCGCCCAAATTGTACCAATAATTTTACCAAGATACATTATGCATCCGCAGTTTCTTCTATTTTTTCTTTGATGGCTATATCAAGCTTATCTACAATAGCCATAATAACAGCATCTACAGGCTTGTTTTTTGTAAATGTTGTTTGTCTTGCTGAAGAACCCTGAGCAACAAGCACAACCTCACCTACACCAGCTCCAACAGAATCTACGGCTACTACTGTCGCTTCTTTTGGTGTAAGGTCTAAATTAAGGTGGCGCACAATGAGAAACTTGGCACCAACTAAATTTTCATCTTTGCGGGTCGACCAAACAGTTCCAATAACTTTTCCTAATATCAAATTAACCTCGTAATTGTTCTAATGAAATAATTTTTAATCCAGTCTTTTTGTATCTCGAAGTTTGACCTGTTAGAATTGGCAACTTATTATTTTTTGCAACACTACAAAATAATGCATCTCGTACTGTCGCAACTTTATTAAAAAATTCTGAAACGTTCAAACTGTATCGTGAATTTATTCCTAAAATTTTTAACGACTTCATAAGAGAATCTACAGCTTCCTTTTCAAAATCTTCCTTTGCAAAAAAATATAATTCGGAAGAATTCAATACAGTAGTAAAACATACACCTTTCATCATAGCAATTTCAAGATAAGAAAATGAATTCCCATTGTAAGTTAAATGGTCAATTAAAACATCTGTTTCTATAAGATATTGACGAACGCTCCTCATTAAAATTTCACTTTCTTTTTAAATTTGTTTGGTAATCTACCTTTACTTTTCAAAAAATCGAAAATTATATTTTCTGGTAATGATTGTAACTTTTTAATTTTGCTAATAATTTTTTGTTCGGCTTTATCAATTGTCGGGACAGCATAAATATCTACTTTTATTTCTTTCACATTACTTTTTCTTAGTTCGCTTAATTTATCAAAAGGCAGTATAATACTGCCATCATCTTTAATTTTCGATTTAAATGACAACATAATTTTTTGGTTAGATTTCAAGAAAACTTTCTCCCATTAAATTGTTATTTATTTTAAAAAAATGTGCTACAGTTTGAGCTACATCAGAAAAAGTTTTTCTTGTACCAAGATTTTTACCCGGTACACCTTTTTGGAAATAAAGTAGTGGAACGTATTCTCTGCTATGGTCTGTGCTTGTAGAAGTAGGATCATTACCATGATCTGCAGTAATAATAAGTTTATCACTATCATCTAAAATATCTAATATAGTTTGTAAATGATTATCAAACTCTTGCAATGCCCTATAAAATCCTTCTGGGTCTAAGCGATGACCATAGTAAACATCAAAATCAACAAGGTTAGCAAAAATAAAACTATTATTTTCTTTCTTTGTATTGTCAATTATTTTTTGGATACCTTCAGCATTGCTTTTAGTCTTTTCTTGTTTAGCAATGCCTCGGTAATTAAAAAGATCATTAACCTTACCAATTCCAATTGTTTGTATTCCAGCATCGTATAAATAGTCTAAAATAGTTGGACTAAAAGGATCCAGCGAAAAATCTTTTCTATTTGTAGTTCTAGTGAAACTGCCTGGTTTACCCACAAATGGTCTGGCAATTACTCTTCCCACAGCATTTTCATCAACCAAAACTTTTTTGCGGGCAATTGAACAAATTTCATATAGACGTTGTAATGGAATAACTTCTTCGTGAGCTGCAATTTGAAAAACTGAATCTGCTGAAGTATAAACAATTGGATAAGAAGTTTTAAGATGCTCTTCACCTAACTCTTTTATAATCTCAGTGCCAGACGCAGCTTTATTACCTAAAATTCCCCCAACTTTAGTTTCTGAAATAAATTTATCGATAATGTTTTTAGGGAAGCCGTTAGGAAATAAAGGAAATTCTTTGTCTACTTTTAAGCCTCCCAATTCCCAGTGACCTGTTGTAGAGTCTTTTCCTATTGATACTTCAGCCATTTTGCCATAGGATGCTAGCGGGAATTTTTGTGACTGCAAGCCTTTAATTGGTTTAATATTGCCAAGTCCAAGTAAAGTGAGGTTAGGCAGTGACAATCCTCCAAGTTTATCGGCCATATTACCCAACGTATCACTTCCTTTATCGTTATATTTCTCAGCGTCGGGCAGTTCGCCAATTCCAACACCATCAAGTACAATTACAATAAAGTTTTTCATAAGATTAGTTTGTGATTTTAACAGAGTTTCCGCCTTTTTCTTGAGCTTTTTTCAAAGCTAACTCTGCATCGTAAAGAATTTGATGAACATCTGTTTTTCCAGAAGTTGAACTAATTCCAATAGAAACTGTGAAGGTGGTCTGTTTAGAAACAACTGCAATTGGTTTACGCGCTATTTTAATTCGAAGTTTTTCTGCCCATACAAAAACATCTTTAGGAGAAGAATTAAAAAAGTATACTCCAAAAACTCTTTCTTTCAGGCGTCCGAAAATATTTAATGGTGTCATCTCATCTTTAATCATTTGGGATATTGCTTTTAAAACCTTTGGGAAGGGGTTTCCTTCAAAGAGCGAATCTTGTTCTAAAAATTCATCTATACTAATTAAAGCAACTGCACCTGGAATTTTAAGTTCGCTTGCTTTTACGAGGTCTACAGTTAGTCGTTCAACAAAAGAATCGTAGTTCAATGCCTTCGTTTCAATATCTACCGAGAGTAAATTTTTAAGCAAATTAATAGTAGAATAAGAGTATAAAATAAAAGCAAACATTTTCATTGAATTCTTTACAAAATTTACATCTTCGTTTGAATATGCATTTTTCTTAAGACTTTCAAAGCACAATACGCCGTAATTTTTATCATCATAAACCATTGGTATAGCTAAAAATGAACCATCGAAGCTAACTTCTTCCGTTTGAGAGAAGCGGGGATAATCGGAATTTGAAGTATCATCTATTTTTACAGGTATTCCGCTTAAAATTGCCTTACCTACTAGTGTTCTCCCCAAATCAATTTCAAGATTTTCGCCTATGTATTTAAGTGAAGTCCGATTAACAATTTTTGTTGTTTTAAACTTTTGTTCATCAGCGTAATAATAAACAAAAGTAAATGCATCCCATGGAATTAGGCCAGAAACAGAACTTTCTAACGTAGTAAAAAGTTCGGATTCGGTTTCAAATTTTTTATCATAACTAAGAACGCTTAGCAGAGCTTTTAATCTTTGTTCTGCAAGAGTTTCACTAAATTTCTCTTCAAACATCGAAATTATTATTGAAATAATCCTTACTACTCTGCCTAAAGAAAAAACCGATTCAATTCCAAAAGCGTCATTCACTTTTGAGTCTAATGCTAAAATACCTGCAAGAGACTTCCCATAAAATAAAGGAACCCCCACAAAACTTTTTATTCCTTGGGGTGCAGTGTAATATCGTATAACATCAATTTCTGCTGTCGGTGAAATATCTGTTAAAAGTTCAGGCTCTTCTTTTTGAATTATTTTACCTAATATGTCGTCTTCCAAATCAAATTTCTTTCTTGCAATATGCGATGAACTAGATACAAACCTTTCTAAAGTAAGTCGTTTTTTTACTTTATTGTACCAGAAAAAAACAGCACTATGAGCCATAAAAGCATCTTTAACCACATTTAATATCTTTTCCAGCACGAACCCAAACTGTTCATCTTGGTTAACATCATGGGGAAATTCCTCATGAACAATTTTATCAAAGTGTTCTTTAAAGTTTTGTGGTTTAAAGACATCTTTCTTATTACTTGTTGCAGTTCGGCTAAAATTATCCTGCGTTAAAATTTCAACTGTTTTATTAGGTGAAATAATTTGAAATTCTTCTCCCTCATCAGTTTCGTAATCAGTTGCATGTGTTGTTGAATCTTTTGGTGGTTTAGATATTGAAGAGGTACTCTCAATGGGAATCGTTGTTTCGGCTTTTACAGAATCTCTTAAAAAAATTATAAAGGCAACATAAATTACAAGAATGACAGACGAGATTATGCGAAGCATTAAATCATCTGTTAAAAAAGGAATTGCAATCAGCACTGGAATGAAAATAAATATTAAAAGTCTTTTCTTGTATTTATCGGTCATTACAAACCACACTAAATAGAAAAAAATTAAAGCAGGATTAAATACAGTGCCAATAATACTAAACTTTTGTTAAATATTCATTACAAGAAGAGTGCTTTTAGACGACTAATAATTTCTTTCTTCCCGTATTTTGTAACTGATGAATAAGCGAACAGATTTTCTTTAAAAATAAGTTCAGGGAAATATTTCCTAATAACACTCATTGATTTTTCAATTTCTGATTGAGATAACTTATCAATCTTATTTAGCACAACAAGGTAAGGAATATCAAAATTTTTTAAATATGAATTTAGAATCAAATCATTCTGTAATGGGGCATGCCTGCTATCAATTAAATGTATTGCAATTCTTTGATTTCTTTTTAATGAAAAGAATTGCTGCAGTAAATTTTTCCAATGTATTTTTTCTTTTTTTGAAACTTTAGCGTAGCCAAAACCAGGTAAATCTACAATATAAAATTTATTGTTCACAATATAATAATTAATACTGCGGGTTTTACCTGGAGTTGAACTTGTCATGGCAATTTTTGTAGAGAACAAAGAATTTATAAAGGAAGACTTTCCTACATTTGACCTGCCACAAAGAATTGCTTCTGGAAGTATTTTAGTGGGTAGTTCTGAAAGGTTATAAACAGATTTTAAAAAATTTATTTCAAGCATAAAATAAAAAAGAGCAGCTGAAATCAGACTGCTCTTCAAACTAAAATTTAATTAGCAATTGTCAATCTTTCTTTTTTTTACTGCCTTTTTTAGCAGTTGAATTTTTGGTGCTACCTTTTTCAGTATTAACAGAAGAAGCTTGACTTGATTCTTGAACAGTTTCTTCAACTACATTAGCTTCTTCAATTAACTCTTCTTTTTTATTTTCCACTTTAGTATCGTCTTTCTTTTCTTGTTTATTTTGTTCAGCTTTTTCAGTTTTTTCTGTTTGACGATTTTTTGCTTTTTCAAGGTTAATCTCGCCATAGTCAACTAGTTCAAGAAAAGCAAGTTCTGCTGCATCACCTTTACGTCTGCCCAATTTAACAATTCGGGTGTAACCACCAGGTCTATTGCCAATCTTTGTAACAATATCACTAAACAGTTCCTTTACTATACTTTTATCTTTAATTTGCGAAGCCACATATCTTCTTGAGTGCACAGAATCATTCTTAGCTTTTGTTATAAGTGGTTCTACAAAAGTTCTAGCTTCTTTTGCTTTTGCAAGTGTAGTTTTAATTCTTTTATGACGAAGCAGTGAAGTTGCTATAGCTCTTAATGTGGCAAGACGGTGGCTATGCGTTCTTTTAAGCTTTCTTCCTTTTACTTTATGTCTCATTTAATTTTCTCCAGGAATAAACTATTTGTTTTCAGGAACATCTTTTAAATACTTATCTACGTCCATGCCGAACTCTAATCCATAATTTTCAACAATTTCGATTAGTTCAGCAAGGGATTTTCTTCCAAAGTTTCTAAATTTAAGCATTTCATTTTCATCTCTTCTTACAAGGTCACCTAAAGTTTTTATGTTAGCAGCTTTTAAGCAATTATGTGACCTCACACTTAATTCTAAATCGTCTACACTTGTCATTAAAATTTTTCTAATACGTTCAGTCTCTGCATCTTCCTTACTTTCGACTTTAACTTCCTCTTGTTCGGTATCGAAGTTAATAAAATAATTAATGTGGTCTTTCAATATTTTTGCAGCATTAGAAACTGCTTCTTCAGGAGTTATAGAGCCATCAGTTTTAACTTCGAGAGTTAATTTTTCGTAGTCGTTTCTTTCACCAATTCTAACGTTTTCAACATCGTATTTTACGCTTACAATAGGAGTAAAGATAGAATCAATTGGGATAAGTCCTATAGTTTGATCTTGTATTTTCTGTTCACTGGCTGGTACATATCCTTTACCCATACCAAAACGTAGTTCCATATTTATCTTTGCGTTGTTATTGAGTTTAGCTATGTGCTGCTCTGGGTTTAAAATTTCGATATCGGGACAAGCATTTTGCAACATCTGTGCAGTAAAATCGGCAGGTCCAGATACAGAAATTTCCATTGCAGTAGTTTTTTTATTAATTAATCTCATTCTTATTTTTTTAAGATTAAGAATAAGCTCTGTCATATCCTCAACTACGCCAGGTATAGTAGAGAACTCATGCAAAACTCCTTCAATCTTAACAGCAGTAATTGCAGCGCCAGTCAATGAAGATAGTAAAACTCTGCGCATTGCATTGCCCAAAGTAACACCAAATCCACGTTCTAAAGGTTGAAGAAAAAATTTGCCGTAGTTTTTAGAAATAGATGATTCGTCTAAAACTACACCTTCTGGCATTTTTATAAACGGATTGTTCATGTAGAATCCTCTTTATTAATTAGATATTACTTAGAATACAATTCAACGATTAACTGCTCATTAGCATTAAGCGGAATATCCTCTCTTTCAGGAACATTAAGAAAAGTACCGGAAAGAGTTGCTTTATCTATAGAGAGCCAGTTGTACATATTATCTTTTGTTCTTCTCAACGAGTTGTGAATTACATCCAACTTCTTACTCTTCTCACAAACAGAAACGACATCGCCTGGGGCTAAAGAATAAGAAGGAATGTCTACAATACGTCCGTTTACAGTAAAATGTCTATGAAGAACAAGCTGTCTGGCAGCTTTACGCGATGGTGCAAAACCTAATCGGTAGACAGTATTATCAAGTCTTCGTTCAAGTAATTTAACTAAGTTCGCACCAGTGACACCCTTTTGTCTGTTTGCTTTTTCAAAATAATTACGAAATTGCGTTTCTACTAATCCATAAATTCTTTTAACTTTTTGTTTTTCTCTCAACTGAACGCCATACTCTGAAAATTTAGAGCGGCGGCTTACTCCATGCTGTCCTGGAGGATAATTTCTTTTTTCAATAGGGCACTTTTCAGAAAAGCATTTACTTCCTTTTAAGAACAACTTTTGTCTTTCTCTTCTGCATAATTTGCAACTAGAACCAATATATCTTGCCATCTAATTTTCTCCTTTAAACTCTTCTCTTTTTTGGTGGTCTGCAACCATTGTGAGGTATTGGTGTATTGTCTTTAATTGATAAAATCTGAAGACCGGCAGTGCTTAATGCTCTAATAGCTGCTTCTCTACCAGCACCTGGTCCTTTAATATAGACATCTACTTTTCTCACACCAAGATCGTAAGCCTCTTTAGCAGCAGCTTCAGCAGTTGTTTGAGCTGCATATGGTGTGTTTTTCCTTGAACCTTTGAAGCCATTTTTGCCAGCTGACGACCATGAAATTGTGTTACCATAAATATCAGTAATAGTAACAATAACATTATTAAAAGATGCTTTAATATGTGCAACTCCAACTGAGTCCACATGAACTTTCTTTTTAGTTTTTTTAACTACTTTAGCCAAATTTGTTCTCCTATAAAAAATTATTACTTCTTAGCTGGGGTTTTCTTCTTTCCAGCAACAGTTTTTCTTTTACCTTTTCTTGTACGTGCATTTGTTCTAGTTCTTTGACCTCTCACAGGCAATCCTCTTCTATGCCTAATGCCACGATAACAACCAATATCCATTAATCTTTTTATATTTTGCTGAATCTCACTTCTTAGAGCACCTTCAACTTTGTATTCAGCTGTCATAATCGACCGAATACGGGCAATTTCCTCTTCAGTAAGGTCTTGAACTTTTTTATCCGGGTTTACATCAGCTTTTGCTAAAATATCATAAGCTGTCTTTTGACCTATTCCAAAAATGTAAGTAAGGCCAATGAATGCTTTTTTTTGTTTAGGTAAATCGATACCAGCTATTCGAGCCAAATTAATAACCTCCTGCTTAGGTTTTAACCTTGTCTTTGTTTATGTTTAGGATTTTTGCAAATAACCCTTACCACTCCTTTGCGTTTGATTATTTTGCAATGTTCACAAATTTTTTTTACAGATGATCTGACTTTCATTTTCACTCCACTATTTATATCTATATGTAATTCTGCCTTTATTTAAATCGTATGGTGACAATTCAATTGCTACTCTATCGCCTACTAATATTTTAATAAAGTGCATTCTCATCTTACCCGAAATGTGGGCTAAAATTTCATGCCCATTATCCAATTTAACTTTAAAATGGGCATTTGGTAAAGTTTCTACTACTACTCCATCAACCTTAATAGCACCTTGCTTTGCCATATATTAAATTTTGGTTAAAATTTCCGGTTTATTATCAACTATAGCAATTGTATGTTCAAAATGTGCTGATGGCGAACCATCACTTGTATAAACTGTCCACCCATCACTGGCAACTTTTACTTTGTACGAGCCGGCATTTACCATTGGCTCAATTGCTAAAGTCATACCATTTTTTATTATTGTACCGCTACCTTTTTTACCAAAATTTGGAATTTGTGGGTCTTCGTGCAAATACTTCCCTACACCATGACCACAAAGTTCTCTTACCACTGAGAAGCCATTTTTTTCCACGTAATTTTGTATAGCATAAGAAATATCACCAAGTCTATTATTAACCACAGCTTGTTCAATACCTAAGTAAAGAGCTTCTTCAGTTACTCTCATTAGTTCTTTTTTTTCATTCGAAATGTTCCCAATGGCAACAGTTAAAGCAGCGTCACCGAAATAACCATTTTTTTCTACGCCCACATCAATCGAGAGAATCTCACCTTCTTGCAAAATTCTGTCGCTAGGAATTCCATGAACAACTTCATCATCAATTGAAGAACAAATTGAAGCCGGAAAATTAAACGACCCAGCTTGTGAATAACCTTTAAAAGCAGCCCTTGCGTTGTTACTTAAAATATAATCTTCTGCTATTTTATCTAACTCAATTGTTTTTACCCCCGGTTTAGCATATCTTTTAAGCAACTGCAAGGTTTCAGCTACAATAACGCAACTTTCTTTTATTTTATCTATTTCTTTTCTAGTTTTAATTAAAATCACATCAACACGCTTTAAAATCTTCTACCTCTAAGTTTCCCACCTTTCATAAAGCCATCATAATGACGCATCAATAAATGAGATTCAATTTGTTGTAAAGTATCCAGTGCAACACCTACAATAATTAACAGGCTTGTTCCTCCAAAAAAAGAAGCAAAACTGCCTGATACTCCGAAACGAGAAACAAACGCAGGTAAAATTGCCACTATTGCCAAGAAGATTGAACCCGGCAAAGTTATTTTAGTTAAGATATTATCTATAAACTCACTGGTTTGTTTACCTGGTCTAATTCCAGGGATAAAACCGCCTTGTTTTTTCATTGTTTCAGCTACCTCTTGCGGGTTAAAAGCTATAGCAGTATAAAAATAAGTAAAGAAAACAATCATCACTGCATATATTGCCGAATAAGTAAATGACCTGTAAGTAAAATAACCTGCAATTGAAGCTGCAAAATCGCTATTAGGGAAGAACGATAGTACAGTACTTGGCAAAAACATTATTGCTTGAGCAAATATAATTGGCATTACTCCAGCAGTATTAACTCGTAATGGGATGTACTGAGTTACTCCGCCATAAACTTTTCTACCTACAACACGTTTAGCATATTGGACTGGTATTCTTCGCGTACCTTGCGTTACTAAAACAACACCGGCAATAACAAGTACCATAAAAGAAAGAATAACTACTTCAATTACGAGATTCCTTTGTCCAGCTGATAAAAGTCTATATTCATCCAGCACCGCAAAAGGAAATCTATTTATAATTCCAATAAAAATTATTAATGAAATACCGTTGCCGATTCCCTTATCAGTTATCTGCTCACCCATCCACATCATAAATATTGTACCAGCCACAAGAAAAATAATTGTAGAAATTGACCAACCAATTCCTCTAACTGCCTCTGGTACAACAGGCATATTGTTATAGTTTAGACTTAGAAGATGAATAGTTACTCCCCATGCTTGCATAGCAGATATTATCACTGTTCCGTATCTAGTCCATTGAGTTATTTTCTTTCTGCCTTCTTCACCTTCTCTTTGTAGTTTTTGTATATAAGGAATAACAGCACCAGCGAGCTGCAAAATTATAGATGCACTTATATATGGCATAATACCAAGTGCAAAAACTGCAGCATTTGAGAATGCACCACCTACAAATAAATCATATAACCCAAATAAATTATTAGAGGAGGTATTCGACATAGCCTCTGAAAGTAAGTGAGTATCGATGCCAGGCAGTGTAATATGTGCACCGACTCTCACAATAAGTAATAAGGCTAAGGTATAAATTATCCTTTGTCTAAGTTCATGAATTTTAAAAATATTTCTAAATGTGTCCTGAAATTTGCTCATTAATCTTTAATCTCTTTTATGGTTCCACCTAAGGATTCAATTTTTTGTTTTGCTGAAGCACTAAAAGCATGAGCTTCAACATTAATTTTTGTTTTAAGTTCACCGTTCCCTAAAATTTTATATGGTGCTGCAGCCTTAGAAATAACTTTATTTTTATATAGAACAGTCGGATTAATATTACCATCTTCAACTTTCTTTGTATCAATTAATTTTTGCAATTTATTTAAGTTAACCACTTGATAAGAAATGCGAAAAGGATTTCTAAAACCACGTTTCGGCACTCTTCTTTGCAAAGGCATTTGTCCACCTTCAAACCAAATTTTATACTTAGCACCGGATCGTGACCTTTGACCATTCATACCTCTTGTAGCAGTTCCACCGTGACCCGAGCCTTCCCCGCGTCCGATTCTTTTAATTTTCTTTTTAGAGCCAGCAGCATATTTTAGATTACTTAAGATATCCATTTAATTACCCTTAATTCTCATTAATTTCTTCTACTTTTAAAAGATGAGATACTTTTCTAATCATTCCGCGTATTTGCGGTGTATCGTTCTTAATTACAAAATAATTTGGTCTACCCAATCCCAAAGCTTCAATTGTAAGCTTTTGTCTCTTAGGTCTATCAATAATACTTCTTATTTGTGTAATTTTGAGCTTCTTCGCCATGTAAATCCCCAAATTACATATTAAAAAGTTCGTTAACTTTCATTCCTCTCTTATATGCCATTGTTCGAGCATCAATAATTGAAAGTAATCCATTTAATGTAGCTTTTACCTGATTATGAGGATTACTTGATCCTAATGACTTAGTCAAAACATCTTGTACACCTGCTGCTTCAAGTACAGCGCGAACGCCGCCGCCTGCTATTAACCCCGTACCAGGTGATGCAGGTTTAAGTAGAACCTTACCAGCGCCAAATTTACCAATTACTTCATGTGGTATAGTTCCTTTAATAACAGGAACTCTATAAACATTTTTCTTTGCGTCATCAATCCCTTTTGAAATTGCGTCAGTTACTTCATTAGCCTTTCCAAGTCCAATACCAACATGGCCATTGCCATCACCAACCACAACAATAGCATTAAAACTAAACCTTCTACCGCCTTTAACAACCTTGGCAACTCTGTTTATGTGTACAATTTTTTCTTTAAGATTTTCCAGACCTGTTATTCTTTGATTTTTCAAGCTAACCTCTTCTAATTACATTTTTTAATTTACACCAACTTTTTAAGCTGCCGGGGGAGGATTCGAACCTCCACATACGGCTCCAAAGGCCGCTGTCCTGCCTTTAGACGACCCGGCAAGAACTTTTACAAGGAGGTTCAAAATTGCAGCCCTCCTTCTCTTGCACCTTCAGCTACCGCTTTAACTCTGCCGTGATAAGCATAGCCACTTCTGTCAAAAACAACTGTTTTTATTCCTTTTTCAGCGGCCTTTTGAGCAAGAAGTTTACCAACCAATTTACCTTTTTGAACTTTACCCTTTATTGTTTTTATCTCGCCAGAAATTTCTTTAGACAGGGAAGATGCTGCAGCCAATGTAATACCCTTTGTATCATCTATTAATTGAGCATAGATGTTATTTAAACTTCTAAAAACACTTAAGCGAGGACGTTCAGCTGTGCCAAAAACTTTTTTACGTACTCGAATTTTCTTTCTTTCTCTTATTTTATTGTCCTTAATAAACATTTTTATTAACTCTCCTAAATATTACTTTCCGGCGGTTTTGCCTGCTTTTCGAATTAATATTTCATCCGTATATTTTATACCTTTACCTTTGTAAGGTTCTGGTTTTCTAAATGACCTTATTTTGGCAGCAACCATACCTACTAATTCTTTATCATAACCTGAAATTTTAAGCTGAGTAGGCTGAGGTACTTCTATTTTAATACCCTCTGGCGGTACAAAAAAAATAGGATGGGAGTACCCCAGACTAAATAAAATACCGTTCCCTTTTGCTTCTGCTTTATAGCCAACACCAACAATTTCTAAACTTTTAGAATAGCCCTGAGTTACACCTGTTACCATATTTTGAATTATTGCTCTCGTCATCCCGTGTAAAGATTTATTTATTTTTGTATCATCAGGACGTTTTACAACCAGTTCATTATTATTAATTTCTATTTTCATATTAGGGTGCAACTTAGCAGAAAGCTCGCCTAACTTACCTTTTACATGCAAGATGTTTTTTTCAAGCTTTACTTGCACGTCCTTAATTTTAACTGGTTTTTTACCAATTCTTGACACTTTTTCTTACCTCAATTTTATTATTACCAAATATGGCAAATCACTTCGCCACCAACATTTTCTTTACGTGCTTGTTTATCGGTTAATAGCCCTTTAGGAGTTGAGATAACTGCTATACCGAGTCCGTTAAGCACTCTTGGAAGTTTATCTTTGCTTGAATATTGTTTTAAGCCCGGCTTACTTATTTTTTTTAATCCAGAAATCGAAGAAATTCCATTTACGTATTTTAAATGAATTCTTAGAATATTTTGTTTGTTATCTTCGATAATATTATAGTCCCTAATAAAATTATTTGCCCTCAAAATTTCAGCTAATCCAACTTTCATTTTAGATGAGGGAACATCCACATATCTTTTCTTTGCTTTAACAGCATTCTTAATTCTTGTTAAAAAATCTGCTATCGGATCATTAATATTCATTTAGATTCTCCTACATTTACCAACTTGATTTTTTTACACCAGGGATTTCGCCTTTCAACGCCATTTCCCTAAAGACCAATCTCGATACACCAAATTTCCTGTAAAAACCTCTTGGCCTGCCCGTAATTAAACATCTATTATGAATTCTTACAGGCGATGCATTACGAGGAATTTTTTGCAATCCTTCATAATCACCTTTTTCTTTTAGCTCTTTTCTCAATCGAGCATATTTTTCTACTAATTTTCTTCTTTTATTTTCTCTTGCTATTAAACTTTTTCTTGCCATTTTATATCCTTAATTAATTTCTTTTCTGCGAAAAGGTACACCGAAAGCACTAAGTAACTCATATGCTTCTTTATCAGATTTGGCAGTAGTAACAAATGTAATATCCATACCCAAGATTTTTGATACTTTATCAACGTTTATCTCTGGAAAAATAATTTGTTCTTTAATACCAATTGTATAATTTCCTCTGCCGTCAAAAGACTTATCAGATACACCTCTAAAATCGCGCACACGAGGCAAAGCAATAGTTATAAATCTATCTAAAAATTCATACATGCGAGCTTTGCGTAAAGTTACCTTTGCACCTATTTTCATTCCTTCGCGTAACTTAAAATTAGATATTGATTTTTTTGCAGTTCTAATAGATGGTTTTTGACCTGTTATTGTTTCTAGGTCCTTAACTGCTTCTTCAAGTATTTTAGGGTCCTGCACTGCAGCACCTACTCCCATATTAATAACAATTTTTTCCAAACGAGGTACTTGCATTACATTTTTATAAGAAAACTGTTCTTTAAGCTTAGGAACAATTTCCTTTTTAAATTTTTCATAAAGACGCGGCACAGGTGCTTGTTCAGCAGTTGCTGTCTTTTCTACATTAGTTTCTTTTTTGGATTTAGTTTGTTTTTCTTTTGCCATTTCCTTTAGTTATCCTCAATTCTTAAATTAGGATTAAAAATATTATAACATTTCTCCGCTAACTTTGCTTATTCTAACTCTTTTCTTTTTACCTGTTTTATCATCAATAATCACTTTAGAACCTATCCGAGTAGGTTCGTTAGTTTTAGGGTCTATAATCATCACATTAGAAACATGAATAGGCGCCTCTTTTTCTATAATTCCTCCCTGAGGATTTTTTTGATTAGGTTTTGTATGTCTTTTTCGAATATTAACGCCTTCTACTATAATTCTGTTTTTATCAGGGAAAACTTTTAATACTTTGCCAGTTTTGCCCACATAATTACCAGCAATAACAATAACATTATCATTTTTTCTAATTTTCATTTAATCTACCTCTTATAATACTTCTGGTGCTAAAGAAATTATTTTCATAAACTTTTTATCCCTCAACTCCCTTGCGACTGGGCCAAAAATACGAGTTCCTCTAGGCTCATTTTGAGCATTAAGTAATACAGCAGCATTTTCATCAAATCTAATATAAGAGCCATCATCTCTTCTCACTTCTTTTTTAGTTCTTACAATTACAGCTCTAGAAACTTCACCTTTCTTAACCCCTCCGCCTGGCAAAGCCGATTTGACTGAAACAACAATTAAGTCGCCAACGCTTGCGTAGCGTCTGTTACTACCGCCGAGCACTCTAATACATTTCACTCTTTTTGCACCAGAGTTATCGGCAACCACCAAATTTGTTTCTTCTTGTATCATAACCCAAATAATCTCCCAAAACTTTATTTCGCTTTTTCAATAATTTCAACTAACCGCCATTTTTTTCTTTTGCTTAATGGACGGGTTTCCATAATCTTTACAGTATCTCCAATTCCAGCCTGATTAGATTCGTCATGAGCCATTAACTTCGTAGTTTTTTTAAAGTATTTCTTGTAAAGTGGGTGAGAAACTTGTCTCTCAATTGCAACAACAATGCTCTTATTCATTTTGTTGCTAATTACTTTTCCTACTCTAACTTTTCTCGCGTTTCTTGCAGTCTGCATAGGTAAAAAAATACTCCTTATTTATTTTCTTTTTTCTCTTTTTGAGAAAGATTTTCTTCAATTTGTCGCTGTTTAAGTACAGTTTTCAAACGAGCTATATCTTTTTTAACTAATCTTAGTTTAGCAGTATTAGTTAAGTTTTTTAATTCATGCTGGAATCTTAAATCAGTAAGATTGATTTCTTCTTCGAGAATGCGTTTTTTAATTTCTTCGGTTGACATCTCTCTTATTTCATACATTTTCATAGTATAAGCCTCAAATCTTTTATTGTTCGTAATCTGTTCTAGCAACAATTTTAGTCTTAATAGGCAGTTTATGTGAAGCTATTGTTAATGCTTCATAAGCAGTGGTTTTGTCAATTCCGCCTACTTCAAACATTATTCTGCCGGGTTTAACAACAGCAACCCAAAATTCTGGCGCTCCCTTTCCTTTACCCATTCTTGTTTCTAATGGTTTTTTAGTTACAGGTTTATCTGGAAAAATTCTAATCCAAACTTTTCCATCTCTTTTCATCTTTCTTGAAAGAGCGACGCGGCATGCTTCAATTTGTCTACTTGTAATCCAAGCTGCTTGCAATGCTTTTAAACCAAAATCGCCAAAGTTAACTAAGTGTCCCCTAGTAGCTTTCCCGCTTCTTCTGCCTCTATGTGCTTTTCTATATTTAACTCTTTTTGGCATTAACATGTTATGATATCTCCTAAACTTTAATAAAATTCATATTAATCAGATAATCGCTTGCCAAGAATTTCACCTCTGCAAATCCAAACTTTAACACCAATTGAACCATAAATAGTTTGAGCAGTAGCTTTAGCATAATCAATATCAGCTCTCAATGTATGCAAAGGAATTCTACCTTCTTTGTATTGTTCAGTACGAGCCATTTCAGCACCACCTAATCTACCAGAACACATAATTCTAATACCTTCAGCACCCATTCTCATAGCTGATGTTATTGCTGATTTCATGGCTCTTCTAAATGAAATTCTCCCTTCAATTTGTCGAGCTATGTTTTCTGCGACCAAGTATGCATCGAGTTCTGGTCTCTTTATCTCTGATATTTGTATTTTTATTTCTTTATCAGTAATGGTTTTTAATTCTTGTTCTATTTGAGCAATCTCTTTACCGCTCTTGCCTATCACAACTCCTGGTCGTGAAGTATGAATTGTAATTATAATATTTTTAGAGGTCCTATCAATTATGATAGTAGATACTCCAGCATTTTGTAAACGTTTCCTAATGTAATCTCTTAACTTTTTATCTTCCAAGAGCTTAGCCGAGTAACTTTTGCTTTCGTACCAGTTAGAATCCCAACCTCTAATTATTCCAACTCTTAGACCAATTGGATGTGTTTTCTGACCCAAAAATTCCTCCTAAAATTAACTTTTTGTTGCTACTACAATTGTAACATGATTTGATCTTTTTCTTATTCTGTAGGCTCTACCCATTGGAGCAGGTGAAATTCTTTTTAAGGTAGGACCTACATTCACGTAAGCTTCTTTAATAAATAATTCTGAAATATCATGTTTGTTGCTTTCATCTTTGTTCATCAAATTTGAAACTGCAGAGCGTAATACTTTTTCAGCGTTTTTTGAAGCATGTTTTGGAGAAAAGTGTAAAATTTCAATAGCTTCTGATACTGATTTACCACGTATTAAATCAATTAACAATCTCATCTTTCGTGGGGAAGAACCAATATACTTATGTGTAGCTTTAGCTTCCATTAAAAACTCACCTCAATTTTGTAGTACAATTTTATCCTGCAACCTTAGCTGCTTTTTCTGCTTTTGTTCCAGGATGACCTCTAAAGATTCTTGTAGGTGCAAATTCTCCTAATTTGTGACCAACCATGTTCTCAGTAATATAAACAGGAATCATTTTGTTTCCATTATGAACAGCAATAGTATGACCTACAAACTCCGGTGTAATTGTGCTTGCCCGAGACCATGTTTTAATTATCTTTTTTTGGTTGGTTTGATTCAGTTTTCGAATTTTTTCCAACAATTTAATACTAACAAAAGGTCCTTTTTTAACTGAACGAGGCATTTTTCACCTTATTTCCTTCTCTTAATAATATATTTATTAGAAAGTTTATTTTTCTTACGTGTTTTAAGTCCCTTAGCTTTTTGACCCCAGGGGGAAACTGGATGACCTCCGCCAGATGTTTTTCCTTCTCCACCACCCATTGGATGATCTACTGGGTTCATTGAAACACCTCTATTGTGTGGTCTAATTCCTAACCATCTGCTTCTGCCAGCTTTTCCAAGACTTATATTTTCGTGGTCAATGTTGCCAACAACTCCATAAGTAGCCAAGCAGTTCACATCTACCATCCTAATTTCTCCAGAAGGCAGTTTTAACTGTGCAAATTTTCCTTCTCTAGCAGTTAATTGTAAAGAAGTACCGGCTGCCCTTCCTAATTGACCACCTTTGCCGGGTTTTAGTTCAACATTATGCACAAAACTACCTAAAGGAATTTCTTTTAGAGGCAATGCATTTCCAATTTTAATTTCGGAACCAGGACCCGATTGCACTTGATCACCAACTTTCAAACCATCGGGTGCTATAATATATCTCTTCTCGCCGTCCGTATAATGAAGCAAAGCTATTCTTGCAGAACGATTCGGGTCATATTCAATCGAAAAAACTTTTGCAGCAATTCCGAATTTGTCTCTTTTAAAATCTATTATTCTGTATTTTCTTTTATGACCACCGCCTCTATGCCTAGATGTTACTCTACCTAAATTATTTCTACCACCAGATTTTTTAAGAGGACTTAAAAGTGACTTTTCTGGAGTAGTTTTAGTAATCTCCTCAAATGTAGAGTAGCTCATAAATCTAGTGCCAGGTGTAACAGGTTTTAATTTTCTAATGCCCATTTAATTTACGCTCCAGTTTGAAATAACTATACTTGACTAAAAATATCTATTTTTTGGCCAGCCTTTAATGTAACTATTGCTTTTTTAAATCGCGGCGTCTTACCAGTAAAGCGGCCTTTTCTTGTAAACTGTGTTTTTGATTTACCCTTGTATCTTATCGTATTTACAGAAACCACATCAACATTAAACTTTTGTTTAATTGCCTGAGCTATAGCAATTTTGTTAGCATTGTACGAAACTACAAACCCATATTTAGTTTCATCTTTAGCAGTTATGTTCGACATTTTTTCTGTAATTAAAGGTTTTATTAGTATATTATGCATAGTTTATACCGACCTAATTAAAAGTACTTTCTAATAATTGCAATGCGCTTTTTTGCACCAGTAAAATTTGATTATTTACAATATCATAAGCAGAGGCTTTATTAGCTTCTAAAATATTAACCCTTTCTATATTTCTGCCGGATTTAAAAATGTTTTCTCTTTTTCCGTTAGTTAATAATAAAGTTTTTTTACCAGTTAGCTTTAAGTTGTTCAAAAGTTCTACAAACCTTTTTGTCTTTGGCTCCTCGTAATCAAAATCTTCTACAATCATTATTTGATTTGCCTTAGCCTTATAGGAAAGTGCTGATTTTCTCGCTAATGAAATTACTTTTTTATTTAAGTATTGCCTATAATCTCTTGGTTTAGGACCGAATATTGAACCTCCGCCTATCCAAAGAGGGGAACGTATAGTACCAGCTCTTGCCCCGCCTCTACCCTTTTGACGCCATGGCTTTTTACCTCCTCCTCTAACCTCACTTCGTTCTTTCGCTTTATGGGTACCCTGTCTTTGATTAGCTAAATACGCCTTAACTGCCAAGTACAATACATGGTCGTTCGGTTCTATTTCAAAAATTTCTTTAGGAAGTTCTACTTGTTCTTCAGATTTAGTACCATCAATTTTGTAAACATCTAGTTTCATTTTAGACACACAGAATTATTTATTTATTTCGACTATTGAATTTACTGCACCTGGTACAGCACCTTTAACAAAAATTATGTTCTTTTCTGGTATAACTTTTACAACTTTCAAGTTTCTTACTGTAACTTTTTCATTGCCCATTCTTCCAGCCATTCTTTGTCCCTTAAATACTCTGGAAGGATAAGAGCTAGCACCAATGGAACCCGGTGCCCTAACCCTATCACTTTGACCGTGAGTTGTCATTCCGATTCCGCCAAAGCCATGCCTTTTTACAACTCCTTGAAATCCTTTGCCCTTACTCTTGCCTGTAACTTTAACTTTATCGCCGACTTGAAATAAATCTACTTTCAACTCATCGCCAATTTTAAATTGAGAGACATCAAAATTTCTAAATTCTTTTAGTATAGCTGGGGCTTTTAAATTGAACTTTTCAAAAACAACTTTTTGAGCCTTATTTACTTTTTTATCTTTCTTTTGTCCATAACCAATCTGTAAAGCCTGGTAACCGTCTTTTTCTTTTGTTTTAATAGCATAAACAGTACATGGGCCAGCCTCAAGAACTGTTACAGGAATAATATTACCATCATCAGAGAAAATATTAGTCATTTGGATTTTTTTTGCTAACAAGCCTGGCATAATAATTATCCTTATAGCTTTATTTCAATATCAACTCCCGCCGGTATTTCTAACTTGCTAAGAGCATCGACGGTTTTGTTATTAGAGTTATGAATATCGATTATTCTTTTATGAGCTCTAATTTCAAATTGTTCACGAGATTTTTTGTCAACATGCGGAGAACGCAAAACTGTAAACACTGTCCGTTTTGTCGGTAACGGAATAGGACCAGACACAATAGCACCTGTACTTTTAACTGTTTTAATAATTTTTTCTGTTGACTTATCAATCAAAATATGATCATAAGACTTAAGTTTAATTCTTATCTTTTGACCGGGCACTTCATTATCTCCTTTTTCATTCATAAAGAAGGGAAAGCAAAAAAACTTTCCCTTCAAAACATGTATTTCTACTTAATAATTTTGGTTACGAGACCCGCTCCTACTGTTCTACCGCCTTCACGAATAGCGAATCTCAAACCTTCTTCCATAGCAATTTCAGCAATTAGTTCTACTTTCATATTCACCTTATCACCTGGCATAACCATCTCAGTTCCTTCTGGTAAAGTAACAACACCAGTTACGTCAGTTGTTCTAAAATAAAACTGAGGTCTATAACCTTGGAAGAACGGGGTATGTCTTCCGCCTTCTTCTTTTGAAAGAATGTAAACTTCACCTTCGAAAACAGTATGTGGAGTAATAGAGCCGGTTTTTGCCAAAACCATGCCTCTTTCAATTTCTTTTTTATCAATACCTCTTAAAAGAATACCAGCATTATCTCCGGCAATTGCAGCATCTAGTTCTTTTCTAAACATTTCAATACCAGTTACAACTGTTTTCTTGTGCACTCCAAGACCAATTAATTCAATTTCTTCACCTAGTTTAACCTGTCCTCTTTCAACTCTACCTGTTGCAACAGTACCACGACCAGTAATTGAGAACACATCCTCAACTGGCATGAGGAAAGGTTTATCAATATCTCTTTGAGGAATAGGGATATATTCATCGACTGCTTTCATCAAATCCCAAATGCATTGATATCTTGGGTCATCAACAGGTGCATTAGCCATACCAGCTTCTAAAGCTTTCAGAGCTGACCCTTTAACAATTGGTATTTCGTCACCAGGAAATTCATATTGATTTAGTAAGTCTCTTAATTCAACTTCTACTAATTCTATCAACTCAGGATCATCCACCATATCTATTTTGTTTAAGAAAACAACTATTCTTGGTACACCTACTTGACGAGCTAAAAGAATATGTTCTCTTGTTTGAGGCATAGGACCGTCAGTAGCTGCAACAACTAAAATGGCTCCGTCCATCTGCGCTGCACCTGTAATCATGTTTTTAACATAATCAGCATGACCAGGGCAGTCAACGTGAGCGTAATGCCTATTTTCTGTTGAATATTCTACGTGAGCAGTTGCAATTGTAATACCTCTTTCTCTTTCTTCTGGTGCATTATCAATACTATCGAAAGTTCTAACTTGGGATAAACCCTTTTTAGCTAAAGCCATGGTGATGGCAGCAGTTAAGGTAGTCTTACCATGGTCAACGTGTCCGATAGTACCGATGTTTACGTGAGGTTTACTACGATCGAATTTTTCTTTTGCCATCGAATAACTCCTTGTACTTTTATTTTCTAATTAATTATTTGTTTAAGCTATATAGTTTCAATAGACTTTTTAAGTTGAGACTTTTCAGTAATTTCCTCTGCAACCGATTTCGGTACTTCGGAATAATGTGAAAACTGCATAGTATATATAGCGCGTCCTTGCGTCATAGATCTCAGTGTAGTAGCATAACCAAACATTTCTGCTAATGGAACGATAGCTTTAATAACTTGAGCGTCCTTTCTTGCGCTAAAACCTTCTATTTTCCCTCTTCGGGAATTTAAGTCTCCCATTACATCTCCTAAGTATTCTTCTGGAGTTGTAACCTCAACATTCATAATTGGTTCTAAGATAATCGGACCAGCTTTAAGGGCACCGTTTTTAAATGCAATTGAAGCTGCAACTTTAAAAGAAATTTCATCGGAATCAACTTCATGATATGAACCATCAAATAGCTTTGCTTTAATGTCCACCACTGGATAGCCAGCCAACACACCATTTCTCATTGCTTCTTGAATTCCATTGATAACCGGGTTAATATACTCTTTAGGAACAGCACCGCCAACAATAGCATTTTCAAATTCAAAGCCTTTGCCAGGTTCATTAGGTGAGAGTTCAATCCATACGTGACCATATTTACCTCTACCTCCACTTTGTTTAATAAATTTACCTTCAGCCCGGACAGTTTTAGTAATTGTTTCTCTATAAGCGACTTGTGGTTTCCCAACATTAGCTTCAACTTTAAATTCTCTTTTCATTCTATCAACAAGAATTTCTAAATGCAGCTCTCCCATCCCGCTAATTAATGTTTGTCCAGTTTCCTCATCAACTTTCACCTTGAAAGTCGGATCTTCATCTGAAAGTTTAGTAAGAGCGTCGGATAATTTATCTTGGTCAGCTTTAGTCTTAGGTTCAATTGCAATTTGAATAACAGGTTCAGGGAATGCCATTTTCTCTAAAACAATGGGATCATCTTCTGTACACAAAGTATCACCTGTTTTTGTATGTTTTAGTCCAACTACTGCTGCAATATCACCAGCTCTTACCTCATCCATATCTTCTCGATAATTAGCATGCATTTGCAAAACTCTGCCTACTCTTTCTTTTTTATCAGAAATTGAATTATAAACGTACGAACCAGCTTTAAGCATTCCTGTATATACTCTTATAAAAGTTAATTTACCCACATAAGGATCTGTCATAATTTTAAAAGCAAGAGCCGAAAATTTTTCATTCGGATCAATTTTTCTAGCAACGTTATCATTTTTATGAATATGATGCGCTTTAAGATCGCCTAAATCTAAAGGAGATGGTAAAAAATCAACCACGGAATCAAGTAATTTTTGCACGCCTTTATTTTTAAATGAAGAACCACAAAGAACGGGGACTATCTTTAGTTCTATAGTTGCTGTACGCAAAACCTTTTTAATTTCCTCTTCTTGAATTTCTTGTCCCTCAAGATACTTTTCAAGCAATGTATCATCAACATCAGATACTGCTTCGAGCATTAGTGTTCTATATTTATTTGCTACAGGCAACAAGTCAGGTGGAATTTCTTTATCTTCAAAAGTTGCACCAAGTGTATCTTCGTGGTAAATGCGTGCTTTCATAGACATCAAATCTATAATACCGACGAACAGGTCACCTTCGCCAATTGGTAAAGTAATGGGAATTGCATTAGCACCCAGTTTATCTTTCATCATCTGAACAGCATTGTAAAAGTCAGCGCCTATTCTATCCATTTTATTTACAAAAGCTATTCTCGGCACACCATATTTATCTGCTTGTCTCCACACAGTTTCTGATTGAGGTTCAACGCCACCGACTGCACAAAACAGAGCAATTGCGCCATCGAGCACTCTTAGCGACCTTTCAACTTCAACGGTAAAATCGACGTGTCCCGGAGTATCAATAATATTAATTTGATGTCCTTTCCAAAAGGTAGTAGTAGCAGCACTAGTTATTGTTATACCTCTTTCTTTTTCTTGTTCCATCCAATCCATAGTAGCAGCACCGTCGTGTACCTCACCAATTCGATGGACTTTGCCTGTATAATACAGTATTCTTTCAGTCGTTGTGGTTTTACCGGCATCTATATGAGCCATAATACCAATGTTACGAACCTTATCTATGTCAACTCTTTTTTGATTCATTTAACTTTTAATACCCTTTCCTTATTAATTTACCATCTAAAGTGTGCAAATGCTTTGTTTGCTTCTGCCATTCTATGAGTATCATCTTTTTTCTTAATTGCATTACCTTCACCATTTGCAGCTGCCATTAGTTCTGCTGCAAGTTTTAGAGACATTGATTTATCTTTTCTTTCTCTTGCGTAAATTTTAAGCCAGCGCAATGCTAATGCAATTCTTCTTTCTGGTCTAACTTCCATAGGCACCTGATAAGTAGCACCGCCAACTCTTCGACTTCTAACCTCTACTAATGGTTGAACATTTTGAACTGCTTTTTTAAATATCTCGATAGCAGGCTTTTTAGTTTTCTGCTCTATTAATTCAAACGATTTGTACAGTGTACGCCTAGCAACAGATTTCTTGCCATCCCACATCAAATAATTTATAAATTTAGCTACTAAGACGTCGTTATATTTGGGGTCTGGCTTTAAAAACTTTTTTTCAGGTTTTCTCTTTCTCATAATAGTAACTATTTAGCTTTTGGTTTTTTAGTACCGTACTTGGACCGGCCTTTTTTTCTATCTTCTACGCCGCTTGTATCAAGAGTACCACGTATAATATGATACCTTACACCTGGCAAATCTTTAACTCTTCCACCTCTTATCATAACGATTGAATGTTCTTGCAAGTTATGTCCTTCACCAGGAATATAAGCAGTAACTTCGATACCATTTGTTAACCTTACCCTTGCCACCTTTCTTAAGGCGGAATTAGGTTTTTTAGGGGTAGTAGTATAAACTCTCGTACAAACCCCTCTTTTTTGTGGACAAGCTTCTAAGGCTGGTGCCTTATTTTTAGATGCAACAACAGTTCGTCCCTTTCTTACCAACTGATTTATTGTTGGCACGCAAAAACCTCCAAAAATTAATCTTTTAATAAAAATTCAGACTTTTAATTTAGATATAATACTAAATATTGTCAAGAAAATCAGTCTTTATAAGTCAGCTTTTTCTTCAACTGAAGTCTGTTCACTTACTATCTGCTGTTCAGATATTTTTTCTGCTTCAACTTCCTCTTCAGTTAATATTATGTTTCTATATTTTTTCAATCCAGTTCCTGCAGGGATTAGGTGACCCATTACAACGTTTTCTTTAAGTCCATTTAATGTATCTACCTTTGCCGCTGTAGCAGCATTAGTTAATACTTTAGTTGTTTCTTGGAAAGAAGCAGCAGAAATGAAGCTTTCCGTAGAAAGTGCTGCCTGGGTAATTCCTAATAATACGTTTTCAAAAGTAGCTGGTTCAGCATCTCTAAAAACAACCGTCTTTTTATTTTTTCGAGTTAAATCGGCATTTATTTCTCGCATCTTAGATTTTGGAACTAACTGACCAGCTTTTAATTTGCTTTGTCCTGGATCAATCACGTAAACCATGTTCTTCAAGCTTTCATTTTCTTCAATAAATTTATTTCTATCAACTAAATCCTCTTCAATAAATTTAGAATCACCGGATGAAATAACTTTCAGTTTCTGCAGCATTTGTTTTACAATTACCTCTATATGCTTATCATTTATTTTAACACCTTGCAATCTGTAAACATCTTGAATTTCGTTTACAAGGTATTCTTGAACGGCGTTAGGTCCCTTAATTTTCAAAATGTCGTGGGGGTCTATCGGTCCATCTGTAATTTTCTCACCAGCTGGAATTTCATCACCCTCTTGTACTAGAATATGTTTCCCATAAGGAACATTATATACTTTTTCTATTGAACCATCTAAAGAGACAACTATAATTTCGCGCGAGCCTTTTTTTCTAGCGCCAAATTTAACTATACCTTCTATTTCTGAAACTATAGCCGGATCATGAGGACTGCGGGCTTCAAATAACTCTGTAACTCTTGGCAAACCACCTGTAATGTCTCTTGTTTTAGAAGCTTGTTTAGAAATTTTAGCAAGCACCGTTCCTGCATTTATTATTTCGCCCTCTTCAACTGACAAGTAAGCACGAGTTGGTATGTTAAATATTTTTTCATTTCCATTATCATCAACAATTGCAATACTTGGTGTTAAGTTTTTATCTTTAGATTCAATTACAACTTTTTGAACGTGGCCTGTTTGTTCATCAGCAACTTGTTGGATAGTAATGTTATCAATCAAATCGATAAATTTTACTCGTCCGCCTACATCAGTTAATATTACAGAATTATACGGGTCATGGTTATACAGCGCTTGGCCTTTTTTTACTTGCTGCCCATTTTCAACTAAAAGTTCTGCGCCGTAGGGAATTTCAAATTTTTTAATTTGGCGGTTATCCTCATCATAAATTCCGATAGTGCCCCTTCTTCCTATAACAACTTTAACTTTCCCAAAGAAGTCAGTTTTTTCAACGTAATTTATTCTATCAAATCTAACTGTACCGGCAACATTAGTTTCCACTTGAGATTGGCTAGCAATACGAGAAGAAGTACCACCCAAGTGAAAAGTTCTTAAAGTTAGCTGGGTACCAGGCTCACCTATTGATTGAGCCGCTATTATTCCAACGGCTTCGCCTATTTCAACCAGGTCACCAGTAGTTAAATTTCTACCATAGCATTTAGCACAAACACCTCGTTTTGATTCACAAGTTAAAACTGTTCTAATATAAACTTGGTCAATGTTTGCCTCATCAATTCTTTCTGCAATTTCTTCTGTAATTAATTCACCAGCTTCTATAATTAATTCATCGTTCCTCGGGTCATAAATATCCTCTTGTGCCACTCTACCTGTAATTCTTTCAGCAAGTGGTTCTCGTTCAAGTTCCACATCTTTTAATGCTGTAATATATACGCCACGAATAGTACCACAATCGATTTCAGAAACAATAACATCTTGAGCAACATCACATAATCTTCTTGTTAAATATCCAGCATCTGCTGTTTTTAATGCGGTGTCAGCCAAACCTTTTCTTGCACCGTGAGTAGATATAAAATATTCAAGAACTGACAGCCCTTCTTTAAAATTAGCAACTATTGGGTTTTCAATTATTTCACCCGATTGACCAGTTAAGCTTTTCTGTGGTTTCATCATTAACCCACGCATTCCTGCTAACTGACGAACTTGTTCTTGAGAACCTCTAGCGCCAGAATCAACCATCATGTGCAGTGGGTTAAAACCTGACTGATCTGTTTTGAGTCTATCCATTAAATATTTTGATACGTTATTGGTAGTATGTGTCCAAACGTCAATAATTTTGTTATATCTTTCAGCGTCTGTTATCAAACCTTGTTCATGTTCGTTCAAGATACTAGAAACTTTTTTATTCGATTCTTCTATCAACTTTTCTTTTTCTTCGGGTATAAGCATATCGCTAAAGCTAATGGATATACCTGCTGCTGTTGCATATCTGTAACCAAGTTCTTTTAAGTCATCCAAGAATTTTGCTGTTACTACATTACCCAGCTTAATGAACATTTTGTAGATTAATCCACTGAAGATTTTTTTGACAAGCAATTCATTAATAAATCCCATTTCTTTAGGTACAATATCATTAAATATAACTCGTCCTGGCGTAGTTTCTATAAATTGGTCGTCTATTTTAACTTTAATTTTAGCATGGAGATCAACAATTTTATTATCGTAAGCTATAAGGACTTCTTCTCTGCTACCAAAAATTTTACCTTCGCCTTTTGCACCAGTTTTAACCTTAGTTAAATAGTAACATCCAAGCACTATATCTTGAGTTGGAATAACAATTGGGCTGCCATTTTGTGGAGAAAGGATGTTATGACTGCTAAGCATCAACAAAGCAGCTTCTAGTTGAGCTTCGTAAGACAGAGGTACATGCACTGCCATCTGGTCACCGTCGAAGTCAGCATTAAATGCCGTGCAGACCATTGGGTGTAATTGAATAGCTTTACCATCAATTAAAATAGGTTGGAAAGCTTGAATACCCAATCTATGTAGAGTAGGTGCTCTGTTAAGTAAAACAGGATGTCCATCAATTAATCTCTCAAGTATTTCCCAAATAATAGGATCTTTTCTATCAACTGCTTTTCTTGCACTTTTTACTGTTTTATAATGACCTCGTTCTATCAATTTTCTTATGATAAAAGGCTTGAACAGTTCTACTGCCATATCTTTGGGTAATCCGCATTGATGTAATTTTAATTCTGGTCCTACAACAATAACAGAGCGGCCAGAATAATCAACACGTTTTCCTAATAGGTTTTGCCTGAATCTACCTTGTTTGCCTTTGAGCATATCGCTCAAAGATTTTAATGGCCGATTACCGTCACTACGCACAGCGCTTGCTCTTCTAGAGTTATCAAAAAGAGCATCAACAGCTTCCTGAAGCATTCTTTTTTCATTGCGTAGTATGACCTCAGGTGCCTTTATGTCTATAAGTCTTTTTAAACGATTATTTCTAATAATAACTCGTCTATACAGGTCATTTAAATCACTTGTTGCAAATCTTCCACCTTCTAATGGAACTAATGGGCGTAATTCTGGAGGAATAACAGGTATAACACTTAAAACCATCCATTCAGGTTTATTTACAACTTTACCTTCTTCTTCTCTAAATGAATCGAGTACTCTAAGTCTTTTTAAAATATCAGTTCGTTTTTGTTGAGAAGTTTCAACAGCGAGCTGAGCTTTCAACTCTGCAAAAGTGGCTTCAATATTTGTTCTCTTTAATAACTCTTTAACCCCTTCACCGCCTATTTTTGCAACGAATTTTTTGGGATCGTTATCGTCAAGCGCATCGTTATCATGAGGCAATGAATTTAATATTTCGTAGTATTGGTCCTCAGAAATTAAGTCCTTATAGCTAAGTCCAGTTACCCCTGGGTTTAGAACCACATAAGATTCGTAATAAATTATTTTTTCTAGTTCTTTGGTAGATATTCCAACAATATTACCTATTTTAGATGGAAGAGCTTTAAAGAACCAAATATGAACAACAGGTACGGCAAGGGAAATATGGCCCATTCTTTCTCGTCTAACACTTTTTAGAGTAACTTCAACGCCGCATCTATCGCAAACAATACCTTTGTAGCGGATACCTTTATATTTTCCACAAGCGCATTCCCAGTCTTTCACAGGCCCAAATATTTTTTCACAGAACAATCCATCTTTCTCGGGCCTAAAAGATCTATAATTTATTGTTTCTGGTTTTGTAACTTCGCCATGTGATCTAGTAAGAATATCATCAGGACTTGCCAAGCTAATAGTAATTTTTTCTATTTCTTTTATCTTGGTTTCTTGGGTTTTTAACCTCATTTTAATCTCCTTCTAACTAGTTTAACTAGTTAATTTTTACGTTAAGGCCCAGGCCTTGTAGTTCTTTAATCATAACATTAAAGGCTTCAGGAATATTTGGTTCAGCTATATTTTCTCCTTTAACAATAGACTCATAAGTTTTTGCTCTTCCGGCCACATCATCACTCTTCACAGTAAGTATTTCTCTAAGAGTATGAGCAGCACCATAGCCTTCAAGAGCCCATACTTCCATTTCGCCAAATCTTTGTCCACCAAATTGTGCTTTACCGCCAAGCGGTTGTTGAGTTATCAGTGAATAAGGACCTATTGATCTTGCGTGGATTTTATCATCAACCATATGACCTAATTTCATCATGTAGATATAGCCGCATGTTACCTTTTGATGAAATCTTTCGCCCGTTCTGCCATCGTATAACCATGTTTTACTTCCTTCATACAAATCAGCTTTTTTAATCCATTCCTCTACATCGGTAACCTTAGCGCCGTCAAAAATTGGAGTTTCAAATTTTACGCCTAATTTATGACCAACCCATCCAAGAGCAGTTTCATACAGCTGGCCAAGATTCATTCTTGATGGAACGCCTAATGGATTAAGAACTATGTCAACTGGTGTACCATCTTCATGATAAGGCATATCTTCTACAGGAACAATTTTGGCAACAACACCCTTATTACCATGTCTGCCTGCCATTTTATCGCCTACAGATAATTTTCTTTTCTTTGCTACATAAACTTTTGCAAGCTGTACAATTCCTGGCGGCAGCTCATCACCGGATTGGATTTTCAATTTCTCTCTTTTATAGTCTTCTTCTATATCAGAAAGAAGATTAAAATAGTTAGTATAAAGAGTTTTAATTAACTCGTTAGTTTGTTTCCTTTCAAACCAATCTTGAGTGTAATCTAATTTCGTAACATCTTCGAATGAAGAAAAAGTAGTTTCTTTAATTAAAGAGCCACTTCTTAAAACTATCGCACCTTCTAAGTCTCTTATTCCAGTTGTTGTTTTGCCAAGTGTAATTTTAGTCAATTTATCAACTAATTTATTGTAATAATGTTTTTTCTTTTTCTCATAGTCAGCATCTAACGCTTCTAACTGCTTCTTTTCAATTTTTTTAGATTCTGCATCTTTGCGCTTTCTGCTAAATAATCTTGTTTTAATTACGGTGCCTTTAAGACCTGGAGGCGCTTTGAGCGAAGCGTCCTTTACATCTCCAGCTTTATCACCAAATATTGCTTTTAATAATTTTTCTTCGGGGGTTGGGTCCGTTTCCCCTTTAGGTGTAATTTTCCCAATTAGTATATCCCCTTCCTTTACTTCAGCACCTTCTCTCACAATACCAAACTCATCTAAATCTTTAGTTGCTTCTTCACTTACATTAGGGATATCTCTCGTAAGTTCTTCTTCTCCTCTTTTTGTTTCTCTTACTTGTAATTCAAATTCTTCTATATGAATTGAAGTAAAAACATCCTCAGCAACTAATCTTTCACTAATAATAATTGCATCCTCAAAATTATAGCCACGCCAAGGCATGAATGCTACAGAGACATTTCTTCCTAATGCTAATTCTCCTTTTTCAATAGCCGGACCATCGGCAAGTACATCGCCCTTTTTAATTTTTTGACCCGTAAAAACAACCGGTTTTTGATTGAAACATGTTTCTTGATTAGTCCCAGCAAATTTTGTTAAAGTGTAAGTAACTCTCCTTTCATCATCAAAATTTACTATTGTAAGTGGATCATCAGGGTCTGTATCGTATTTTACAATAATTTTACAAGCATCAGCATATTCAACCTCTCCATTATCTTCAGCGATTATTACAGAACGCGAGTCTCTTGCAACTTTTTGTTCCATACCTGTACCAACAATTGGTGCCTCAGGTACTAATAGTGGCACTGCTTGACGTTGCATGTTCGAGCCCATTAATGCTCTATTTGCATCATCATGTTCTAAGAACGGAATTAAGGCAGCAGCTGCACTAACTATTTGAGCAGGGGCAACATCCATATAGTGAACTTCCTCAGGTGCAACTACTGGGAATTCTCCCTTGCGTCTACATTTTACTCTTTCATTGATAAATTTACCCTGCTCATCGATTGGAGCATTAGCTTGAGCTATTGTAAATTCGTCTTCCTGATCAGCGCTTAAGTAGTCAACACTGTTAGTAACCTTTCCATCTTTTACTTTTCTGTAGGGGGTTTCAAGAAATCCATAATTATTTACTCTTGCATAAATTGTTAATGAGGAAATAAGTCCTATGTTTGGACCTTCAGGTGTTTCAATTGGACAAAGTCTACCATAATGGGAATGATGAACGTCTCTTACTTCAAAGCCTGCTCTTTCTCTTGTTAAGCCACCTGGACCTAAGGCTGACACTCTGCGCTTGTGAGTCAGTTCAGAAAGTGGATTTGTCTGGTCCATAAACTGGGACAATTGATTAGTCCCAAAGAAAGCATTTATTACACTTGTAATTGTTCTTGCATTTACAAGGTCCTGTGGCTGCATATTTTCGTTATCACGCATATTCATTCTTTCTTTTATTGTTCTTGCCATTCTTGCAAGACCAACATTATACTGTTGCATTAATTGCTCGCCCACAGTTCTAACTCTTCTATTACCAAGGTGGTCAATATCGTCTACAGGGACATTACCATTTTTTAGTTTAATAATATTTTTCATTATTGCAATAATGTCCTCAAGAGTAAGCACTTTAACATTAGAAGGGATGTTTAAATTCAGTTTATCATTCATTCTAAAACGGCCTACTTCTCCCAAGTCATATCTTTTTTCATTAAAGAACAATTTATCAATTAGACCTTGGGCAGTTTCCAAATCAGGTGCTTCTCCTGATCTTAGTTGACGATAAATAGCATAAAGAGCTTCCTCTTTATTAGTAGAAGTATCTTTCTTAAGCGTATTTATAATTAAGTCTTGTTCAAATGAGGTTTCAAGACTAATCAATTTGACGGAATGAATAGGCGATTTCTTTATACTTTCAATTACTTCTTCAGTTAATTGTCCTTCTTTTGCAACATAAATTTCACCAGTTTGGGTATCGATCACATCTTCGGCGGAAATTCTACCAGTATGATCGTCTATATTTAATTTTTTTACAGGGACTTCTTCTATAAGATTAAACAGATTTAAGATTTGCTCGTCGGTCTCATAGCCCAAAGCTCTAAGCAAAGTAGTAGATGGGAATTTTTTTCTTCTATCTATATAAACATAAAGTACATTATTAATATCAGTAGCGAACTCAACCCACGAACCTCTAAAAGGAATTATTCTTGCTGAATATATTGGAGTTCCATTAGGGTGAACAGTTTGAGAGAAAGCGACCCCGGGTGAGCGGTGAAGCTGGCTTACAACAACTCTTTCAGCGCCGTTAATAATAAATGTACCTCGTTCGGTCATAAAAGGCAAATTACCAAGATAAACCTCTTGTTCAACGGAATTAATGTACTCACCAGTCTCATCGTCTTTAGTAGAAAGTCTCAATTTAGCTTTTAGAGGAGCGGAGTAAGTTAGACCTCTTTCTTCACATTCAGCTATAGAAAATCTTGGCTTTTCAACATTGTATTCAATAAAATCAAGGCGATAGAACTCTTTGTTATCGAAGATGGGAAAATTTACATTAAAAACTGCTTGAAGCCCTTTGTTCTCTCGCTTAGAAGGCGGAGTTTTTAGCTGAAGAAAATCTTCAAACGACTCAAGTTGAATATTAAGTAAATCCGGAACCTTCAATGCTGGAACAATCGAACCAAACGAAATTCTATTCGTAGTTTTGTTAATTTTATTTTTTTCCAACTCTTACCTCCCAAGTTGAATTATATGTTTCTTTCATGCTCAATGAAAGAAGTGGTAATGCAGTTAAAACTGTATTACCACTAAATTTGAAAAACGGAATTTATAACAGACTGACTTACTTTATTTGAACAGTTGCACCTGCCTCTTCAAGCTCTTTTTTGATCTTTTCAGCCTCTTCCTTAGATATAGCTTCTTTAACAGTTTTTGGAGCACCATCTACTAAATCTTTTGCTTCTTTTAAACCAAGTCCCGTATGAGCACGTACTACTTTAATTACATTAATTTTCTTATCACCAGCAGATTGAAGTATAACATCGAATTCGGTTTTTTCTTCTGCAGGCGCTGCAGCTGCTCCAGCTGCCGGTGCACCTGCCATAATCACTGGTGCTGCAGCTGTTACTCCAAATTCATCTTCTAAGGCTTTTTTCAGTTCAGCTGCTTCAACTAAAGTAAGCCCTTTAATTTTTTCTACTATTTCAGCAATTTTTTCTGACATTTTATTACTCCTCTTTTTAATTTCATTTACAAATAGTTATGCTGCTTGTTTTTTGCTTATTTGGTCAACAACACTTACCAAATCTCTTATAACAGAATTAATAGCGCCTACTATTCCAGATGCGGGCGATCCAACACTGCCAATAATACTTGCCATGATTTCATCTTTCGTAGGCATAGAAGCTAATGTATCCAGTTGATTAGCATCGTAATAGGTCGATTCAATATAACATCCCTTGAACGAGAATTTTTTATTTTCGTCGTAATATTTTTTTATAATTTTTGCAGGAGCTACAAAGTTTTCCCCCGCAAACGCTACACCCGTCATACCAACAAGATTTTCAAGTAATTTATCATATCCACCGGTTTCTTCGAGTGCCTTTCTAAAAAGAGTATTTTTCAACACCTTATAAGTTACACCCTCTTGTTTAAATGACCTACGCAAGGAATTAATATCAGCGACGTTAATTCCGCTATAATCAACAAGGAAAACACCAGTAGAATTGTTAATTAACTCTTTAATCTGCGATATGACCTCGGCTTTTTCAGTTTTTTTCATCTTACTCCCAATTTCTTGCTTGAAATCAGTTCATAAAGTTAGAAGCATTTATTTTTTGAGTGCGTAATTTCTTATTTAGTTGCAATACTTGGTTCATCTTTAGTGATTTTTAAACCTGGTCCCATAGTAGTAGATAAGTACACACTTTTAATATACTGTCCTTTTGCAGAAGAAGGCTTTAATTTCACAATTGTTTGCAAAAATGAACGAGTATTTTCTACTAATTGTTCATGAGAAAACGACAATTTACCAAGAGAAGAGTGAACAATTCCAGCTTTATCAACTCTAAACTCTATTTTACCCGCCTTAATTTCTTTAACTGCTTTAGCAACGTCATTTGTAACAGTGCCGCTTTTAGGATTAGGCATTAAACCTTTGGGACCAAGGACTTTACCTAATTTACCTACCTCGCCCATTGTATCAGGTGTTGCAATTATAACATCAACATCAGACCAACCATTTTTTATTTTTTCTATATATTCTTCGAAGCCAGCGTAATCTGCTCCAGCTTTAAGTGCTTCTTCCGCCAGCGAACCTTTTGCAATTACAAGAACTTTAACTTTTTTACCTGTCCCATGGGGTAAGGATACAGTTCCACGTACCATTTGGTCAGCATGACGAGGGTCGACACCCAATCTAACAGCGCAGTCTAACGACTCAGTAAATTTAACCTTAGAAATTTCTTTCAAAATTTTCACGGCTTCTTCTAAGGTATATTCTTTTTGTAGGTCAACCTTTTTAATAATATCTTTGTTTCTTTTTGTAGTTGGTTTCATTTTACCATCCTAAGATTTAATCTTCAACTGTTATTCCCATGCTTCTTGCTGTTCCGGCAATCATACTAACAGCACTTTCAATATCATGAGCATTTAGGTCTTTTAATTTCATTTCAGCTATTTCTCTAACTTGAGCTTTAGTAACTTTCGCCACTTTAGTTTTATTAGGTTCAGGTGAACCTTTTTCTATTTTAGCAGCTTTTTTCAACAGCACCGCTGCAGGGGGTGTTTTTGTAATAAAAGTAAAAGACTTATCAGAATAAACAGTTATAACAACTGGAATAATCAGGCCGCTTTTATCAGCAGTTCTAGCGTTAAATTGTTTACAAAACTCCATAATATTAACGCCTTTTTGTCCTAAAGCCGGACCAACAGGTGGCGAGGGATTAGCTTGTCCCGCCGGTATTTGAAGTTTAATATAGCCTTCAATTTTTTTTGCCATAATATTACCTTTAATGAATTTACTTTTCTAGTTCAGCTTGAACAAAGTCGATTTCAACTGGGGTCTTTCTCCCAAAAATAGAAACCATGACTTTTATTTTCATTTTTTCTTCATTTACTTCTTGCACTACACCCGAGAAATTATTAAACGGACCATCAATAATTTTTACAAAATCCCCGGCTCTAAATATTGTTTCAGTTCTTTCTGTCTCATCGCTTTGAGAAATACGGCCGACTATTCTTTTAACTTCTTCAGGCATAAGTGGTATGGGATTCTTCTTGGTACCTAAAAAACCCATTACCGAAGGAGTGTTAATAATAAAGTCCTTAGCCTTTATATCCAGGTCAGCGCAAACTAATATGTAGCCAGGGAAAAAATTTTTCTTTTTTGTTTTTTTCTTACCATCTTTAACTTCGAAAACTTTTTCGGTAGGAACAAGTATTTCAAAAATTCTAGAACGTAGTTCCTCGTTATCTTTTAATTCTGATTCAATTAAAGACTTAACCTTGTTCTCGTGGCCAGAAAAAGTCCTAACCACATACCATTTAGCATTTTGATTTTCCAAGACTAGAATATTCCTTTTAGAATTTGAGAAATTGCCATATCAACAACATAAGTAAAAGCAGCTAAGATTAAACATACGACAATAACAATTGAAGTTGAGTCTTTTAACTCTTCTTTTGTTGGCCAAGTTACTTTTTTCATTTCCTTGACAACATCATTAACGAAGTTAATTATTTTCTCTTTCATATTAGGTCATTATAAAATTTTCTATTTGCACGTCAGGAGGGACTCGAACCCCCAGCCTGCGGTTTTGGAGACCGCTGCTCTAGCCAATTGAGCTACTGACGTAGTTATTTAGTCTCCTTAAAAATTACGTGTTTTCTGGCTATGGGGTCATATTTTTTATATTCAGCGCGGCCAGGGTGATTTCTTTTATTTTTAGTAGTAGTATACCTATAACCAGTACCTGCTGTGCTTTCAAGTGTAATTATTTGTCTAACGTTTTTAGATTTAGCCATTATTTCACCAAAAATTAATTTTTACTTTAAAACGAACATGTATAAAAACTTTTCGTACTTTTGAGCTGATGACCGGGATTGAACCGGTGACCTCTTCCTTACCAAGGAAGTGCTCTACCAACTGAGCTACATCAGCATCATTTAATTTCAAAAAAATATAAGAACTTCGCGTGAGCGGGAGACGGGACTCGAACCCGCGACCAACAGCTTGGAAGGCTGTGACTCTAGCCAACTGAGTTACTCCCGCAAAGTTTAATTTCAAGTGGGCGGCGAGGGATTCGAACCCCCAAAGGCATTCGCCAACGGATTTACAGTCCGCCCCGGCTCTCCAACTCCGGCGTCCGCCCCTAATAATTCACAGCATCGATTTTTGACGAGCTTCAAAAATAGTGGGATATATTATAAAATGCAAGAAAACTAAGATGGTTATTTCTACCTAAATAATTTTCAAAATATTTAAGGTAAACTTTAAAATTAGGGCTGCTTGACTTTCGGAATTATAACCTCGTACCACAACAAGGGAAAATCAAAGACAGCCCTTCAGATTTAGTCCATCATCATTCTTAAAAAGGAAGAGCTTCCATCTTCAAAATCTTCATTTTTTCTTCTCTTTTTGTCATTAACTTCAAATGCATCTAACTGGTCAGAACTACTATTAGAGGCAAGGCCATTATCTTTTTTTCTCAAATCATCAGTATTATTCTTCCAGCGAAATATAGTTGGTATATCCAAATCAGCATGGTCTTTAAATTCATAAGCTTTAGCATCGAAGCCACCTACAGCAGACACTTTTTGTGGTTTTTCTCTTTCTATTTTCTCTTCTTTTTGATTGTTTGATGCAGAAAGTGCACCATGAGAATCAAAGCCTGTGGCAATAACTGTGTAGGAAATATACTCACCCATTTCTTCTTTGCTAACCAAGCCGAATATAATATTTGCTTCTTCACCTGCAGCTTCGTATAAAACTTTATTTCCTTCTTCAATTTCCTGCATTGTCATATTTGGAGAACCTGTAATATTAAGTAGAATATTTTTAGCACCTTTAATAGAAACTCCTTCCAATAGTGGTGAACTAATAGCTTTTTGAGCTGCTTCAATCGCCCTATTTTCACCGCTCGAAATTCCGCAGCCCATAAGTGCCTCGCCGCTATGTTTCATTACTGAACGGACATCAGCAAAATCAACATTTATAATGCCTGGAACAGTAATAATATCTGCTATTCCGCGGGTAGCTTCATATAATACTTCGTTGGGTTTATCAAATGCTGTTAGTGCCGTAACGGCACTATCCAGTATGTTTAATATTCTTTCATTTGGAATAACAATTAAACTATCAACATATTCTCTCAATTCTGCTATACCTTGAATTGCATTTTGTGTTCTTAATTTCCCTTCCCATCTAAAAGGTTTAGTAACTATTCCAATTACAAGCGCACCTTGACTTTTAGCAATAGAAGCCACAATTGGAGCGGCTCCTGTACCTGTACCCCCTCCCATTCCAGCTGTAACAAAGACCATATCGCTTCCTCTTAGGGCGTTTTCAATTTTATCTCTGTCTTCTTCAGCAGCTTTTCTTCCTACATTAGGGTCAGCTCCAGCACCTAATCCTTTTGTTATATTACTCCCAATTTGGATTTTAACCTGGGCTAAATTTCTCTGTAGTACTTGAGCGTCTGTGTTAATTGCAATGTATTCAACTCCAGATAGTCCCTTTTTAATCATGCTTTCAATTGCATTGCAACCTCCACCTCCTACGCCAACTACTTTAAGTACAGCAGACATAGGGCGTTCTTCTTCTCTGTCGAGAGCAATAAATTTTAATTTGCTTTTGTTATTGTTATCATTCATACTACCTCCTTGTTGTGGTTTATTTATAATTCGTCAAAAAATTCTTGAACTTTTTTTAAAAATGAGCTTAACTTTATTTTGTTTTGTTTTTTTTCTTTTTTTAAACTTTCACTCTCAGATGTATCGCTTCCGGGAATACCGCGAACTAACCCGGCAACAGTGGCAAATTCTGGACTGCTAATTTCATCAGCTAATCCCGTTCCTAAGTCCATAGGCACACCAATCCGTGCCGGCAATCCAAAAACCTCTTCGGCAAGATCAACACTACCTTTTAGTAATGAGCCGCCTCCAGTTAAAACTACACCTGCCTTAATTCTATTTTTAAATCCAATCTGCCTTACTTCATTTTCAATCAAAGAAAACAATTCCTTCATTCTAAGATTTATTATTTGAGTTAGCAGTGTAATTGGAATTTTAATATTACCTCTTGCACCTACTCCTTTTATGTAAATGTCTTCGTCTTTTATTATAGATTCTTCTGTAGCATAACCATATTCTTTCTTTAATTTCTCTGCTTCCAGGGAAACAATTCCCAATGCCTCTCGTATATCATTAGTTACCTGATTGCCTGCAACACCTATTACTTTTGTGTGTTTAATGCTTTTATTGTGAAATACAGCTATATCAGTTGTCCCACCGCCGATATCAATTAGTAAAACCCCCAGGTCTTTTTCATTTTCATCCAACACAGAATAACTCGAAGCAATTGGCTGCAAAACATAATCTTTAACAAGGAAGCCAGCTCTTTCTACAGATTTTTTTATGTTTTGCATTGCTGGTATTGAAGCCAGCACAACATGGTTTACAGCTTCTAATCTTGAGCCGGACATCCCAATTGGATCTTCTATGCCTCCTTGATAGTCAACAAAAAATTCTTCTGGAATAATGTGAAGTATTTGTCTATCTGAAGGAATCCGTATAGTTCTCACATCAGCTTTTAATCTGTCTAAATCTTCTTTGGTTATTTCTTTTTCGGGATTATTTATTGTTACATAATTTCTGTGTCTTAGACTCGTAATATGTTCGCCGGCTACACCCACATTTAATTCTCTAACGCTCATTCCTGCTCTGTTCGATGCCACTTCCATTGCTTCTTTAATAGCCTCGGCTGTTTTCGAAATATTAGCTATCAATCCTCTGTTTAATCCTTCTGAAGGAGCTACTCCAAAGCCTAGAACATTTAATCCGCTATCAGTTTGTTCGGCTATTACAGCGCAAACTTTTGTGGTTCCCAAATCTAAACCAGCAACAATATTTCTCTTCATGATTTATTTCCCCCTGTTGATAAATAATCGCTCTTAACGCCCAAGTATATATGCCCGTTAAATCTTAAGTCGAGGTACTCAAGATAATCTTTCAAATTATCTATGTTAATGTTATTCCAAAGACTATTTAAGTAGGCTACTTTTTTAATTTCATTGCTTCTGCCAATTACTACAGGAAATTGCAAAGAAGAAAACAACATTAAAATATCTCCACCTCTTCTCATGTTTATTTCAGACAATTCATCATACATTCCAGGGTTTAGCAATTTTACTGCAGAAATGATTTTTGAGGCAATCAATACATCGTTATTATTTTTTAGTGTAGAGAAAAGTTTAATTTCATCAAGCTGTTGTGGATTTGAAATTACTGGATAATCTATTCTGCGTGTTCCGTTCAAAATTGGTATTACTTGAAGTTCATCAGTCAGTAAATATTGAGTACTGTCTTTCATTAATATTGACTCGAAATTCTTTTCATTTATAAAGACAGAAACTTTATTATAAGCATCATATTTTACATCCACACTTGCTATGTATGGATGTTTTTGAAATCTGTCTTTAATTATTTGCAGTGTGATGTCCTTGTAATTTTTCTTATCCGTCAAATTTGCAAATTCTAAATACTGTTCTTTACTTAAATGGTTATTTCCAATTAATTCTATGAACTCTATTGCGTAGTTTTGGTCACTACCAACATTAACGAATAAATAAAATAAAGTACTTGTAATTATTATCAAGAACAATACACTCCATATTTTAACTTGCTTTTTCATTTTTAAATGCTCATGCACGTTTAGGCTGTTTATTTTTATAAAGGGCAACAAACTTTTCGCCGTACTTCCATATATCACCAGCGCCCATAGTAATAATTATATCATCCTTTTTACAAATGTTCATCAACAAATCGGGTATCTTAGTTTTATCAGGTTCATAATAGACATTTTTGTGGCCAAAATTTTTAGCTGAGTTGGTAATAAGTTCACCGGTAATTCCCTCGATAGGTTTTTCTCTAGCGGGGTAAACATCTGTACAAACAAAGATATCACTATTTAAAAAGGACCTGCCGAATTCAGCATAAAAATCTTTGGTTCTAGAATAAAGGTGTGGTTGAAAAACTGCGATTAATCTTCTGTTCCATCCGGCTCTAATTCCTTCAAGTGTTACATTAATTTCAGTCGGATGGTGAGCATAATCATCAATAACCATAATATCATTATCATACTTACGTTCGAATCTTCGATAAACACCTGAGAAAGATTCAAGAGCTTTCTTAATAATTTCAAAGTCTACACCCATTTGAGTTGCTATACAGACAGCAACTAAGGAATTTTTAACATTATGTACACCAGGAATATTAAGTTTAATTTTACCAAGATTTTTCCCCAGATAAATAACTGAAAACTCACTCGAGTTTTCTTTGAATTTCAGGTCCACTGCACGTATATCGGCTTGTGGAGATAATCCATACGTAAAAATTTTCTTATTAATTTCAGGAATAATATCTTGGAGAGCGGGTTCATCAAGACAAAGTACAACAAATCCATAAAAAGGAACTTTATTAGCAAATTCAATGAAAGCGGCTTTTATGTCATCAAGATCCTTGTAGGTGTCCAAATGTTCTTTTTCTAAAGTTGTAATCGCTGCAATTGTAGGTGTAAGTTTTAAGAAGGTTCTATCAAACTCATCGGCTTCAACTACTATAAACTCACCTTTGCCTAATCTTGCATTTGTTCCCCCCAAGCCACTTAGTTTTCCGCCTACGATAATAGTGGGATCAATTTTAGCTTCAGTTAAGACTAATCCAACCATTGAAGTTGTGGTAGTTTTGCCATGCGTTCCAGCAATTGATATTCCATGCTTCATACGCATACATTCCGCAAGCATTTCAGATCGTTTAATAACAGGTATTTTACGTTCAATTGCAGCCTTTACTTCTGGGTTATCTTGACTAACAGCAGAAGAATAAACAACAACATCCACATCCCTAATGTTATTAGGTGAATGCCCCTCATAAATTTTTACACCCAATTTTTCTAAATGGTCAGTTATTTCGGTTTTGTTAAGGTCTGAGCCGGTAATTGTAAATCCTTGATTTAAGAGTATCTCAGCAATCCCACTCATTCCTATACCGCCAATACCAACGAAGTGAATCTTTTTTACTGCAAGCATCATCATAATTTTTTCAGTCCCTATTAAAAGTTTCAGCAAGCTTAATTGCATCAAGTGCAATATTTTTTGCAGCATTAGGTTTAGAAAACTTTTTTATGTTTTGTGAAAATGATTTTAGTTTGTTTTCGTCAAATATTATTTCCATTATCTTATCAACAATTTTTTGATTTACCTGGCTATCCTCAACAATTTCAGCTGCGTCATTATTTTTAAGAGTGATTGCATTTTTATACTGATGATTTGCTGCTACGTTAGTCGATGGGACAAATATAACTGGCAATCCAAGATATGATGCTTCGGCAATAGTGGTAGCGCCAGCTCTGGCAACCAATAAATCTGCAGCAGAATAAGCGACAGCCATATCATCAATGAAAGGAACAACTTTTACATCAGCAGAGTTAAGATGCTTGTATCTTTCAAAATAAAAACTGCCTGTTTGCCAAATAATTTGAATATTCTTTTCCAATAAATTTATTAGATTATTTTTTACGGCTTCATTAATTGATAAAGCTCCACCACTTCCACCCAATATTAACAATGTTTTCTTGGCGTTAGATAATTGAAATTTTTCTAAAGCAACTGATTTGTCAATTAACTCTAAATTTATTCTTACAGGATTTCCCGATAATTTAAGTTTACTTTTATCTCTAAAATAATTTTTAGAATCTTCAAAGGTTATATGAATTTGGTCAGCTTTTTTTTCAAGTAATCTGTTAGTTAAACCAGGATAACTGTTCTGCTCCATCAACAAAATCCGAGAGCCAAGAATTGAAGCGCTCCAAATAACTGGACCCGAAACATAAGCACCTGAGCCAATAGCAACCTGAGGATGAAACTTAATACAATAAAATAATGATTGAGACAGAGAAACAAGTAATTTTAATGGAAACAAAATATTGTCTATACTAAACTTTCTTGTAAAACCACTTATCCAGATTGATTTAAAATTAAATCCAAGTTTAGGAACTATACGAGATTCCATTTTACCTTTAGCTCCAATAAACAAAATTTCTGATTCCGGTTTTATCATTTTAATTTGCTGTGCTACAGCTACAGCTGGATATAAATGGCCACCAGTACCGCCACCTGCAAACAAAAATCTGTAAATCGTTTTCAATATTTTTACACCTGTGCTAATTTTAATTCGCTTGTTTTAAGTGACTGATTTGCAACATTAATTATTATCCCAACCGAAACTGCAAAAATCATTATAGACGTTCCTCCAAAACTTATAAATGGCAGAGTAATACCTGTCGTTGGAATTAAACCAATAACCACAGCAGTATTTACAATTACACTCATCATAATATTTACAGCAAGGCCAAATGCCAACAGTTGTCCAAACTTATCTTGAGCTTTTTTTGCTATAATTAAAGCAGCAATAAATAACACGAGATATAAAATTAAAACCAATGCTGCTCCTATAAAACCAAGCTCTTCACCGATTATTGAAAAAATAAAATCGCCATAAGATTCAGGCAAGAACAAGTCACTTTGGCGACTATGTCCTAAACCAACGCCAAGCCAATAACCACTTCCCAAAGCTATTTTAGCTTGCATCACTTGAATATTAGCATCGCCACCATTAATAAAACTTTCATAAAAAGTTAAAATTCTTTCGCGAGTATGCTTTATCAAAAACATTAAAAGCACTGCAGGCGTCCCAAAACTTAGGGCAGTAAAAATAATATGCTTTAATCTTGCACCGCCTACATAAAGTATAGAAAAAGAAGTAATGGCAATTATTAAAGCGTCGCTAACCTTAGGCTGAAAGAAAAGTAATGTACAAACAAAAAGGACCCAAAACAGACAGTACATAAAGCCTTTCTTAAAATCCGAAATTAAATCACCTTTCTTTTCTATTAATTTAGCAATGTGAATAATAACAGCAATCTTCACAATTTCTGATGGCTGAAAACCTATAAAGCTTAACTCTATCCACCTAGAAGCACCTTTATAACGAGGCATAAATAAGGTGACAATTAATAAACATGCCGCAATCATCAGTATATATTTACTATACTTTCTGTAATAATCATAAGGCAATAGTGGAATTAGAAACAACAAAGCTATTGCAACAAGGACTTTCCAAATATGTGAACCAAAGAGGTAATACATGTTGTTAAACTTCGATGCACTGTATGTACCACTTGCAGTAAAAACCACTATGGCACCAAGCAACATTAAAATCAAAACAATGGTTATAAGCAGTCGAACTAATTTTTTCATTACACTAATCCATTCACAACTTGTTTAAATACATTTCCCCTGTGCTCAAAGTTTTCGAACATATCAAAACTTGCGCAAGCAGGGGATAAAAGAACGATTGTACCCGGCTGGGCTTCTTTTCTTGCCGTTAAAACGGACTCTTCTAAACTCTTTTGAAATTCAACTTCAACAATGTCTTTGAAGTAATCGTAAATTTTTTGCGCAGACGAACCTATTGCATATATCTTTTTAACTTTTGTTTTTACCAATTGTCTTATTTGGTTGTAATCATTTCCTTTATCTTTGCCTCCAAGAATTAAATATATTGGTTCCGAAAAACTTTCAAGGGCGTACCAAACGGAATCAACATTAGTTGCTTTAGAATCATTGATATACTTTACGCCGTTAATTTCCCTTACAAATTCTAACCTATGCTCTACCCCTTCAAACGAAAATAGAGCATCTCTAATTTTGTTGTTAGAAATGTTAAGCATTTTAGCCACATTAACCACGGCTAATGCATTTGCAACATTATGCATACCTTTTATTTTAAGTGCGTTGGTATTACAGACTTCTTCAATAAATCCATTTTTTGCAAAGAATATTTTCCCTTCTTTATAAAAGCTTCCATTCAGTAATTCTTTTTTAAGAGAGAATCCTAATCTCTTTACTTTTTTATTAATTACGTCGGCGTATGTATTCTCATCATCAGCATTAAAAACAAATAAATCATTTTCATCTTGGTTTTTAGTTACGTTGTATTTAGAATTCCGATATTCATCAAAACTGTTATTGTATCTATCCAAATGATCAGGAGTGATATTTAAAATCACAGCAACGGCGGGTTTGAAATTTTCAATAAAATCCAGCTGGAAACTAGAAGTTTCCAGCACTATAAAATCTTTTGAAGAAACATTTAATGCTAAGTCAGAGAAAGCCTTACCAATATTGCCAGCGGCATAAGCTGTGTAGCCACTTTTCTTCAGAGTATGAGCACAAAGTGAAGTAGTTGTTGTTTTACCATTAGTACCAGTTATCGAAATAATTTTTGCATTGCAAAACCAAGATGCAAATTCAATCTCGCTTACTATTCTAATTTTATTTTGTTTTGCTTTAGTTAAAATCTCAGAATTTGACGGAACACCGGGGCTTGTCACAATAAAATCACATTCAAGGGCTTTGCTGGTGTGACTACCCAGTTCATAATCAATCCCTTCATTTTGGAAAATCTCTTTATATTCAATCAATTTTTGTTCACTATCACAATCACTAACAAAAGGAATTGCACCAAGCATTTTGCATAACCTTGCAGCAGCAACACCGCTTTCTTTAGCGCCTATAATCGATATTTTTTTACCTTTTATGTTAATCATCTTACCTTAAACGATGCTAAGCTTAAAATGGCTAAAATTATTGTTATTATATAAAATCTTATTACAATTTTAGGTTCTGGCCAACCGCATAATTCAAAATGATGATGTATTGGTGCCATCTTAAAAACTCTTCTACCTTCACCGTATTTCTTTTTTGTATACTTGAAGTAAACACGTTGAACAATTACAGACAATGCCTCTAAAAAATAAAGACCACCTAAAATTGGTATTAAAAGTTCTTTCTTTATTAGAATGGCTATGATACCAAAAGCACCTCCCAAAGCCAAAGAACCTGTATCTCCCATAAATACTTGAGCAGGGTAAAAATTAAACCATAAGAAACCTAATCCTGCACCTACAATTGCTGCAATAAAAACTGTTAGTTCCCCCGAACCTGGCAAATACATAATATTTAAGTAATCAGCATAGATTATATTACCGGAGACATAACTAATGATTGCAAGTGCCATCATAACAATTACAAAAGAACCAATTGCCAAACCGTCCAATCCATCAGTTAAGTTTACTGCATTTGAAGTTGCTGTAATTATAAATACAACGGATGGTATATACATATAAGAAAAATCGAAATTCAAGTTCTTAAAGAAAGGAAGAGTAGTTTGTGTATTAAAGGGTGCAAACTCTGGCAAAAAATAAATTGCACCTCCAATTACTAAACCTACAATTACTTGTCCAAGAAGTTTATATTTAGCAATCAATCCCTTAGGATACTTTTTTACAACTTTTAAATAATCATCTAAAAAACCAACAGCACCAAGAAACAAAGTGCCGAAGAGCACCAAATCAATGTAAATGCTTTTTATATCGCCCCATAGTATCACAGGCACAAAAACGCAGAATAATATGATAATCCCACCCATTGTAGGGGTACCAGCTTTTTGCTTATGTGTTTGCGGTCCGTCATCTCTTATTTTTTCTCCAATTTGTTTTTCTTTCAATTTTTTTATGACTTTCGGTCCCACATAAAAAGCCATAAAGAGCGCAGTAATAGCTGAAAGTGCAGACCTAAAAGTAAGGAACCTAAACACATCAAAACCAGGCGGGTTAAAAATCTTGTTTATATAATCAAATAAATAGTAAAACATTATCTATATTTTTCCTCAAGTATTTTAACGAAATCTTCCATTTTCATTCCACGTGAACCTTTTACAAGAATTACAGATTCAGTGAAATCACTTTGATTAATTTCATCTATTAATTCAGTTCTAAAATCAAAATGTTTTGCATAAACTTCAGTATTCTTTAAAGCGTTATGCAAAAACTTCATCATTAACCCAAGTGTATACACTGTATAATGTTTATTATTTGGAATAACGATTTCTAAATCCTCGTGCAGCTTTGGCGATGCCTCACCAAGTTCAAGCATATCTCCTAAAATCAAAATTTTCTTTTTATATACCTTTATTCTTTCAACTAGATCAACAGCTGCTTTTACTGAATCCGGGTTTGCATTGTAAGTATCATCGATTAAAACAATTTTCTTTTTGATTTTTACATTAAGCCTTCCTTCAGGCGGTTTTAATTTTTTAGCAGCATTAATAATTTCTGTTTTATTAAGACCTAATTCTAATGCAACTGTTGCTGCCGACAAAAAATTCTCGGCATTTGATTTTCCGTAAACAGGCAAAGAGACTTCAATTTTTTTATTATTATATCCAATCGAAATTTTTGTTTCGCCAAATTCACCAATTGAAACAATTTTACCTCTGTAGTCGGTCATACCTCTAAAACCATAAGTTATTTTGTTTGCTAAGTTTTTGGTTTTAGATTTAATAATGGGGTCATCATAGTTCACAAAAATTTTCCCACCTCTTTTAATTGTTTCTTCAAATATTGCAGATTTTTCTGCATAGACGTTTTCTCTGTTGCCAAAGAATTCCAAGTGACTATCGCCAATATTGGTAATTAGTGCATAATCCGGCTGTGCAATTGAAGCAGTATAAGGTATCTCACCAAAGTGGTTAGTTCCTAATTCTAATACTAAAACTTCAGTTTTATCGTCTGCACTAAAAATTGTAAGTGGCACTCCAATGTGATTATTGTTATTAGCTTCGGTTTTAACCACTTTAAATTTTTGTGCTAATAAATGTGCAATTAATTCTTTTGTTGTTGTTTTTCCATTACTACCTGTTAGTGCAACTACTTTAGCGGACAATTTATTTCTCCATATTTTTGCTAATTCACCAAGAGCTACAGTTGTATCAGGTACTATAATCAAAGTTACATTTAACGATAACAAGTCATTTATTTTATCTTCGTTCAAAACAACAGCAACAGCATCTTTACGAACCGCCTCTTTTATGAAATCGTGTCCATCAAATTTTTGTCCTTTAATTGCAAAAAATATTGCTCCCTTTTCAATGTTTCTCGAATCGATTGAAACAAGTGAAGTTGGAACAAACAAATGTTCATTGTGAATTTTCGCCCCCGGTATCAATAATAAATCTTCTAATGTTATTTTGAGTTTTGACATTATTTTAAATATTTCTCCGCTATTTCTTTATCGGAAAAATGATATTTAATACCATTAATTTCTTGGTAATCTTCATGACCTTTTCCAGCAATAAGAATAACCGAATCGGGGTCAGAAGAAAGAATTGCTTTTTTAATTGCCTCTTCTCTATCAACAATAGTCTCATAATTTTTAGTTTTAATTCCGGTTACTATTTCCTCTATTATTTTTACAGGGTCTTCTGTACGCGGATTATCTGAAGTTACAAACACGTAATCACTCATTTCAGTTGCAATTTTGCCCATTACTGGTCGCTTAGTCCTATCCCTATCACCACCGCAGCCAAACACAGTAATAATTGATCTTTGTCCTTTAACAATATGTTGAATTGCACTTAATGCCTGTTTTAGACTGTCAGCCGTATGTGAATAATCAACAATAACTTTTTTAGCACCGCTGCTTACAATTTCAAATCTGCCTGGTACTTGAGGTGTTTTAGCAATTCCTTTTATCGCTGTCTCGGGTTCAACTCCTGCAACGACAGCTGTTGCAAAAGCAGCTGTTGCATTATAAGCGTTAAAATGACCAACTAGACTGGTAGACAAAAGGTAATCTTTTTTAAGATACTCTATTGTAAATGATGTGCCATCTAAAGAATATTCAATGTTTTTTATTTTAAACTCGGCCTCATCACTACCGTAAGAATGTTTTAATGCTGAAGACGTCTTGATAATTTTAGATGAATTTACATCATCTTTGTTATACACAATATTATTATTAGGAGTTATCATATCGAATAATATTTTTTTGGAGGCCAAATAGTGGTCAAATGTTTTATGGTAATCCATGTGGTCTGAAGTAATATTAGTAAAAACGGCAAAATTAAAATCCAAATAATCAACTCGATGCAGGTCAAGGGCTATTGAGCTCACTTCCATAACACAGTGAGTGCAATTTTCCTGCACCATTTTTTTCAGCAGTTTGTTAATTGTGTTAGGTTGCGGTGTAGTTAGATTAGTATTAATTTTTTCATCTCCAATATAACTTGCAATAGTACCGATAAGGCCAGTTTTATATCCTGCATTTTGAAAAACATTTTTTATATAGAAAGCAGTGGTAGTTTTACCTTTCGTTCCCGTTACACCAATTAGAGTTATTTTTTTAGAAGGCTCATCGAAAAAATGATTTGAAAACTCAGCAAAAGATTTTCTTGAATTCTCCACTACAATTTTAACCGTATTGGTATGAGTAAATAACTGTTCCGGTAAGCTGCTATCTTTTTCAGTTACAATTGCACATGCACCATTATTAATCGCCTCTTCAATATATTTATTGCCATTATCTTTCAATCCTTTTATTGCAAAAAAGATAGAATTTTTAATTACCTCGCGTGAGTCGTTAGTTAGTTCAGTTACTAATTTATCTTCCGGTTTACCAACAACTTGTATAACTTTAACTAAATTTAAAAGCTCAACTAGTTTCATTTAATTTAAATTTATTGATGAGAACTTTATATTAGTTCCACACTGCAGTACGCAAATGCTATCTTTATTTATAGCCGTACCGGGTATAATACTTTGAGAGATAACTTTACCGCTACCAAGAATTTTGTATCTAATTCCAAGTTCACTCATAACTGAAATAGCATCTCTAATTGATTTATTTAACAAGCTAGGCATAGTAGTTCTATTTGCAAAGTTAAAACTGTCATTTTTCTTTAAGCTTTTGTTTTTAACTGGCACATCAAAAAAATCAGTATTACTTTTTAGTTGTTTTGAAGTAATAAAATTATTTATCAGGTTCTCATCTCTAATAATCTTCTTTTTTTCTCTTAGTAGGTTCACATCAGATTCAATAATTCTTTGCATAACATTTTTAAAGACTGGGGCAGCGACCAAGCCGCCATACTTTCCAACTGCAGGCGAATTATATAAGATGAGACAAATCAATTGGGGGTTTTCTGCTGGCAAAAATCCAACAAATGATGAGTTATACTGATTATTGGAGTAAGAATTATTTATTAATTTTTGCGATGTACCGGTTTTTCCACCTACGAGAAAATCATCAAATCTGGCTTCTCTGCCTGTTCCTTCTTCTACCACGCCAATAAGTAACTTTCTCATTTCCTCAGAAGTATTTTCAGAAATTACTTGTCGCACCTTAACAGGGCGATTCTCATAAATTAAGTTTCCCTTATAATCTGTTATTGACTTTACAAGATAAGGTTGGAATAAAAAACCACCATTTATTAAAGCGCTGTAAGCAGTTATAAGTTGTAATGGAGTTACTGAAATTTCATAACCAAAAGATAAAAATGCTTTAGTTAAGCCAGAGAATTGGTCTGGCTTTTTTAATAATCCAGAAGCTTCTCCGGGCAAATCAATTCCTGTAGGATTACCAAAACCAAAATCCCTTAAACTTTTATAAAGCAGTTCATCATTTATTCTTTCAGACAATTTGGTCATGCCAATATTACTAGATTGTTCAAGAATCTCTTTTACAGTCAGCTTAGAAAATTTATGTGTATCCTTTATTTTTACACTTTTGTACTGATATTCTCCGTTTTCTGTATTTATTATTTCATCTTCTTTAACAAGATTATTATTAAAAAGAATCGACATAATAAATGATTTAAAAGTAGAACCTGGTTCATAAGTATCTGTTAATGCTCTGTTTCTACGAGAATCTGCATCGAATAAATTATAGTTTGCAGGGTCATATGTAGGAACATTAGCCAACGCATAAATTTCACTGTTATTGGGGTTCATTATAATTCCTACAGCAGATTTAGCATCATATTTTTTAAGTCCATTAATCAATTCTTCTTCAAGTATTTTTTGATAATTTCTTTTTATTGTAAGTATAATATTATCACCTGGAACTGGCGGACGTGAAACATTGTCATTTACAGATACAGGTCTTCCTACGACGTCTCTTTCAATTAAATATTTTCCGTCAACACCAGCTAGTTTATCGTTGTAAGTCTTTTCAATCCCAGCTACGCCTTCCATTTCATTGTTAACAAAACCTAGCAAATGTGAGGCAAGACTTCCGTAAGGGTAAACTCGTGTATAATCATCCTGATAAAAAAGACCATCAATTGTAGTATCTTTTATTCTAAGAGCTAAATCCATAGTAACTTTTTTTTCGAGACATACATTATTATCTCCATTTAATATTAATTTTTTGTAGTAGTTCTTATCCTTGTGAAAAACTTTAGAGAACAAGGAAGAAATTTTGTCTATTTTCTTTTCGTTCATCATTCTGGTATCCACATAAAAGGAAACATTGTCCTTAGTAAAACTCATTACCTCGCCATTTGCGTCTTTAATAATTCCCCGTTCAGCCTTAATTAATCTATATTTATTTTGTTGTCTATCAGCTACCAAAGTATAGTAGTCGTGATTGACAATCTGAACCTGATATAATCTCTGTAAAAGGAATCCTATTATTAAAAAGACAACAAGAATTACTGAAAGTACTCTTGAATTATTCATATTTCTGATTTACAACACGTTGAATTTGTTTTACAAGGTTACTGTTAAGGTAAAGAACTTCAAATTGCTCAGTAGCTCTTATAAGTCCTAAAGAATCCTCAGCTATTTTTACAATTCTTTCTTCGGTAGATAATTTTTGAACATCTACTTTCATTAATTCTATTTTATTTTTTCTTTCGGATAGTTGTTCAGCAAGTTTCAGTTTTTTTAGATTTAGTTTTTTTATTTCAGAAAACACCATAACGTATACGAACAGTATAAATGATCCAAGCGCAATTAATAAAATTGTTCTTTTCAGTAACATACTTTTAAGCTATTTTTTCTATGGCTCTTAATTTAACGCTTCTAGCTCTTTTGTTAATTTCTATTTCACTTTTAAGAGCTACTATGGGTTTTGGTGTCAATATTTTAACACGTTTTTTTTTACCACATACACAAATAGGCGTGCCGGGTGGACATATACAATCACTGGCTTCAAGTTTAAATTTCTCCTTTACAATTCTATCTTCTAATGAATGATAAGATAACACAACCATTCTTCCACCTATAGCTAAAAGGTCAATAGATTTTTCCAAAAATATTTTTAACTCTTCAAGCTCATTGTTTACAAAAATTCTAAGTGCTTGAAATATTCTGCTGAGGGTTTTCGTTAAATATCTTCTATTAGTTATTCTTTCTATAATAAATCTCAATTCTGCAGTAGTTTTAATTGCCTTTAACTTTCGTGCTTTAACGATTTCTCTGGCTATTTTTTTTGAATTTTTTTCTTCACCGTAATCGAAAAAAATCTTTGCTAGATCGTTCTCAGAAAATAAATTTATAATTTCTGAGGCTGGAACACCTTGATTTTTGTTCATCCTGAGATCAAGATTTGCTTCTTCTCTAAAAGTAAACCCGGCTTCCGGATTATCCAATTGGAAAGAAGAAACACCTAAATCTGCAAAGATGCCATCATATTTTTCAATGAACTCGATTTTAGAAATTTTATCGATATCAATAAAACTTGTATGATAAACTGTAACTCTTTTATCGTTCTTAAATTTTTCTTCACAAAATTTAAATGCATTGTAATCTTTATCTGTTCCAATAAGTTTAGATTTTTTGCTTAGTATCTCTAAAAACTTTTCCGAATGTCCCCCGTAGCCAATAGTGCCATCGAAGTATATTCCTTCTTTTCGAGTAATAAGTAATCTCTTACTTTCTTCAACCAATACTGGAACATGATAAATCATTTGAATCTTTTTTGCATAACTTGTTTTGCAATTTCTGCATAAGGCTTTTCGTTTTCTTTTTTATGTGCTTCATAAATATCAGGATTCCAAATTTCTATTTTTTTATTTTGTCCTAATATTAACACATCCTTTTCAATAGCTGCAAACTCAAGTAAGTTTCTTGGAATTAGCAATCTGGACTGAGAGTCGAGCTTATCCTCAGCGGCTAGTTCTAACAGCATACGTTTAAAAATAGATTCCTCAATATCAAAATCATCAAGCTGGTCGATTCTTTGTAAGACTTCTTGTTTCCAATAATCTTGAGGGTAGATGTCTATACATTGAACAATACCCCTAGTCATAAAAAAAGTATCGTTGGCTTCAGGATTAATGTACTTTCTGAATCTTGCTGGAATGCTAACTCTACCTTTTGAGTCAACCGAATATTTAAAGCTGCCTATAAACATTATTCACCACCATTTGGGAAAATTAAACACTTTTACCCACTTAATAGCAAAATAACAGTTTTTCTAATGGATTGTCAAGATTTTTTTTACAAAAAATAGTTTTAAGTAATTTTTAATGGTGAATAAGGTAAGCACTGCAAAGCTCAAAGCATTTGAGTGGGTAAAAGTGGGATAAACTAAATCCAAAAAGGAAATGAATTTTAGGAATTACTATTATAGTCACTGCTGTCCAAAATAATTTTGAAATCAAATCCCGAAGGGATGAATTACCAAATAAATTTTGAAAACTTCATGATTTTGGACTATTCTACTTGTCTTGTAAATCAATCCCTATCTCGTCCCTACGGGACTTTTAACTTCAGTTTGATATTTATTATTCTATAACTATATAATTCCTAAAGGGATTACATTGGTTTATGCATAATCAAAGCTTTATTGTCCCCTCAGAACAGAATATTTTTAGGATAAAGGACAAATAAATAGATTAAGTCCATTTAGGAACGAAATAAAAAATATATTGGACAGATATGATTATAGTTTGAAAATGAATTAAAATTGGTTATAAGCTTGTAACTACGCAAGTAAAATTTCTTTAAAAAATTGTGTTAAAATAAAAAAGTAGCTTGAGCCACCTGGCGGACTTGAACCGCCGACCCGCGCATTACGAATGCGCTGCTCTACCAACTGAGCTAAGGTGGCTTTTCGTCTTATCTTAATTTCTTTTTATGACGATTCTTACGTAGCCTTTTTTTCCTCTTGTGTGTGGCCATCTTATGACGTTTTCTTTTTCTACCACAAGGCATATCATTCCTCCTATTTATGTGATTTCAATAATTCCGCCGCTTTTTTGCCTACATCAGAATTTGGGTTAATTTGAACAGCCTTCTGCCACCACTCCTTTGCCTTCTCAACATTGCCAGCAGCTAAATTTACAATGCCAAGATTTAAGTGAGCTATTTGATGTTTAGGCTGATATTTTAGCGCTGTTTCCATTGCATCAATTGCATCATCTATTTTGCCAAGCTGATAATAACAAACCCCCATATCAACTCTTACATCTGCATCAGATGGATATTTCTTTAAATATCGAGTATAGTTTTGAATTGCTGCATCGTATAACCCAGAATCGTTTTGTAAATGCGCCAATTTTAAAAGTGCTTCATAATCCTCTGGATTTTTATCTACTATTGATTGCAAATTTTTTATCTCATTTATATTATTTAGGTCAACACCTTTATGAATCTCATTAAAATTATTAGAAGCTGTCGATTTACTTGGTCTTACTACATCAAAAGTGCCGGAAAAGAATAAAATAGCAAAACCGACAATCAACAGCGAAAAAGTTAAATAAACTAATTTTGTGGTTGATAATATAAGTTGTGGCTTGTTTTCTTTAAGCTCAATTTCTTTTTTGGCTTTAGATGACTTTTTGCCTTTTATAGATTTGCTTAATGGCTTGCCGCAATTTTTACAAAATTTAGCATCTATTTCGTTACTCTGACCACAGTTTGTACAAACTGTAAAATTGTTTTTTTCATTGTTAACCATAAATTATTCGACCAGTGTTTAACGAAGTCTCCAATAAATTAAAATTGTACCAAAAGCTTTTCAATTAGACTCTTCTTTTTGCAAAGTTAATTTCATGCCTTGGTCTACAGCAGATTTGAAATCTTTAGAAAATTTAAAAACTGGCACGTAATGTTCTTCTACATACACTTTTTCACCAGTTCTGGGGTTTCGCGCATAACGAGCTTTCTTTTTTTTAACTTTATAACTTCCAAAACCTCTTATTTCAATTCCTTTCCCTTCTTTTAGAGATTGAATAACTGTATTTAAAAAACCCTCAATAATAGCTTCAGTCTCTAACTTTGTTAACCCAGTACCAGTTGCAACTATTTCAACAATATCTGCTTTCGTCATTTAATTCCTCTGTTTATTTAAGTAATTTCTTGAATGAATAAAAACTCAATAACTTGCTAACTGCAAGCAAGTTTGTTAACATATTTCGGACTAAAAGATATCAAAAATAATTTACTTTTCCAATTTGTGATATATTCTAATTTGTTGTTTCTAAATAAGATAAGCAATTTTCTGTCTCCTTCAAATAATCTTCTTAAATTAGAACGTTTCAATAAGATTGTATCAATATCAGACACATAAGCTACACTTTGCACAATAAAGCAATCAAAATTACCAACATTTTTTTGGTACGCATATTGCGTTATAAAAGCGAACTTTGGAGAAAAAAATGACTTTACTACCAATAATATATACAAGCGTTTTGTTGTTCGCCGCTTTAATGCTAATAATTATTTTCTTTTCGTATTTAGCCTTTAAGCTAAAAGGCGAAAAGCTGAACCCAGCTATGAAATACAAAAATGAAATTGCTAATTATAAATCAGTTGAGTTATTAAAAAATTTAGCACCAAATTATGATTCTGCTACCCCTAAAAAAGTACACTATCACGAACAGCAGTATTACTACGATGATAGAAACAGCCAAAGAAGTAATGAGTACAAATATAGTGAGAGAAAAAGATTTGCCTCACATAATATTATTAAAAATAAGCCAACTTATAGCGAAGACAGAATGAAAATTTTAAATGAAATTAATTACAAGGATACCTCTTATAAAAAGAGAAATAGACTTGATATTCACTCAAATAATATTTCTAATGTAAACATGTTTAGCTTTTACGACAATGATTAGCAAAGAAAATAAATTTAGTTTCCAATCAATACTTCTGACAAAATAAAGTAGAAATTTAACCTTCAATGCTGAGTACGTTTTATTCGAAAGAATAAGATCACACTAAATCTGAACAATATAATATAACAATCAATTCATGAGCAATAAAAGAAGTTAATCAAGGGGAAAAATTATCCCGCTTTAATAATGAATTTGAAATCCTTCAGTTTAGTATTTCTTTTATTATATTTTTATTTAAAAACTATATTTTTTTATGGAATTAATTAATTATGCTTACGTTGCATTAATAACTTTTGTGTTTCTTGCTGTAATAGCAATTGGTATATCTTACCTTTCTTATAAAAAGAAACATGCTCACACAAACCAAGAAAATCTTGGCACATCTGCTCCTCAAAATATTATACAAAAACAAATTGTGCATGAACATAAATCTGCCGCAAACAAAATTGAGCATGACCAAAATAGACAAATCTTACACGCAGAGAAGAAAATAGAAATTGGCAAACAGGAAAAAAATAGAGATGAAAAGAGTAAAAAAAATTCAGAACAAGAGGTAAACATTAATAGTGAACGAATGCAAGTTATCAAGGACCTCTCAAATAAAAAAAGCTCAAATACAAAGCATGGTCATTTTTCATCAAGAATCAATAAGCAAATCGATAAAAATGATGATGAATTTTATACCCCAAATACAGACATAAACAAATAATTACAAAAAGAAATGAAAAAGAATGTCTTATACATACGTAATATGGTTTGTAATCGATGCATAAAAGTAATAAAGGAGGAGTTTGAAAAGCTAAACATTAATATCGTATCAATCTCTTTAGGCGAAGTTGAAACTGAACAATCAATCGATAATTTGCCAATTGAAAAGATAAAAAAAGTTCTAAGAGAAAATGGATTTGAACTAATTGAAGACCGTAAAGCTCGTATAATTGAAAAAGTAAAAAAGGTAGTAATTGACTCGATTTATAATGATAAGTTAATTCAAAACAGCAATATTAATTTTTCAAAATTAATTGAAGATGAAATTGGATTAGATTACAATTACATTAGTCGACTATTTTCATCTCTCGAAAGCATCACAATTGAACAATATACGCTGCTTCAAAAAATTGAGCGAGCTAAAGAGCTACTCAAATACGGAGAATTAACACTAAGTGAAATTGCCTATAAATTAGGCTACAGCAGCGTTCAGCATTTATCAAATCAATTTAAAAAAATCACCGGCTTAACTGCTAGTCAATTTAAAAACCTCACTATCAATATTAGAAGACCCATAGACCAAGTAAAATAAGCAGCTCAATTAGTAAAAAATATTGTAACTTTTTTAAAAAATTATATTACGCATAAGTTTTCAAAAGTGAATAATTTTGACTTGGAATAAAACTTAGGAGGAAGAAATGACCACAAAAGATTTCAAAATAGAAGGCATGAGTTGTCACCATTGCGTAATGGCAATTGAAAAGGAACTTTCTAAATTAGAACTTGAAAGCAAGAACGTGGAAATTGGAAAAGCTAAAGTAGTTTATGACGAAAACAAGATTAACGAACAATCTATAATAAATGCAATAGAGGAAGCCGGTTATAAAGTTATAGGGTCTAACAATGGCTAAATTTAATTTACCTGTTGAGGGAATGACATGTGCTAGCTGCGTTGCACGTGTAGAGAAAATTGTAAGCAAATTCGATGGCGTAAAGAATGTATCAGTAAATTTTGCTTCTGAGAAAGTAAGTTTTGAAACTGAAAATGCAAATGTTGACTTAAAAGAAATTGCCGATGCAATTGCAGAATACGGCTACAAACTTAAATATGATGAGGCTCATGAACAAAAAAAGCAAGAAAATATGCTGATTAGTGAAGAAGAGGATTCCTACTATTATGAATTAAAAAAAGATTTCTTTGTTTCGTTGGCTTTTACAATTCCTATATTTCTGCTTTCTATGGCATCAGAATTTAGTTGGCTCAAAGGTATCAGCAAAGAAACAATTCAAAAAATACTTTTGATTTTGACTACACCTGTAATCTTTAACCCAGGAAAAAGATTCTTCAAAATTTTCTGGAACAATCTCAAGCATTTCTCAGCAGAAATGAATACTCTTGTAGCTATAGGTACTGGTGCAGCTTATATTTATAGTGTAATTGCTGTTTTGTTTCCGCGTTTTATAACTTCAACCGACAAAGCACCTCATGTTTATTTTGAAACTGCTGCAGTTATTATTACTCTTATTTTATTGGGACGGCTATTAGAACACAAAGCTAAAAGAAAAACAAGTGGTGCAATTAAAAAACTGCTTGAGCTTCAGGCACAAACAGCCACTATTATTGTAGATGGACAAACTAAAGTAATAAATATAAATGAACTTCAGAATGGTAATGTTGTTGTTATTAAGCCTGGAGAAAAAATCCCTGCAGATGGAATTGTAATTACGGGCTCTTCAACTGTTGATGAATCAATGCTTACAGGCGAAAGTATGCCCGTTGAAAAAGCTCCCGGTTCTAAAGTATTTGGAGGAACAATAAATAAAACCGGCTCTTTTAATTTCAAAACCACCGCCGTTGGAAACAATTCGGTGTTAGGACAAATTATCAAACTTGTCGAAGAGGCTCAAAGCTCAAAAGCACCTATTCAAAAATTAGCTGACAAAATATCGAGTATCTTTGTACCAGTTGTTATTTTAATAGCCACTGTTACTTTTATTGGTTGGCTGACCCTTAGTGCAAATAACAATTTTAATAATGCATTAATAAATTTTGTTGCAGTATTAATTATAGCCTGCCCCTGTGCGCTTGGTCTTGCTACACCTACTGCAATAATGGTAGGGACTGGTAAAGGAGCTGCTTCTGGAATTCTAATAAAGAACGGTGAAGCTTTAGAACTTGCACATAAAATCACCACAATTATATTAGATAAAACAGGTACAATAACTCTTGGCAAACCTCAGGTTACTGACTTTTTAACAGAAGAAAATTCTGAAGAGGATACTTTACAAATTATTGCTTCACTGGAAAACAAATCTGAACATCCTATTGCTCAAGCAATTGTAGAGTTCGCAAAATCAAAAAATGTCTCATTAACAGAACCCGAATTCTTTAACAGCCTAACTGGAAGTGGAGTAATAGGTGTGGTTAATGGCAAATCAGTGGTAATTGGCAACAAAAAGATAATGAGTGAATATGCCATCAACATCAAAAATATAGAAGAAAAAACCAATGATTTACTGGTCGAAGGTAAAACAGTCATATTTGCAGCAATTGAAGGGAATATAAAATGTGCCTTTGTTATTGAAGATCCAATAAAAGAAAACAGCATGCAGGCAATTCAGTTATTAAAAGACTTGGGCATAAAAACTGTAATGTTGACTGGAGATAACATTCGAACAGCAGAGGCAATTGCAAAAAAAGTAAACGTTAGCGAATTTATTGCTGAATTACTACCACAACAAAAAGCAGAAAAAGTAAAAGAATACAAAAGGAAAGGCGAAATCGTTGCTATGGTAGGAGATGGAATTAATGATGCATTGGCTTTAGCCGAGGCAGACGTCGGAATAGCAATTGGGAGTGGAACCGATATAGCAATTGAAACCTCACATATCACATTAGTAAAAGACGATTTAATGAGTGTTGTAAAAGCCATTAACTTGTCAAAACAAACAATAAAAACAATTAAACAGAATCTTTTCTGGGCGTTTATTTATAACACTATAGGAATCCCCCTTGCTGCATTCGGTATGCTAAACCCAATGATTGGCGCTTTAGCAATGTCTTTTAGTTCAGTCTCTGTGGTTACCAATTCTCTTAGATTGAAAAACAAAAAAATATAGCTGCATTCGATTTAATACTCTAAAAAATAAATTCATTCTTACACTAACAACAATTAACACAAATTATGCAACGTGCTTACTGCGGGAAGCAGAATATGAAAAAATTAACTGTATTCTTGTGCATAAAAGAAAAGCAAAGACTTACTGCAGCAAAGCATGATTGTTTTCTAATAAGCTAATCCATAAAATGGTAAATTCTCCAAGGTTGAGTTTTTTATGAAGTATGGGTCATGTTACTAAGGTTGGAGTAAAAAGACTAAGTTTTTTTGAAGGAAAATATTTTTTATTACGATGAGCAAAGGAAAAAACATCGCATACCTTAAAAAAAGAAGTATGCTAATAACAGAGGTAACCTTAGTAACAGAGCATAGCCCAGATGTGAATTAACCTTATTAGCTTATAAAAGAGGGGGTTTGGGTAATAAGGTAATCCACAAATGGAATCCACCACTCCAAAATGTGGTGAATACTTATCGTAGGTGGTGAATTCCCAAAGGTTGAGTTTTTATGAGGTACGGGCATGTTACTAAGTTTGGAGTAAAAAGACTAAGTTTTTTTGAAGGAAAATATTTTTTATTACGATGAGCAAAGGAAAAAACATCGCATACCTTAAAAAGAGAAGTATGCTAATAACAGAGGTAACCTTAGTAACAGAGCATAGCCCAGATGAGAATTAACCTTATTAGCTTATAAAAGAGGGGGTTTGGGTAATAAGGTAATCCACAAATGGAATCCACCACTCCAAAATGTGGTGAATACTTATCGTAGGTGGTGAATTCCCAAAGGTTGAGTTTTTATGAGGTACGGGCATGTTACTAAGTTTGGAGTAAAAAGACTAAGTTTTTTTGAAGGAAAATATTTTTTATTACGATGAGCAAAAGAAAGAACATTGCATAACCTTAGTAAAGGGATTGAGTTATTAGCACAACTAACTTAGTAACAAAAGACTACCATGATTAAATTAACCTTATTACATTATGAAATGACAATTAATCTTAGAGATTTTAACAGCAAAGATAATTAAAGTAAAAGGAGCAGGAAAAAAGTAAACAGAATAAAGGTGAAGACATAATTTTCTAATGCATCGGCTGGATTAATAAAAGATATAACATCAACACCATTTTTAAATAATTTGGGTGTGTAAAAAATTTTGGGTCTAACAAATTTTTCTGTCTTTCTTAACTTTTTAATAGTTCTGTTTGCTCTTTTGGACTTTAATATATAACTTTTTCCTAAAATATTAATAAAAGGTTTTCAATTAAAAATTGAGTTATAAGCAATCAAAAGGGTAAAAAATGAATGTAAAAAAGCAGGATTATGAAAATGAAATTCATTAAAAAATTTTTACTTACTTCGGCGATATTTTTATATGCTTCAGTTTGGTGTAACACTTTTGCCAAAGCGTTTGAAAATCTAACAATTTGTAAATCTGAAAAAGAAACGACATCTTACATTGAACTTAACAGAAACAAAACTTATGTACCATTCAGCCGCTATACTAATAACTCAACTTTAATAAAAGAGACAGCTAATTATACAAAAATCATTAACTCTAATGATGAACCAATCAAAGTTTCTGTTTTCCCTGCTATTTTAGAATTCAATATGCCAGCCAAACTAACTTTTATCGTTAAATCAACTGCCGATACAATACGCGCTTTAAAATTAATAAAACCCGAATTGTTCAAATGGAACAGCTCCTTAATTACAACAGAAAACAAATCAGCATTTGTTAGTAGTTATAAAGACACTACTTTCTTTATGAACTTCACATTAACTGCAAATGACAGTATAATAATAAATATTCCAAATGTTACGGCTGTTGATTCTACAGATGAATTCACTGTTCCATTTCTATCAAGCACCGATGGTATAACATTTACACCGGCAAAAATTAATCCTAAAATTTTAGTCTGCGGTTCACCAAAGAAAATTTCCGAAATTAAAATTAAAAATGAAAACGGAGCTCACCTTTACTTGGGCAAATGGGTAGTAACGGAAGGTGTTGTAACTGTTGCAAATGAATTTGGCGGTCCTTCTTATTTGCAAGATGACAATTCCGGGTTAGCTGTATATGATTCTTCAATTACAAATAATGTTAAGAGAGGCGACAAAATAATTGTGGTAGGAAAAGTATCTCCGTTTTATAACCTTTTTGAACTTAATCCAGCAACAATCCTAAAAATTTCTGAAAGAAATATAGTTTACGATACTCTAACTCTTTCAATATCACAAATTAAATCTCAGAGACAAAGCACTATAGAACCTTATGAAGCAAGAATTGTCCGCATCAACGGTATTGAAAAAGTCATGACTACAAACAATACTTCAGCAACGATTTGGAGTGCAGCTGGAAGCGGTACAAATTATAATCTTTTATCAGGCAACGATACAATTGAGGCAAGAATAAATTCTAAAACAAATATAGTTAATCGACATATTCCTTTTGGTAAATTTGATATAATAGGTGTACTCTCACAATTCAAAGATTCTTATCAACTAATACCTCGTTCTTATGAAGACATAATCGAAAGTGAAACTGCTCCAAAAATAATTTCTACAATTCCTTATGAGTCAAACATTACAGCAAGCAGTATAACTTTCTGTTATAAAACTGACATTCCCGGCACCACTATAATTAAATATGGAAAAACTAATAAGTACGAAACTATAATTTCTGATACAAATAAAGTTACACAACATAGTCTAAGCATAAATGGACTTGAACCTTCCACAATTTATCACGTTCAACTTTGCTCTTCAATTAACAGTGATACTACATGTACGCCGGATTATATTACAGAAACCTCATCACTTACATCAAGTGGTACCATCAACGTATATTTCAATTACAATGTTGATAAATCAGTCTCCACAGGTGAGGATGCTCAACAAGTTAATATTGCAGAACAATTTTTAAGAAGAATAAATTCAACTCAACATTCAATTGATATTGCCTTGTACAGTTTAAGCGGAAATGTTGGTTCGTCTATCGTAAATGCTCTTAAAGGAGCAAAAAATAGAGGGGTTAAAATCCGAGTTATTGGGGAATACGATAATAGAAATACATCCTCTTGGAATTCATTAATTAACTCAGGCATTCCAGTTATATTTGATAATTTTGACCAAACAAATAATGGTGCTGGACTTATGCACAATAAATTTGCTGTATTTGACAACAGAGATTCACTCGATACAAATGATTGGGTTTGGACAGGCTCATGGAATGCTACTGATTCCGGCAATAATAATGATGCTCAAAACGTAATTGAAATTCAGGATGAATCGCTTGCAAATGCTTATAGATTAGAATTTGAGGAAATGTGGGGAAGCAGCACAGATATACCTAATTCTGCGAATTCACGCTTTGGAATTAGGAAGACAAATAATACTCCACATGTCTTTAATATTGCCGGTGCACGCATAGAGCTTTACTTCGACCCTTCAGACCACACAACATCCCACATTGCAAATGCAATGAACCTTTCTGCTTCATCTATCAATATTGCTATGCTTACTTTTACAAGAAGCGACTTAGCGCAAATTTTAGTAAACAAAAAAAATGCTGGTAAAAAAGTACATATAGTTCTTGATAATAATACTGACACAGGAAATCAATTCTATTATTTAAAAAATAACGGAGTAGATATTTTATTAAAGGGTAATGCAATTAGTGGCTTTCTCCATCATAAATATGCCATTATCGATGCAGATATTAGTTCGGCAGATCAAATTGTAGTAACAGGCTCTCACAACTGGTCTAATGCTGCAGAAAATTCAAATAATGAAAATACACTAATTATCCACAGCAAAAGAATCGCCAATCTTTACTTTCAAGAATTTAAGGCAAGATACTTAGAAGCAGGTGGTACCGATATTATTACTGACATTAAGAAAAACAACGATGAAATTCCCTCCAATTTTAGTCTTTTACAAAATTATCCTAACCCGTTCAATCCTATTACTATAATTACTTATCAGCTGCCGGTGAGCAGCCATGTTGCATTAAAAATTTACGATTTGCTTGGAAGAGACATAGCCACACTTGTGAACGAAGAAAAAGCCCCAGGAGTTTATAAAGTGAAATTTGACGGAAGTAATTTAGCCAGTGGAATATATTTCTATAGAATTGTAATTGGAAGTTTTACTGACACAAAAAAATTTGTTTTACTGAAATAATAATACCAAATCAAATGCAATAAAGACGATTAATAGATAAATATTTGACTTTTTCGAGGGAAAATTTTGACAACCAAACATAATTTTATAAAAATACTTAATTTTACCCGCAACTTTGAGCACAACTTTATTTTTATCATAAATTTGGCGTAACTATGATATCTAAAAAACTAATGAGGTTAATTCTAATGGGAACAATTACTTTTTTATGGAGCCAGTCTGCCAAAGCTCAAAAGGAAACTTTAGAGCTGCCTACTCGTGATAAAATTGAAGCAAAATACAAGTGGAACCTTGCTGATATCTACGCTGATGATAATCAATGGGAAAAGGATTTTAAATGGCTCGAAAATGCAATTACAGAATACAAAAAATATGAGGGTAAACTTAGCCAGTCTGCAAAAATGCTTAAAGAATGCTTAGAGCTGGATGAAAAAGTAGGCACTAAACTCAGTCAAGCTTATAATTACGCTTCTATGTCTAAAGACCTTGATCTTACTAATGCTACTTATCAAGATATGTATGATAAAATTTCGACATTAGCTTCTAAGCTTTCTGCTGCAAGTGCTTTCATAAAACCCGAGATTTTAAGCATACCCGAAGAAAAATTATGGGAATATGTAAACAATGATTCTTACCTAAAGATATATAAACATTATTTTGAAAATATACTAAGAATGAAACCCCACACACTTAGTAAAAATGAAGAAGAACTGCTTGCTTTAGCCTCCCCGTTAGAAGAAGTGCCTTATAATGCTTTCGGATATTTTTCAAACGCTGACATTCAGTTTCCTATTGTAAAAGACCCAGAAGGAAACGATGTTCAAATATCTCATGGTAGATATTACGCAGCTTTGGAATCTACTAACCGCGATTACAGAGAAAGAGTATACAAAGGTTATTACAAACCATTCATCGAATATAAAAACACACTAAGTGCACTTTTTACAGGCAATATTAAGGGATTAATTTTTAACGCTAAGGCAAGAAAATACAATTCTACAAGAGAAGCTTCTTTAACTCCAAACAACATTCCATTAAGTGTTTATGATAACCTGATAACAACCGTCAACCAGAATTTAGAACCAATGCACAGATGGGCAATACTTAAAAAAAGAGTTCTAAAATTAGATGAGCTTCACCCCTACGATTCTTATGTAACACTTTTCCCTTCCGTTCAAAAAAAATATTCCTTTGATGAAGCAAAGAATATTGTTATTGAAGCATTGAAACCACTTGGCGAAGATTATATCAAAAACTTAAAGACAGCATTCGATAATAGATGGATAGATGTATACGAAACCAAGGGTAAAAGAAGCGGTGCATATTCTTCGGGAACAATTATTGGTGTTCATCCATATGTGCTTTTGAACTGGAACAATACTCTTGATGATGTTTTTACATTAGCTCACGAGATGGGACATAATATGCACTCCTACTACACCGAAAAAAATCAACCATATCCTTATGCTGATTATTCAATCTTTATTGCTGAAGTTGCCTCAACTTTGAACGAAGCTCTTCTTTTAGATTATTTAATTGAACATGCAAAGTCAAAAGAAGAAAAAATGGCTTTAATTGAAAAAAACCTTAACAGTATAACCACTACTTTTTATCGTCAAACTAATTTTGCTGAAATGGAAAAAACAGCTAACGAAATGATGGAAAAAGGTGAATCACTTACACCTGATAAGTTATGTAAGTTAAATGGTGAACTTTATCAAAAGTATTGGGGACTTGCAATGACAGTAGATGAAGAAGAATCTTATTCTTGGGCAAGAATTCCACATTACTACTACAATTTTTATGTATATCAGTACGCTACAAGTTATGCTGCTTCACAAGCTCTAATTGAAAAAATCAAAATTGAGGGAAAACCAGCAATTGAAAAATATTTATCATTTCTTAAAGCTGGAAATTCGAAATACCCAATTGATGTATTGAACGACGCAGGAGTAGATATGCGAACTCCCGAGCCCATTTTAGCAGTTGTTCATAAAATGAATAACTTACTTAACGAACTGGAACAGTTGCTAAACGAAAAGTAAATAATAAAACTTTAGAGAAAAAGAAAATGAAAGTCTACACTAAAGAAGAATTAAATAATTATGAACTCTCTTTAACCTACGATGATATTAGTCTACTTCCTACAGAAGTATCACAAATAAAAAGCAGAACTGATATAACAATTAAATCAGAATTTTTAGGAGTCAAGATTAGCATACCTGTAATTTCCAGTCCAATGGATACAGTAACAGGTATAACTATGGCCTCTGAACTTTCATCTTTAGGTGCAATTGGTATTGTAAACAGGTTTGATTCCTCATTAAAAGAAATCTTTTCAAACCACAAAGTGGTCAATTCTGATAATAACGTAAATGGAATCAAGGCTGTTTCAATTGGTTTAAACTCCGAAGAAGAACTAATAGAAAAATTAGCTGAGAGGAAGTTCATCATTTGTATTGACACTGCTAACGCTAATAACTCATCTGTGCTAAAAAAATGTGAGCAAATAAAGAAAAAATATGATGTAAAAATAATAGTCGGCAATATTGCAAGCGGGTCAACCTTAAAAAGCTTGGTCGATGCTGGTGCAGATGCGGTGAGGGTAGGAATTGGAGGTGGAAGCGTTTGTACAACTTCTGTACAAACGGGCATTGGAATTGGCCAGGTTTCATCTATACTTGATGTTTACTTTACACGCAAAGAACAGAGACTAAAAATTGCTCTAATTGCCGATGGCGGAATAAAAAGTGCAGGTGACGTGGTTAAAGCAATTGCGCTGGGTTCTGACATGGTAATGTTAGGCAGAATGCTTGCTGGGACAAAAGAAACACCCGGCGAAGTAATTAAATATAATGACCAACTTTGGAAAAAATACCGCGGCTCTGCTTCATTTGGTGTTAAAATGAAAAGTGAATTTATAGAAGGCGAGGAAACTATGGTCCCTTATAAAGGTCCTGTTAAAAATGTTATTAACAGTATTTCTGATGGATTAAAAAGCGCAATGAGCTATATGAATTGTTTATCACTTGAAGAGCTGCAAGAAAAAGCAAAGTTTGTTGTTCTAAGCAATAGTTCTTATATAGAAAGATTACCTAAAAAATGACACATGCTATGAAAATATTATCTGTATTTACAAATTCACTAAAATTATTTTTCTTACTGCTTATCTCAATAATTTCTTTTTATAAATCTTCATTTGCACAAGAAAGGAAAAAATTAACCATCGAGGAATATAAAATCATCCACGATTCACTTTTGTCAAAAAAGCAACTTTTAAATGAAATTACTTCTTTAACTAAAACTGAAATTGACAGCCTCACAAATTTTTCTAAATTGCTCGATGCAAAATTAACAAGCTGCGCTTCCGAATTAACTAGTCTAAAAAGAAAACTTTACACTAAAAAATTTGGAAAAGAAATTGCAGAAAGAATTTTAGCAAGCAGAATTTGGAAATCAATGAATGAGGAAATGCTACGAGCTTCATGGGGCGAGCCGGATAAAGTTACACAAAACATTGAAAAGTGGGGAAAATTCAGACAGCTTTATTACGGCGATATTACTTTTTTCTTTAGAGATGATAAGCTTATCAGTTGGGAAGAAAAGGGAAAGAAATCTAAAGTAGAAACTTTTTTGCTGCATTAATCTTTAGTATAAAATTATTATTGATTGCCTCAAAGCATTAATAGAACATCATGCCTTAGAGACTTTGCAGCAGATTAACTAATACATCAAACAATAAATATATTCTTTCCGCTACAAAGTCTTCAAGGCACTGTTAAAAATTTTCTTTTTTGGTAATATCATAATTATTTAACAAGCAACATTTTTTTAGCAAGATTTTTACTCCCTGATGTAAGCCTATAAATATAAATTCCGCTCGGAAGTCCCTCTGCATTAAAAGTTGCCTCATACTTCCCTGCTAATTTATTTTCATTTACCAATGTAGCAATCTCTCTTCCAAGAAGGTCGTACACCTTAAGACTTACAAAACCGCTTACCGGAAGCTGGTAACCAATTTTTGTAGATGGGTTAAATGGATTTGGATAATTTTGATAAAGGTTGTAAGAATTATCAATCTCATGTTTAAAATTAACTGATGTAACTGGTGAAATGCTTGTTGAATCAATGGGGAAAATTTCATAGCCACTATTATAAGGCGCTGAAGCATCATATTGCGAAACAATACCGACAATATTTACTAGTCCTTTTGGTATAGGTTTGTCTATATAATATGGAGTATTCCTAACTATACGAAATTGGACTGTATCAACACCATCAGTAATATGATAACTCCAGCCGCTTTTGCCATTCAAACTGAATGTGGTTGCCGTATCAGTAAATGTTACATTTTTTACCATTACCAACATACTTTCGTACTTTTCAAAACCATCCCAGCCATCACTAAAGTCAGCTAATTTAATTTCTACTGGATTAACTACATGTCCACTAGAAATAATTTGCACAGAACTATTAGGGTTGTACGAAAGTTCCGTTAAACCATTGTATGCCTGAACATGAACATCATAAACAATTACAGAGTCGCCTTTTTTGAGTCCACCATCCCTGGAAAAAAAATTACCATATATTGCAATACCCGTCTCAGAATCTTGAATTGTGCCGGGTCCTGCTGTACCTGTACCTAATTCTGTAATTGAGGTTACAATACCAGTCACATTTATTGAAGGTGCCTGCACCCAAGTAGACATGCCATCAGAATCATTTGTTTTTATAGTTCTCAAAGGCGTAATATCCTGAGAATAAATTTTAGGTATCAGTACTATGAAAAAGATAAATAGGATGGCTCTAATAAATAATTTGTTTGTTATAGAAAATAACATAGTAACCTCCAGATTAATATTAAAATGATTTTCTTAGCCCCCATATTTTTTTATTTAAAATAAAAATTATTTCTATAAGATGGTATTAATTAAATGTTAATTCACTTTTTACTTATTTCAATAATATTTGCAGTACTATGTAATTGTTAAAAGCAAGACAGTCAACCAATGTTTACTTCTCGAAAATCAGTTGAGTGTGTAAAGTTACTTTTTTAGAATTAAACTTCATTGAAAGTATTTACAATGTGCATTAGAAATTTGAACTTGGGAATAAAAATTATTGAATGATGTTAGTCTGAAAACTACACTTGCTATAGCCAATTGAAATTTAGTTTCATATTTATTCATCGGCAAGAAAGTAAACCATCATAATCAATAAAATCAATTAAAGTTGATGTGGCTATAGCTTTGTAGGGAGAGCGCAGAAGTTCGAGCCTCCGTAGCTTCACCACTATTATTAAACTCTTATGACTTGAACTTTTACGTCTACATACTCAAAAGCAAAAAAACAACAAGTTTTACATCGGTCAAACTAAAACTTGCAGCGAAGATTAATCTACCTTAATTCCGGCTATTCCAAATCTACGGGAATAAGTCTATGTGGAAGAATTTGAATTTTATTAATAGGCTGTTTTGTCAATTTTTCTCGATAGGCAAAAATAAAAACTCATTTTATTCTTTCTTATGTGTGAACTTATTTCTATCTTTCGTCCGTAAAATATACCTTTAACTTTATCCAGAGAGATAAGAAGGCAATGAAAAATAAAAGAAATTTTTAAAGACCCCGGTGACTTTTAGTCAACGGGGTATTTTTTTATATATGGAGTCTGTTAATGGAAATAAAAGCTAAAATCATTGATGAAACTGGCCTTCAAAGAACAATAACACGTTTAGCACATGAAATTCTTGAACGTAACAAAGGTTCAAAAAATCTTGTACTAATTGGAATGCGTACAAGAGGCGAATTTATTTGTAATAGAATTTCTGATAAAATAAAAGAAATAGATAATAGCGAGCCACCTAAAGGCATACTTGATGTAACATTATATCGTGATGATTTTAGAACAAGACTAAAGCAACCGGAAGTTTCAGTTACAAGTATTACCTTCGATATTAATGAAAAGGATATAATATTAATTGATGATGTACTTTACACGGGCAGGACAGTCAGAGCTGCGTTAGATGCTTTAATGGATCTTGGAAGACCAAATACAATTCAACTTTGTGTATTAGTTGACAGAGGACATAGAGAATTACCAATAAGAGCAGACTTTGTAGGGAAAAACATCCCTACTTCACTAAATGAAGAAATAAAAGTTAAACTAAAAGAAATAGACGGCGAAGACGCAGTATATCTAGTTAATGCACCAAAACAATAAATTTTTGAGAGAAGAAAATGCCTTTATCAAGTAAACATTTATTAGGATTACATGGGGTTCCTCGTGAGGATATACAATTAATTTTGGACACTGCTACTACTTTTAGAGAGATTCTCGATAGGCCCATAAAGAAAGTGCCTACACTGCAAGGTAAAACAATCGTAAATTTATTTTATGAGAATTCAACTCGAACGCGAATTTCCTTTGAGCTTGCTCAAAAAAGACTTTCAGCTGATACTGTTAATTTTTCAACTTCAGGCAGCAGCACGAAAAAAGGAGAAACATTTAAAGATACTGTTAGAAATATTGAAGCAATGAAAGTAGATATGATAGTCGTTCGTCATCAGTCTGCTGGAGTCCCAAAATTCCTCACTCGCATCACAAATGCTATCATTATAAATGCAGGCGATGGCTTACACGAACATCCAACTCAAGGCCTACTTGATATGTATTCCATTAGAGAAAAGTTTGGGAAATTGGAGGGTTTGAATGTTTGTATTGTAGGAGATATCGCTCATAGCAGAGTTGCACTTTCAAATATATTTGGACTTAAAACTATGGGTGCAAACGTTTCAATCTGCGGTCCCACAACAATGATCCCATTTGGTATAGAATCACTTGGTGTCAAAGTTTATTACAATATTAACGAGGCAATTTCAAACAATGATGTACTAAATGTTCTAAGAATTCAGCTTGAGCGAAATGCAGGAGAGAGGATCCCATCGTTAAGAGAATATCACAAATATTTTGGAATTACTGCAGAACGCTTAGAAAAATTTAACAAAGATATTGTAATTTTACACCCCGGCCCAATTAACAGAGGAGTTGAACTTTCATCCGAAGTAGCTGACGGACCATACCAAATAATCTTAGACCAAGTTACAAACGGCGTAGCTGTAAGAATGGCAGTTTTATACTTACTTGGAACAATGCATTAAAAAGGTGAATTATGAAAATAATACTACAAAATGTTTGTTTACTAAATCCCGAACAAAAATTAAATCAGAAAAATGATTTACTAATAGATAACGGAATAATAAAGAAAATTGGCTCATTGAGCAGTGAAGATAAAAAAGATGCTGATGTTTATGACTTTAGTGGAAAATACTGTGTGCCGGGCTTGTTCGATATGCATGTCCATCTAAGGGAACCCGGCCGAGAAGATGAAGAAACAATTATCACCGGCTCAAATGCTGCAGCTGCGGGTGGATTTACTGAAATCGCATGTATGCCAAACACTGAACCTGCAATTGATTCTGCTGAGGTAGTCAGATTTATCAAAGAACAATCAAAAAATCATTTGGTTGAAGTCTATCCAATAGGAGCAGCTACTCTTGCTCGCAAAGGTGAGGCTCTCTCACCAATGTACGAGCTTTTTGAAGCAGGTGTTGTAGGTTTTTCTGACGATGGAGTTGCTATAAAAACAGCTTCTATTTTAAGACATGCTATGGAATACTCTAAAATGTTTGACCTCCCTATAATAGAACATTGCGAAGATGAATCACTCGCAAACGGCGCTATGAACGAGGGAATTAATTCAACATTACTTGGATTGCCTCCAATTCCTTCTGTAGCTGAAGATTTAATTGTTATGCGAGATATTATTATGGCTGAATTTACAAAAGCTAAAATTCATATCGCACATATAAGTACTAAAAATTCAGTTGAGCTCGTCCGACAGGCAAAGAAAAAAGGAATAAAAATTACAGCCGAAGTTACACCACACCATTTCACATTAACTGATGATTCAATAAAAACTTTTGATACCAACTTTAAAATGAGTCCGCCACTAAGAACCAAAAAAGATATTGAGGCAATTATTGAAGGACTGGCAGATGGCACAATTGATTGTATTGCAAGCGACCACGCTCCCCACTCAATAGAAGAAAAAGAAATGGAATTCATTTTTGCACCTAACGGAATTATCGGCCTTGAAACTCAACTGGGTTTGGCTTTAACAGAACTTGTTCATAAAAAATATCTTACTTTAGAGCAACTTGTAACAAAGCTTTCTATTAATCCACGTAAAATTCTAAACCTGCCTGTGCCCCTAATTTTAGAAGGTGAACCAGCAAATCTCACAATTATTGATCCGGATGTAGTTTGGACAGTAGATGTTCATAAATTTAAATCAAAATCAAAAAATTCACCTTTCGATAAACGATTGTTGACCGGTAAAGCTATAGCAGTTATTAACAAGAATAAAATGTTCTATGAAGATCAGTTTATTGATATTTCATCTTAACAAGATGTATTAAAAATTGAACAAAAAAATTGCGCTTCTTATACAGTTTTATTTGAATCCATTTTTACTCCTTATGTTTATTATTTTTTTTATCTCAGTTTGTTAGAAATATTTGATTAATTCCAAAATCCTTTGGCACTTTGATTGATGCTTCAACTCAGAATCTCAAGTGAGGGGAAAATGAATAATAAAACTTTAGCTCTGTTTACTCTTATATTTTTCACTATAATTTTATCTTCATGCAACAACGTAACTAATTATGACGACATAGCCCCGCTACCCCCAAAAAATATAAAAACAATTACTGGTGATAATAGAGTCGATATCTATTGGGACCCCAGTCCCAGCACTGATGTTGCAGGATACAATGTTTATTACAGCTATAGTTATAATGGGAAATACACCTTAATTGGAAGCACAAAAGAAACTTATTTCATTGACAGCGAAGCAAGAAACGGAAATACTTACTATTATGCTGTGACTGCCTATGATTTTAACGGCAACGAAAGTCAATTAAGCGATGACATCGTTTACGACACTCCCAGACCAGAAGGATTTAATCAAGTTGTCTTTGATTACCTGCAATTCCCTGACCAATCAGCATATAATTTTAGCTCTTTTAGCGTTGTACCTTATAACAGTCAAAACGCTGACTTTTTCTTTGAGAACTACAACGGCACATATTACATAGATGTTTGGAAAGACTCTGATATTCAGGACATGGGTATAACAAAAGATATATATGACGTTGATTATGCGCCTCTTACAGGCTGGGTACCACTTGTTGAAGGTGAAAATATAAAATATGCCGAAGCTAAAATTGGGCATACTTATGTTATATGGACTTGGGACAATCATTATGCTAAAATAAGAGTTAAAGAAATTACATCTCAAAGAATGGTTTTTGATTGGGCATATCAATTAGTTGAAGGAAACCGAGAATTAAAAAGAGCTGACAATCCCACAACAAGAAAAGAAACATACAAAATCGTCATTAGAAAAAGATAATATCAAAAAATAATTTTCAAGGGTTGGAGCAGAAAGTAAGTCAAATACAAAATTTATGAGAAATAGTTGCAATGCAGCTAAATTTCTTTTCTATGTTTATCAACAATTGAAACCTTTTCTCCAATCTCTAAATGACAAACAAATTTTACTTTCGGAGCAGTCATTTTTATTTTTATTTATTATTAATTTACAAGTGCAAAATTATTAAGCGTTATGAATTATAAAATGAGCAATTTTTGGAAAATTTTTTTTCTTGCAACAGTTTGTTTTTCTTCACCAGTTTTATTTGCACAGCGAAATAATATCGCTAACTTAAATGAGCTTTTTACAAAGATTGAAGAAGGTTTTCAAACTGGCAATATCGACAAATTTTCAAATCATTTTAATAATAAAACCTACATAAGTCTATTTAATGGCGTAAACGGTTATTACAGTTCTAATCAATCTTATTATGTATTAAAAGATTTTCTTGCTATAAATCAGCCTATTAATTTCAAATTAGATAATATAGTTACAGACAGTTCGACTCCATTTGCTTCTGGTATTTTTAGATATAAAACTAATGGTATTTCCAATACTTCATTGATATTTATATCCATCAAAAATATTAATAATGAGTGGCGGATAAATCAAATCACAATTAATTAAAATTTGATGCGCAAATTTTTCCCAAAAAATAAAATCTCTTATATCATAGCAATCTTATTTATTTTGATACTATTGTGTGGAGCTATAGCGCCCATTATAACAAATAATATTACTAAAAACTGGAGTGAAAATTTAAGAGAGAAAATTGACGGGCTTGAAACACGTGCAAAAGAAAAACTGAGAGAAAAAGAAAATAACCTTCTTACTGCAAAAAATAATTTGACAGAGAATTTTCACAATTTGTTAACTAACGACACTCTTAATAAAGCTCTGTTGTTCAGTAAACTCTCATCAGATAAGTATAACTCATATTCAATTGAATTATGGGATGATTCATTAAAACTATTGGCATGGAACGAAAACGTGCAAAATGAACCAATCTTAAATCTAAACTACAATCCCAATGAAACATATTTTTACACGACATCACTTATCTCATACCTGGCTGTTTTTGATACAATTCAAACGAACCAAAAAAAATTTTTCCTTGCTATCGCTTTACCTTTAGAAAAACATTATAACTTCAATGGCAACTATTATAAACCATTAAGCATTCAAAATGAGTTGAGTAAAGAGCTTTCTACCCCGTTAAAGATTTTTTTTAGTCCTTTTGTTCAAAGATCAAAAGACGGAAGAGAATACTCTTTTGATTTGTTAAATAATTTCAATAATAAAATTGGATTAATAACAATTGAAAAACCATCAAGAGAGGCCGAATTACAAAATGTAAGTAAACTTATTTCAAATATACAGAAAAGCCTGGCCGTTACTATACTTATTGTTTTACTAATCTTTTTGTATTTAAAGTTAAATAAAAAAAATAGAATTAGTCGAATAGTGGTATTAAGTGTATTTGTCTTAATTACAAGAATATTATTGTTTGTGATGAATGTGCCTTCTGATTTAGTAAAAGGTGATATTACTAACTCGTCATATTTTTCATCTACTTTTGGTGGCGGAATTGTAAAGTCGCCACTCGATTTATTTATTACTCTTTTTCTCCTTTTACTAATTATCTTGGAAATTTATCAATCGACAAATAAGTTAGAGGAAAATAAAAACACATTAAAGAATTCTAAAGTTAAATTTTTTTTGCAGATTATCTTATCATGTATTTTAATCTTATTATCATTAAGGGGGTTAGGTGCATCTGTAAGAAGTATTATATTCGATTCAACATTAAGATATTTCAAAGAATATACTTTATTTCCGGATATTCCAACTGCGTTAATGCTGCTGAACTTACTGATACTTGGCTTTATCATTTTCCTTTTTTCTCTTACACTGCTTTTATTCTCATTTAAAAACTTTTATTTAGATAAAAAACAGCGAAAAGTTTTTATTATTGGTTCATTTATTTTTTTCCAAATAAGTGGGTGGATTTACGATGCATTACAAAGCAATCCTCAAGGAACTTCTTTAATAAGAATAATATTTATCAGTTTGATTTTCTTTTTCTCCTACTTAATCTTAGAAAAAAAAATACAAGCTATTTTTCAATACCTATTGTATTCAATTGGTGCTTCAGTAATTACAATAGCCTTGCTAATCTACTACAACTCAGAATTAGAAAAAGAATCGCTTAAAGTAGTTGCCCAAGATATTACTAGAACTAATGAAAGCTTCTTAGAATTCATGATACAGCAAACGATTTCTTCGGCACCGATGAAATATGACTTAGGAAATAAAATTATTCGGAATTCTAACCTTGCAGCTATTGGTTTTGTAATTTGGACAGAAAGCCTGCTTTATAAGGAAGGTATACCATGCAACATAGATTTTTTTGACTCTACGGGTAATTATATCGACGGCTTTTCGTTAGAGTCTAAACAAGACAGTGAAAAATTTTTAAAAAAAATTTATATGAGTAAACAACCAGCAATCATTAAAGAAAATAACTTATTTAACAGCGACATTCGTTATACGGGTGTTTCCCCTATTTTTTTAAGGGATAATTTGATTGGATACATTTTAATAGAAACGAGTTTTAATTCAGATTTTATTCCTAAGACTGAAATACCAAAATTTCTTGAATTTTCCAGGGAAGGAATAACATCAGCTATTAACTTAAACAAAATGAAAGCTTTTATTTTTCATAACGATACTCTAACTTATTCATTCGGTAATTTAGTCTTGAATAAGCACGAAATAAATTCTATAACTAAAGCACCTTTTAATAACTTTAATGAATCATGGCAAAGCATAATTATTAACGGCGAGAAAAATTTAGTCTACAGTATCAAAGAGAGCAAAAACAATACTCAAAGAATCGTTTCCGTAGCGCTTGAAGAAAGAAATTTTTCTTGGAATTTGTTCGATTTCTTTAAGGTATTCTTCTTTCATATATTGATTATTACTATGATATTAATAACTCTGTCTTTTGTTTATTATAAGGCAGTAGTAAAAGAGCTCTTCAGTTTTCGTACAAGATTAACACTTGCATTGTTGATAATTTCTATTATACCTCTAATTATAATGGCAGTTTACTTCAGAAATATTACCGAAGAAAAAAATTCGGCATTAATAATAAATAAACTTGATGAACGCTCACATTTGGTCGAAAAATATCTCAATAGATATTTGTTAAACACAGATTTAAACGAATACACAATCTTACAAAAAGCCAAAGACGACATTGGCATAAATTACAGCGTTTATAAAAATGGAACACTTGTCTTCAGCACTCAAAAAAACTTTTATGACATTGGTTTATTCAGCAAATATCTGAATCCATCAGCTTATTTTAAGTTGCTGCTGGAAGGTATGAAAGAAAGCTTAACAAAAGCAAAAATAGAAAATTACGACTACAACAAGCTGTACTATAAAGCAAAAATTGCAGGTGAAGATTTTATTTTTGAAATCAATGATTTGTTCAATTCACTGTTGATTCCCCTATCCGATGTAGAAATTAATATTGCACTTTTTGGCAGTTACTCCCTGGTTGTTATAATTATTTTTGTAATTAGTACTATTCTCGCAAATCAAATATCAGCGCCAATTAGAAAATTAACAAAAGCTACTAAATCTGTAGCTTCAGGCGACCTGAGTGTTGAAGTAATCGAAAATAATCGCGGTGAAATTAAAGAACTCATAGATGGTTTCAATCAAATGGTGAAAGGTTTGCGAATTAACCAGATAGAACTTTCAAGGTTGGAACGAGAAAATGCATGGAAAGAAATGGCTAAACAAGTAGCACATGAAATTAAAAATCCCTTAACTCCAATGAAATTATCTGTACAACAATTAATTGCTGCTTATAAGGATAAATCTCCAAAGCTGAATGAGATTTTTGATAAAGTGACATCCATTCTAATAAGCCAAATTGAAACTTTACGCAACATAGCCACTGAATTTTCTAACTTCGCTCGCATGCCAAGTTTAAAATTGGAAAGTGTGGATATAATTGCAGCCGCTAAGGAATCTGTAATACTGTTTTCTGAAGAACCCACAAAAGTAATTTTACAAGCTGAACATGATAGTTTAATTGTAGAGGCTGACTTCGACCAACTTAAACGAACCTTTATTAACTTAATCCGCAATTCTATACAAGCTGATTCCAGTTTAGTAAAACTTCTCATAACAACTACTGCCAACGACTGTGAAATAAGAATTATCGATAACGGTAAAGGAATACCCAAAGAACATGCAGATAAAATTTTTGAAAATAATTTTACTACAAAAGAAAAGGGAATGGGAATAGGATTGACATTAGCTAAAAGGTTTATCGAAGGAATAAATGGTACAATTACATTAGAAAAATCATCGAACGAGGGTACAACTTTTTTAATAAAAATTCCTGTTAAAAAGAATACATGAAACCTGTAATCACTCCATATCAGCAAAAAGCATTAAACTACAAAAAGCATATTTCTTTGACTGCAAATGCAGGCTCAGGAAAAACATTTGTATTATCCCATCGCTTTGTAGAAATTGCTGTAAACGAAAACGTTAATATTGATAATATAGTTGCAATAACTTTTACCGATAAAGCCGCCTCAGAACTTTACAAAAAAATTTCGGAGGAAATTAATAACAGACTAAAAGATGAAACTGATATAAAAATAAAAACTAAACTAATAAATCTCAGACAACAATTAGTATCTGCTAATATATCAACGATTCACTCCTTCTGTATTAATATACTTAAAGAATTTGCACCAGAAGCTGACATCGACGCAAATTTTACACCACTTAACGAAACTGAATCGGATGAAATACTAAACATAATAATAGACAGCGAAATCAATAAAGAACTTTCGGACAATATCAATTCTGAGAACGTTAAATACTTGATTAGAACCCTGGGCTCAAAAGATAGTTTACTTAGACAAATAAAAGAAATGATTAAAAAAAGAAAAAATGTCGAAATAATTGAAAAAAAATTTTTCTCTGTCCCAATAAAACAAACTTCCAATAAATATCGACAGACATTTAATCAATATTTCGAAAAATTATTTGAATATCGTATTAAGGATGTAATTCAATCAATAATAAAAATTAATGAACAAGTGCTTGATAATAACTGCAATAATGAAAAAGCTTTATCGGTGAACGAAGTTATCAAAGAAATAAAAGAAGAAGATAATACACTTACAAAAATTGCCAAGCTAAGACAATTTGAAAAAGTTATACTAACCAAACAGGGGGAAATTCTTAAATCAAATTACCTCCCCACAAAATTAAGAGATTCCTTACATGAAGAAATAAAAACAGTTGAAGAATTTTTTGATGATATACTAAAAATAAATATCTCTGAAAATTCCAATCTAATAGAGTACGAATTAGCGGCGTTTGGCAGTAAGATTCTCATCTTTTACCGTAAAATTCTTGAACTCTATACACTAAAGAAAAAACAAAGAGGTTATCTTGATTTTGAAGATATACTAATTCTAACCAAAAATTTACTTCTCAGAGATGAGGTTAAAACTTATTTATCTAAAAAATACAAATACATTATGGTTGATGAATATCAAGATACTAATGAAATTCAGTATGAAATTTTAATGCCAATATTAGATTACCTTAAAATTAACAACCTCTTTGTAGTTGGGGACGAAAAACAAAGCATTTACATGTTCCGAGATGCTGAACTCGAGGTTTTTTATAAAACTAAAATGGAAATTGAATCTGCTGAATCTCCCGAATCAATTTTAACTTTGCCCCACAGTTTCAGAATGAGCCCTGAAATAGCAGTGTTTGTAAATTTGCTGTTCAAAGAAATATTTAAAAACCCGAATCAACTTTTTAATGAAGTAAAATATGATGAGTTGATATGCGCTAAAAATCAAATTGGTAACGGCGGTGTAGAGTTATTAATTTCTGATGAAGAAAATTCTGATACAGAAAACATTCTTATTGCTAAAAAAATATTACAGCTCGTTAATCAATCACAAAATTATAAATTAAACTTTGGGGACATATCTTTACTCTGCCGTAAAAGAGACCAATTTAATGAACTAGAAAAAGCTCTTATAAAATTTAAAATTCCATACTTGATAATTGGCGGGAAAGGATTTTTTCAGCGGCAATTAGTTTACGATATTTACAACTTTATTTCGTTCCTTTTAGATGAAAATAACGACCCAGCACTAATTGGCATACTGCGTTCACCATTTTATAGTTTACCCGACACAAAAATTTTTCTAATCTCATTAGAAGAGGGGAAAAATTATTACAATAAACTGATTAATTACAGTAAAACGCAGAACGATTTAAAAGATATAATATTGAGCTTGAAAAAATATAAAAAGCTAATAGGAAAAATAAACTTAGCTTCGCTTCTACGTTTAATAGTCAAAGAAACTTCCTATCTAACTGTAATTGCCTCAAAGCATAATGCTAATCAAGAAATTGCTAATTTAGAAAAACTGCTTTCAATTGCACATAATTTTTCTAAGCAAGACTTCAAGTCATTATACGACTTTGCAGATTACTTAAGAAATTCAATTGAAGCTTACGAAGAAGAGGGGCAAGCGCAATTAATCAAAGATGATAACTCTGTAAAGTTAATGACCATTCACCAATCAAAAGGTCTCGAATTTAAGGCAGTGTTTATTTATGGCGCAAATCTGTTAGTCCGTGATTCAAATATTAAAAGTAACGAAATAGTAATTGACAAAAACTTTGGTTTATTAACTAAAGTGCCTTTAGAAAATAATTACTTTTCTAGTTATGAACTTGCGCCGATTGGAGAAATTTATAATCTCATATATGCAAAAAAAAATTTAGCTGAAATGAAAAGATTATTATACGTGGCTGCAACGCGAGCGTCCAACTATCTATTCATATCCGCAACATTAAAAAACGGGAAAGCAAAAAAGAACTCTTTTATTGACATAATTTGTTCAGCGTTAAATATTGATTTTAGCAAAAACAGCTTTACAATAAGCTCTCCATTGAAATTCATGATTCTTAATGAGAACAAATTTATTTCAGAAGAAAAGGAAATTCTCTTTGAGATACCAATTATCAAAGAGATAGAACTATCAGTCAAGCCTGATGAAAAAATTCAATTGCCTTCCATAAAAAATCTATTAATTAATAACATTGTTGACCATCCAAAAGGCGAAATAATTTCAGCGACTAAGATATCAATCTTTTCACAGTGCCCAACAAAGTATTTATTGACTTATGAATTAGGCTATGTGCCAATTCTTAGAAAAATAAAAGAGTACACTGATAACTTCGATTTCAATTACTCGGAGGATGAAGAAACAATAAACTTTGCGGAGCTAAAAGGAAGGGTAATTCACAAACTTTTGGAAAAAGAAATATCTCAAGAAAAAATAGCAGATGAAGCTAAAATTCTTCTCTCAAATGAAAAAGAATTCAGGACCCAGTTGCATTTATTAGAGACTATAACAAAAGAAATTACTAAAGATCTTCAAAAATATTTTAATTCAAGTGCATATAAAACAATGAAAAAATATAATAACTACCAAAATGAATTTGAAATATACGCTCAAGAAAATGGTGATTATCTTTACGGCATTGTTGACAAGCTGGTTATAGAGAACGACCGTTTAATCATAATTGATTATAAAACAGACAAAGTAGATAAAACTACCATCCACGAAAAAGCACAGGCTTATTTTGTACAGTTGACTTTTTATGCTTATGTCTTATCTAAGTATTATTTTAACATAAACAATTTTGAACTACGATTACTTTTCATTCGCGAGCCTGAAACAGAAATCACTAGAAAAATAACACGTGCAGAATTATCAAATTTTGGCTTTGAGTTGAAGTCTATTATTAATAAAATCAAATTGAACCAATTCTCACCCGAAAGAAGCCACTGTCCTAAATGCCACTTTGCATTAAAAGAAAACATCTGTGCAAAAGATTTTTTATCTGATAATACTGTATAATTCTTATATTCATCAAATTCAATTTATGCAACCTGCTGCAGAAAGTGGGCTTGCCTACTTGAGTTTTGCAGAACTCTGAAGTCGTGCTTTTGTCGCGACAAATAAATTTATAGTTGAATAAGAAATTACTGTCACTGCAAACGAAGTAAGTGAAACAATCTCCTACAAGAAAGCAAGATAATGGAATTTTTGCAACAGTTGATAAAAATGAATGTCAATGGTAGGGTTGAGGTCCCCTCAACCAATTATGCCTTGAAGAAAGAAAAATTAAGGATAAGGTAATAAGGTTAATCTTCATTTCTGTTAAGTGATGTTACTAAAGTTATTTAAAAAATAAAATAGGAATCCACCACATCATAATGCGGTGAATTCTCATTAGTCAAACACTGTGTAACAAAGTAATTTTTTCTTACTGGTAAGCAAATCTTTAGCAAATTTCAACTGATAAAAACTAAGTTATCTTTACTAGTAAGAAAAAGTAATCCCAATATTAAACGTCCGCGGCATACCTAAATAAACCTCGGCGTCTGAAGCAGAGTGAGTTTGGTTACCTACAGTATTAAATGAGTTATATTGACTGTTATCAGTTGCGTCTTGTATATAAATCGTATTAAATAAATTAAAGACATGCGCAAAGAAATTTAAATTAACTCCGTAAATATTAATGGGTAACTTATAATAAAAGTGTACATCCCAAATTGAATAAGCAGGTGTTTTCCATACTTGAGCTCTATCGTTCGGGTTTGTTCGTGAAAATGGATCCCAGTCAGCATAATAATTTGCATTATATCTAAAAACAATTCTTGCTTGCATTCCTTTAGTTGGATATACTGAGCCTTGCAGAGCAAGTTGAGTCTGAGGAGCATCGCCAACCATTAAACCATTCACGTAAAAATTATAAATCTCTTCACCGGAACCATTAGCATAGTCTTGATAAACACCACTTGGGTCATTTGTATATTTCCAATAGCCAATTGAAAAAGCACCATCGAGTCTGTATAAGGATGAGGACTGATAAGCAAGTTCAAATTCCAGTCCAGTATGTAATGAATTCATCCCTGTTAAAAATATAGCACCGGAAGAACCATCTTGGTTTTTCACACCAATAGTTTTTGCTTGGTTTTTCCAGGTAGTATAGTAGTAATCAGTTTTTAAGGTCAATTTTTTATTAAAAAATGTTGAGTTAATTCCAGCTTCGAACGAAATGAACTGCTCATTTTTTAGATTTCTTGCTACGCTGTTAGTATTATAATCAATAACATCATTATAAATAGGGACTTTAGATACATATCCCGCGTTAGCAAACACATCATAATCGATACTTAATCTATAGCTAGCACCGCCTTTTAATTGAAAACCAGTTATATTTTTAGCTGTAACAGTAAGTGGTTCACTCGAACCTGGCGACTGTCTAAGAAAGTTATTAGTATATTTATAATTTACAATAGTCCAACCATACATTCCGTACAAAGTAATTAAGTTTTTTGTATACTCTCCTTGTAAATAAACACCCAGCCAATTTATATCATTAGTTTCCCAATAACCTAATTTATCCCCCAGCCGTTTTTGTTTTTGAGCTGCGGTAGTATCGAAAGCGTTTCCAGAATAATTGAAATATTCCCCACCTAACAAATCTCTTACCTCCTCAAAATGATCTATTTGTGCAATGCGCCAGTCGATGCCAAAAGATGCAGTTAATTCATCCGATAATTTATAATAGCCTTTCGACAAAGCACCAACAGTCCATTGATTATTAACAGCATTTACTAAAATTCCCAAAGAACCAAATCTTGATGCTTTATTTTTTGCAATAGTTCCATTCCAATCTACAATGCGAGATGGCACTTTTTGTGTTGAATCAGCTCCAGGCGGATAAATCCATTTCATACTGCCATAAGTTGAGCTGCCGCCACCTTTACCACCCGAGTAATACAGTGTTGAATACAAGCTCAATTTTTTAGATAACTGCGTGTACCAATTCAGGTTTATAAGAGGTTTATTATAATAATTTTCTTTTTCATTAATAAAATTAGGGTCATATCTATCATGAGTAGTACCATTCCAAAATTGTTTCCCTTTATAGGAAGGGTCAACATAGTTCCAATTTTCATTGTAATATCTGCCGGCTGGGGATTGTGGAAATTTTTTTATTGCTCTTATATCAAAACCGGGGATAGATTTAGCATAGTTGCTATCATAAGCGGCTATGTTTTGTCTATAAGAATTTTGTCCATGTCGCTGTGGCGCTCCAATTGCATAAATTTCCAATCGATTTTTATCATTTACATTATAACTTGCGCCAAAATAATATGCCCATGCATCTGTCCATGTTCTATCAATAACTCCATTACCAGTTTTTCTTACAATTGAACCGCTAAAAGCAAACTTGCCATTTATGAGTCCAGAATTAAATGAAGCGGTAGATTTCAAAAAACTTCCTGTACCAAATTCTTGCTTATATTTCACTCCAAACTTTAATTGTGTCGGGTCAGTAATTATATTCATTGTACCGCCAATAGAAGGGACTGCAAGATTTATTGCACTTAAGCCACGTTGAACTTGCACAGATGATGTAGCGTCGCCAATACCATCCCAGTTTGACCAATAAACCCAACCATTATTCATATCGTTTATAGGAACTCCATTTAGCATTACACCAATGTTATTCTGCTTGTAACCGCGAATGTCAATTCTAGAATCACCCGCTCCACCACCTTGCTGTGTCGCATATACGCTTGGTGTAGTATTTAACACTAAAGGTATATCCCTAGACCCTAGCCGCGTTTCCATATCTGCTTTATTTATGTCACTAAACGCTACGGGCGTTTCTCTTTCCCTTGCTCTATTTGAAATAACAGTTACTGACAGAGTAAACTCATGTTCCTTTAAAGCAAAATTCAAGTTTAGATTGTTAGTTAAATCTATCTCCTCATTAACTGTCTCGTATCCAATATAACTGCATACAATTGTGTAATGACCTTTCTCAGCAATTATTTCATAATACCCCCTTTCATCTGACGCTGCACCAATGTTTGTTCCCTTTAAATAAACATTAGCTCCCGGCAACTTATCACCTGATGTCGCACTGGTTACTGTACCGCTGATTTTGTACTGCTGTGCAAACAATGTTGAGCAAAGAAATAAAACGGTTAGCAGAAAAAAATAATAGCCTTTAATCATAATACTTAAACCCTTTTTAGTGAAAAATTTTGTTTATACTTGAAGATTACTGCTGCAAAGCTTTTCGACAAGATTATTACTCAATGAATATTTCTAACTTCGAATACTTTGCAACATATTTTAATATAAGGAGATAATAAAATCAACCAACTAAATATTTTTTTTAGTTACTATATATTCCACTGCTGTCCAAAATAATTTTGAAATCAAATCCCGAACGGATGAATTACCAAATAAATTTAGAAAACTTCAAGATTTTTTGGACTATTCTACTTGTCTTGTAAATCAATCCCTATCTCGTCCCTACGGGACTTTTAACTTCAGTTTGATATTTATTTATTCTATAACTATATAATCCCTAAAGGGATTAGATTGGTTTAAGGATAATCAAAGCTTTATTGTCCCCTCAGGACAAAATATTTATAGGATAAAGAACAAAGAAATAGATTAAGCCCATTTAGGAACGAAATAAAAAATATCCTGGACAGATATGATATATTCACACAACACAACAATTAGAATAAAGCAAAAAAAATTCAAAAGAGCATATAAATAATTTTTTATAAATTCGAATAAAAATTCTATATTTACAAAAGCAACCTTCGGGGTGTAGCGCAGCCCGGTTAGCGCGCTTCGTTCGGGACGAAGAGGTCGAGAGTTCGAATCTCTCCACCCCGACTTTATTAATTTATTATTTATTATTTGCTATTCATTATTCTACTTTTAATGTAAGAAGATACAGTACAATTAAAGTTCGATTTACCTTAGTAAGATAAAAGCAAAAATCTTTTTAACAATAGGTTTAGTTTAAAAACATTTTCCAATAAGTTTTTATACATCAATTAATTTTATAATTGTCTTTAAGATTAATTACTAAAAGATGACTAAAAAAGTCTATAAAGTTTTCGAAAATTTTTGTGACTTTTCTAAATTATCTAGCAACTTACTGCTAATATTGAGGGATTAATATGGCACAAAACCACTCATTCGATATAGTTTCCGAAATCAATTTCCAGGAAGTAGATAATGCTGTAAATCAAGCTGTTAAAGAAATTAGACAGAGGTACGATTTAAAAGATTCTCATACAGAAATTGAATTAAACAAAAAAGAAAAATTCTTAACAATAAACACAAAAGATGAATACACACGTAAACAATCAATTGATATCTTAGAGTCAAAGTTTATTAAGCGAGGAATCCCTTTGAAGGCTTTAAAATTTGAAGAACCACAACCTGCAGCTTCTGGAAGGATTAAACAAAAGGTGGTTCTTCAAAGCGGTATATCAAAAGATAATGCCAAATTAATCATCAAAATGATAAAAGACAGCAAGCTGAAAGTAAACACACAAATTCAAGATGAACAAATACGCGTTACAGCTCCTAAGATTGATAATCTTCAATCTGTAATTAAGCTAATTAAGGATGCAGATTTAGATTTTCCCGTTCAATTTACAAACTACAAATGAAAACATGTACTTAGTTCTTTTTAGTAAAGATCTTGCAGCTTTCATCTGCAGCCCCATGTAATTAAACCAAATTATGAAATGCGAAAATTAACTGCACGCTTGTACAAAAAACAAAAGCTTGTCTGCACATACAGGCTTGCTGCAACATGTTCATATTGTATAATGTTAGTAAGATTAGAAAAAAAGTTTTTTGAAGAAAGAGATTTTATTAGATAAGTAAATTGGTTAAAGGAATTGTTGTATAACCTTAGAATGAAGGTAAGTTATTAACTATAGTTACCTTAGTAAAGGAAATGTCGCCTAAAGTAAGATTAACTTTATTAACTTATACATAGAAAAAAGTTTGCGATAAGGTAATCCACAAATGGAATCCACCACTCTACAATGTGGTGAATACTCATCGTGGGTGGTGAATTTCCAAAGGTTAAGTTGTTGTGAAGTATGGTCATGTTACTAAGGTTGGGGTAAAAAGACTAAGGTTTTTTGAAAGAAAATATTTTTTATTACGATGAGTAAAGGAAAAAACATCGTATACCTTAAAGAGAGAAGTATGCTAATAACAGAGGTAACCTTAGTAGCAGAGCATTTCCCGATTGAGTATTAACCTTATTAGCTTATTTAAGTAGGAGGTTTGGGTAATAAGGTTAAGTTGTTGTGAAGTATGGTCATGTTACTAAGGTTGGGGTAAAAAGACTAAGGTTTTTTGAAGGAAAATATTTTTTATTAAGATGAGTAAAGGAAAAAACATCGTATACCTTAAAGAGAGAAGTATGCTAATAACAGAGGTAACCTTAGTAGCAGAGCATTTCCCGATTGAGTATTAACCTTATTAGCTTATTTAAGTAGGAGGTTTGGGTAATAAGGTTAAGTTGTTGTGAAGTATGGACATGTTACTAAGGCTGGGGTAAAAAGACTAAGGTTTTTTGAAGGAAAATATTTTTTATTAAGATGAGTAAAGGAAAAAACATCGTATACCTTAGTAAGGGATTGAGTTATTGGCACGACTAACCTTAGTAACAAAACATCACCAAGATTAAGTTAACCTTATTAGTTTATTTAAATACATAAGTTTTTTAATATTAACCCAAATTCTCCACCAGCCTGCTAACAAAGTAGCAAATAAAAAAGCCCTTGACAAAATTGCCAAGGGCTTAATAATCAGAAGCTATATCTTAAGCCAATTTGTAATCTCCAGCGCGAAGAAATATCGCTCACACTAAATGGAGTGTTATTTGTAGGCTTGGAGAAACTATAGACAGGAACATTTGGAATGCCGTTGTATGTAACTCTTCCCCTCAATGAAACTATAGTATAAGTACCTAAGCCAGAAGATTTGTTAACTCCCCATTCATTGTTCAATAGATTAAGTACATTAAGTATATCAAGTGAAAGTTGGAATCTTCCTAATCCCCAAAGGTCAGGAATATCTTGAGTTATTCTCATATCAAGATATTGCTGCCACGGGTCATTAGCTGCATTTCTCTGGGCTATTTGTCCTCGATGTTCTCTTAAGTAATCATTGTTACTGATAAAAGAATTCAAGTCATCATACATTTTTTGATTAGGAACAAATTGACCATTACTAATTGACCCCAACAAAATTTCAGAGTTGTTTCTAGGAATATAGAACAAATCGTTCTGGTCGAAACCATCGTTGTTCAAGTCGCCGTATACAATAAAAGAAAATGGCTGTCCAGTTTGTCCATTATAGAACAGAGAAATTGTTGTGGGTGCATTTTCAAAGAATCGATGAGTATAAGCAACCGACGCAAAAACTCTGTTGCGAATTTCCCATTGAGAAGTTGTTAAAGCTGGATTATTTGGATCCATATCAATAGGATTGTATCTCATTTGAGATTGTGCTTGAGAAGAATTCAAGCTGTTTCTATCTTTTGCACGTCCATAAGCATAACCAGCATTAATTGAGATTCCTTCAAGAACATTACGTTGAATCTGGAAAACTAAATTATATTGATAACCGCCTGTAGTATTGTACAGTTCAAGAATATCGTAGAAATTATTATCACCACTGTTTGTGCCACCATAATAATTCCTGCCTTCAAATGCACCATTAAGAGAAGGAACAGTACCAACAACAGGATTTAAGTTAACTTTCCTATAAAGCATCTCATTAATATTTTTTGAATATAAGAACTCAACAGTTCCAATAAACCCAAGTGGAAGTTGATGGTCAATTCCCAAATTGTATCTTAAAAGCTGAGGCAACTTCAAATTAGGGTCTACTAAGTCAATTTCAGACCTAAGTTTTGGTGCACCTGTTCCAGGGTCACCTGCAATGTATTGATTATATGGGTCAGCTCTAAATAACAATTTACCTGAACCTTTATTAACCTCAGCTGTCAAAGTGCCAGTATTACCAAAATTGTTAGACATCCACACATAAGGAATTCTTCCTGTAAATACTCCTACACCACCTCTAATTTGAGTTGTTCTATCGCCGGATATATCGTAGTTAAATCCAAATCTTGGTGACCAAAGGATATTTCCGCTTGGAATTCTGTCTGTCTGATAACCCGGGAAGTATTGTGGAACAAGCGGATTTGGATCCGGCGTATCTGGAAACGTGGGAATATCAACACGCAAACCATAGGTAATTTTTAATTGTGGTGTAACGTTCCATTCATCTTGTGCATAAACACCAAATTGTAATACACTGAACTCAGCAGCAGGAATATCATTTGGGTTTCTTGGGTCGCCTTTTCGTGAGTATACTCTTTGGTAATATGAAGCATTATCGTTAAGAAAATCTTGAATACTATTATAAATGTAGTAACCAAAAGCAGAGCGTGCAAATAAGTTGCTAAACTTAAAGAATTCGTTGTGAGTACCAATTGTAAAAGTATGACTACCTGCGTAAATGCTGAAGTTATCCGTAAATTCAAAAATATCTTGGTCAAGTCTATTTGCAGATGAAAATCTATCTGGGCCTGCGAACATCTGGAAAGTGCCGTTTAATTCATTAATTTGAACTTCAGGTGCAGGGGCAGAAATACCTTTACGTTTATCTCTTATTCTTGTATAGCCAAGAATAAGTTCGTTAGACATATTATTACCGAAAGTACTATTCAACTGCAGAACTGTTGAATTGGTATTATCGCTAATTTTATACGGCTGAGTATCAAATAATAATCTATTTGTTGCCCTGTAGTTATAAAATTTATCTTGAGAGGCATCAACAAAATTATGGCGTAGTGTAAGTTTATGGTTCTGAGATAAGTTGTAATCAAAACGGATAAATAATTTTGTGCTAGGCTGTTCTAATGTTACATCACCATAAGAGCCGGCATTAAATCCCTTAGAAGCCAATGCGGCTTTAAATTGGTCACCCAACGCTTTAATTTCATCAACAGATTTACCGCCATAACCACTAATTAAAGACAAATTTGGGTAAGGCGACGGTGAGCCTGTTATTTCACCATTTACAAAAAAGAATAATTTATCAGAAATAACTGGTCCGCCAAATCTAAAGCCCGTTTGATATTCTTTGAACTCATCTAATTTTTTAGCCTCAACGCCATCAGCTTTCCATTTACCTACCAAATCTTGATTTCTTCCATAGAAATAAACTGAGCCGGAAAATCTGTTGGCTCCGCTTCTTGTAATAGCATTAATGCCGCCGCCAGTAAAACCGCTTTGACGAACATCGTATGGTGCGATTACAACTTGAAATTGATCAATAGCATCAAGACTTATAGGATTAGTCCCTGTTTGTCCACCCGGCGTTCCTGTACTGCCAAGTCCAAACAAATCGTTGTATTGGGTACCATCGATTTGAATATTGTTGTATCTACTAGATCTGCCGGCAGTACCTAACCCTGTTCCATCTACTAATGGAGAAAGCTTAGCAAAACTTTGGAAGCTGCGGCTTACAGTAGGAATTTCCTGAATTTGTTTGTTAGAAACACTAATTGCCGCACCAGTTCTCGCAGCACTTAAAACCGCACTTCTTTCAGCAGTTACAGTAACAACGGAGACTTGAACTGCCTGTTCAGGCAATTTGAAGTCCATTCTCAGGTCCTGAGATAGAGCAAGACTAAAACCTTCTTCCGTTTGTGTTGTGTAACCTACATACGAAACGGTTACTTTGTAAGGGCCGCCAACCCTTAAACCTGTAAGATTGTATCTTCCATCTTCACGGGTAGAGGTACCATATTGTGTGCCTGATGGTTGATGTACTGCAATTATATTAGCACCCGGTAAAGGATTGCCATTTTGGTCTGTAACAATACCATACAAAGATGCTGTAGTCTGGGCAAATGTTAACTGGGTACTAAATAAAATTACAGCTAATAGAAAAAAGATAATTAACTGTCCCTTTTTTGTCATATAATAACTCCTTACTTATGTGATAGAATTATTGATTTAATTTTCTGCTGACGAGTATTCTCGGTTGGATAAAATTTACTTTTCATATAAGTAAATATTCGAGGAAAAATTTTCTTAGTCAATTTGTTTTTCTTATTTAACAATTACTTAACAAAAAGCTATTAATTCCCTAAAAGAGAATTTTTACACTAAAAAATTATAAAAATACTTTTGAGAAGCAAAAGTTTTATTTATTTCATATCTGTCCAATATATTTTTTATTTCGTCCCTAAAGGGACTTAATCTATTTCTTTGTTCTTTATCCTATAAATATTTTGTCCTGAGGGGACAATAAAGCTTTGATTATGCTTAAACCAATCTAATCCCTTTAGGAATTATATAGTTATAGAATAAATAAATATCAGACTGAAGTTAAAAGTCCCGTAGGGACGAGATAGGGATTGATTTACAAGACAAGTAGAATAGTGACCAAAATCATGAAGTTTTCTAAGTTTATTTGGTAATTCATCCCTTCGGAATTTGATTTCAAAATTATTTTGGACAGCACTGATTTATTTCATTACATCTTATTTCCTTTATCACTAGGCACAAAAAAGTATTAGATAGCCACTTCTATTAAGTGAGAACATTTTGAACAGATATAACTTAATTGTAATTTTGAAACTAAAGAATTAATCAAGATTATGGGCTTAATTATGAAAAAAACAGTTTTATTTATTTTATTATTATTTTATTCATTCAACATAACTTTCTCACAGGGGAAACCTTACGTTATTCTCATCTCTTTAGATGGATTCAGATGGGATTACCTCGACAGAAACATTACTCCTAACATAAATAAGATTATTAACAGCGGTGTTAGAGCTATTTCATTAAGGTCTTGTTTTCCAACAAAAACTTTTCCGAATCATCAATCAATCATTACGGGCATGTATATCGACCATCACGGGATTATTGGAAATAATTTTCAAGATCCATACAGCTATAAATTTTACATGATGAGAGACACGGCAAGTTTACGTGACCCAAGTTGGTACTTAGGAGAAGCTTTTTGGCAAACTGCAGAACGACAAGGCATTAAGACCGCAAGTTATTTTTGGCCTGGTTCTGAAATTCATTTAAAATATAGGAGACCCTCTTACTACGAAGAGTATTATCACTTCCGCCCTAATAAAGAAAGAATAAATCAGGTTATTAAATGGTTGCAGCTACCTCAAAAAGATCGCCCACATTTTATTACTCTTTATTTTTCTGTTGTAGACGATTCAAGTCACGTTTACGGACCAAATTCACCTCAAACAAACCTTGCAATTCAAATAGCAGATTCAGCTGTGGGTCTTTTAGAAAAAAAATTAAATGATATTGGAATGCAAGACAGTGTAAATGTAATTATCGTTTCAGATCACGGCATGACTGAAATTTCATCAGAACGAGTTATTGATGTTGGCAAAATATTAAACGGCTACAAATGTCAACTATGGGAAGATGGTCCTATCATGCTTGTTTACCCACAAAATGACAATCTACGTAAAGTTTACGAAGTACTGAAAAAAAACGAAAACCACTACAAAACTTATTATAAATCAGAAATGCCCGAATATTATCATTATTCTGAAAATCCATTTATATCCCCGATAATTTTAATTGCTGATATGGGATGGTCTCTTGTTAGAAAGAGGGAGATTTGGATTATAAAAGATAAAGGTAACCATGGTTATGATAATAACGCACTTGAGATGCAAGGGATTTTTGTGGCTTCAGGACCGGCATTCAAGAAAAATTACAAAACAGGCACTTTATGGAATATTGATATTTATCCGCTGCTTTGTAAAATATTTAACATTGTCCCCCGCTCAAACATTGACGGGAAACTTGAGAGGATTGAGTTTGTGCTGAAATGACAATTCTTTTTGTAAAGTGCAAACTTGTAAGTTATTGCACAAAGCAATCTGTCTAAAATTTCAACCTTCAGCTTGTAGTTAGAAAAATTTGGGTTAATGCTTAGTCCAAATTAGTATTACACCGCCGAGAGTTCCTCTATTATATTCTGCCGGTGCATAAATACCATTATATGCTTCAACTGCAAGTACATCGAGTGGATTAAGCCAACCAATATTATCAATCACGTTTGGCATTAACAAGCCGTCAATATATATTAAAGGAAGATTACCAAAACTAAATGAACTTGTCGAGTAACGTGCTAAAAAAACAGCATTACCTTTTACAATTAAACCCGGAATCGCTCTAAAAATATCGTATATGCTGCTGTAACCCGCAGCTTTTATATCTTCCAGCATTAGATAGCTACCCGTACCTATTTTTTTTCTATCATAGAAATGGACTTTTTCTAAATATTCGTTTTTCTTTTCATCTTTTGTTTCTTCTCCTTCTAAAGTGACAAGGGAACTTTGCTTTATTGGCACCAACACTGATATTTTTCCTGATGCTTTATCGGCAAAATTATATCGAGACAAAATAAGGAGGAGAATAAAAGACAATATACTTGCTCTCTTAAACCTCATTCTCTGTTCCTTGAAACTCTTTAGGAGCATTCTTATATAAACTTAATAATATTTTTGTTAATTATATATGCAATTATAAATTCCCTAACAAAGAATTACTATCAAATACAAAAATGGACTGGTCGACTTCAATAAATTTTTATTTTGTGTTTACGAAATTCTTTCAGCCTTATGCAAGATTTGTTTACAAAAGTCTCATCGAATTATATTTGTACCTTAAAATGTAATTAAACTTAAATGTCATTTTTTCAGAAGCAAATTTTTTCTCTCAAACTTTATTTTTACTTTTGTAAAAAGATATAAGTTATTTAACTATGGCAAATACAAAAAATTTATTTCAACTCGATTACCGCAAATACATGCTTGACAACGGTCTGCAAGTTATTTTATATAAAGATAACAGTCTTCCGATTGTTTCGGTAAATATCTGGTATAATGTAGGTTCAGCAAACGAGAACCCAGGTAAAACGGGCTTCGCACACTTGTTCGAACACATGATGTTTCAAGGTTCACAAAATGTTCCGAAGGAATGGCATTTCCGTTACATTCAGGAAGCCGGCGGCACATTAAACGGCTCAACATCCTTAGATAGAACCAATTATTATGAAACTCTCCCTTCAAATTATCTTGAACTTGCTCTGTGGCTGGAATCAGACAGAATGGGATTTCTTTTGCCAGCATTAACTCAAGAAAAACTCGATAATCAAAAAGATGTTGTAATGAACGAACGAAGACAGCGATATGAAAATCAGCCATATGGATTGGCGTGGGAAAAATTATTTTCTAATTTGTATTCTTCCTCTCATCCCTACCATTGGCCAACTATTGGATGGATGGACGACATTGCTCAATTTAACTTAGAAGATGTAAAAAAATTTTTTAGGACATACTACGCACCAAATAACGCATCTCTTGTTGTTGGAGGAGATATAAATTATGATACTACAATAAGCTTAGTCAAAAAATATTTTGAGGAAATTCCCGCTTCGAACAATATTCCAAAATTAAATTATCAATCCGAAACATTAGAGCAAACAAAAGAAGTAATTCATAAAGATAACATTCAATTACCAAGAATATATTTCGCTTGGCATACAGATAAAATTTTTGGCAATGATGAGGCAGCACTTGATATTTTAGCTGATATTCTGACTGGTTCTAAAAATGGAAGATTGCACAAAAGACTTTTGTTCGAAAGACAAATTAGTCAAGATGTCTTTGCTTTTCAGCATTCTGGAAAACTTGGTGGCTCTTTCATAATTGCTTCAACAGCAAAACCTAATATTTCATTAACTGAAATCAAGGAAGAAATTTTTAACGAGATAAACAGAATAATTCAAGAGGGAATTAACAGTGAAGAATTAGACCGCTCTAAAAACAGTATTAAATCTTCTTATATATACTCATTACAAAATTTAGCTACAATTGCAAATCAACTCAATGCTTATAATTTTTATCTTTCAGAACCAAATTCTTTTTTATACGATATAGAAAGAATAGAAAAAGTAACAGCCAACAATATTATAAATGCAGTCCAAAAATATTTTAAAAAACATTTTGTCGAACTAAAAGTTATCCCTAAATAATATGAATAAATTAGATAGAACAAAACCGCCTGAAATTATAAATGAAATAAAATTTAGCTTACCCGAAATCGAAAATTTTGATTTGTCTAACGGACTTAATGTTTATTTTGTAAAAAAAGAAAAACTCCCTATTACTCAAATCTTAATGTTGACCTCAGCGGGTTCTAAATACGATGACAATAAATTAAATGGCTTATCACATTTAACTGCTGCCTTAATCGATGAAGGAGCCGGCGAGTTTGATGCTTTACAGCTAAATAATGAAATTGAAAAGCTCGGCTCTATTATAAAAATTTCTTCGGATAAAGACTTTATTTACACTTCATTGTTAAGCTTGACTGACAATATCGAAAGAAGCCTTTATTTATTTTCAAAGATTTTAATTGAACCAAAACTTGAACCTGCAGACTTCGAAAGAGAAAAAAAGAAAAAGATAAGCAAAATTATCCAGTTGAAAGATGAACCATCTTACTTGGCAGACACAGTGTTTGAAAAAATATTGTTTAACAATTCATACTACCAGCTCCCCGTTTTAGGTACAGAAACTTCAGCTGCAAATATTAAGCTGGATGATGTACAGCTATTCTATCAAGAATATTTCTCGCCTACAAATTCTACTTTAATAGTTGTCAGCAATCTCAATAGCAATACAATAGTAGATTTGTTAGAAAAATATTTTTCATGCTGGAAAAAAGAAATAAAAAATAACTGTGATCCGCTACAATTGAATACAAAAACAAAGAAAGCTTATTTAGTTCATAAAGATGATTTAGTTCAAAGCGAAATTAGAATTGGCAATTTAATTTATCAAAAAAATAACACTGAATATCTTAGGCAGCAAATATTAAATACAGTTTTAGGTGGGCAATTTTCAAGCAGGCTTAATCTTAATCTACGTGAAAAAAGAGGCTTTACATACGGCGTGAGTTCTGCATTCAATTACATGCAATCCGCTGCAAACTTCGAGGTTTCTACTGCAGTAAAATCTGAAAATACTGCTGAAGCTGTAGCCGAAATTCTAAATGAATTAGAAAAAATAAGAGAAAAAATAACCGAAGAAGAAGTAAACTTTGCTAAGTCTTATCTTATTAAAAGATTTCCCTCTCGCTTCGAAACATACTCTAATATTTCAAGTAATATTTCAGTTATTATTACTCTTAACCTTGATAAAAATTTCTTAAACGATTACCTACATAACATAAAGCAGCTTACGACAAAAGAAATTATAACTTCAGCAAGAGAGACTATTTTTCCTGAAGAATCAATAATTGTAGTCGTTGGGAACAGAAAAGTAGTAAAAGAACAACTGTTAAAAATCTTCAATGAAAATTTACTTGAAATCGAGTATAATGATGTTTTTTTTCATAATTCAGATGAGACTTCCTAAAAACTACTCTTATAGTTTCAGCTTTTTTTATATAAGTAATTTTGAGACCAAATGGTTACTGATTTTTAGAGACTTCTGAAAAATTCAACCCACGAAGTGGTGAATACTCAATGTCATTTCCATGACATTTGTCCTTATGTAAGTGGGAAACGGGAATCCATTGATTTGGGTTAAGATTCCCGTTTTCACGGGAATGACAAACCACTAAGTTGTGTATTCCCATAAAAAAATAACCTATTTATCAGAAGACTTTTTTAATAAAATATGATTTTACCGCAAAAAATTTTGTTCCTTTTTTCTTTTCTAATTCTAACTCATCATTTAACAAATCAAATTCATCTTTGTTTATTAGAATTATTTTGTTTGGGGAGGAATCTTTTGTATTAGCATAAAACTTCATTAAAGAAATCAGTTCTTCTTTCTTGCTGCTTTTGAAAAGAATAAAATCGGTATCTGTATATAGCTTAATTCCCCATGATTTAAAATAATCTCGAATAAAATTATATGTGGCTGAATTATATATTTTACTCTTAGAATCAACTATAAACAATACTGCATCTTTATATGATGTAATTATATTTTGAATTGAACTGCGCAGCAACTCCTTTGAGTAACCTGCTTCAATTTTATACTTTTTATCATCGATTGCATCATTAAGCCAAACAGAATAGTCCTTAAAATAATTTTGTATTGTATCTTTAATTGTATTCGAATAATCGGAGGGAAGCAAACTAAAAGTTAAAGGCAAAGGTGATTTTAGCAATTCTTTGAGCTGCTGAAAATCTAATGAAGAAGCATCTGTTATTATGAAATATATATTATTTCTCTCTCTAACTAAATTTAAATCCGGCTCAAGAATTGCCTTCAGCTTAAGTCTTTCATTAGAGTATATCTTTACAGAGGTTTCCCCAAAATTTTTATTTTCTTGTGAGACTAAGGCAGTTATATCTTTATTTAATTTATTACTTAATTCTTTAATAACAAGTGGTACAGGCAAATCTTTAGGGAGTTTTATATGATATTCATGTTTTGTAGAGTCATCCTCGTCAAATTTCTTTTTTTTTATTGAAATCCACGAAGAATCAATTGCAAACTCGTTCAACACGTTCAAAAAAATTGAGTCGGCTTGTAATGTGGTCAGTTCATTTGTATTAAATGTTTTTTTAGGTTTCTTATAAATATTATCGACAACAATATTAGTCACTAGAAGCAAAGAGGCAATAACTAATAATATTTTGATAAGTTTATTCTTCAGGGCATTACTCCTCTTTATACGAAGTTAAAAGGAACTTTAAATCTAATTATTAGCAGATTAATAATGACTTAGGATATTAATAAAAAATTAAGATTAGCTACTTATTCTTAAAATTTGGTTTTCGCTTTTCAAGAAAAGCTGAGGTTCCTTCCTTAAAATCCTCAGTAGCGCAACATTCAGCAAAAAGGTCAGATTCAAGTTTTAAACCATCATTTAAGTGCAAATAGTTTGTAGCTACAATAGCTTTTAGAGCCGAACGCACAGCAATTTGTCCTTTAGAACATATTTTTTTTGCCAATTCAACAGCATCACCCAACAACTCTTCGTGACGTGAGATGCGGTTTATCAAACCATATTTTAATGCTTCTTCTGCACTAATCATATCACCCGAAAGAATTATTTCTATTGCTCTGCCTGTATTTATTAGCCTTGATAGTCTTTGGGTTCCGCCGTAACCTGGTATAATTCCAAGATTAACTTCAGGCTGGCCAAATTTTGCTCTTTCAGACGCAATTCGAATATGACAAGCAAGAGCGAGTTCACATCCTCCGCCCAAAGCAAAACCATTAACAGCAGCAATTACAGGTTTACCTAAGTTTTCAATTAAATCGAAAACCGATTGCCCTTTTTCCACAAAATCCTTCGCAGTAGTTTCATCAAGTTTATTTAATTCAGAAATATCTGCACCGGCAACAAATGCTTTTTCTCCAGCGCCAGTTATAATAATTACATTTACCGAATTATCATCTTGCAAGGATTCAAACAAATCCCTTAGTTCTTCTAAAGTTTCACCATTAAGTGCATTTAACTTGTCTGGTCTGTTAACAGTTACAATAGCTATAGTATCTTTCTTTTCAACTAGTAAGTTTTTAAAATTCATTTTCCCCTCGCTAAATTGTTACATAAATAGGTATACGAATTTTCAAATCAAAAGAAATAAATTGGTTATTAGGTATAAAATTGTAATAAGTAATTACATCAAGAATAAACATAGAAAAACCTCCGCCGATATGAAAGCCGGTATAACCAACCTCTTCAACAAAATTTTGTTTACCTGTGCCTATTTTAAATTGATGTAATTTTTCGTAAAGTGCCAGCGAGAAACCGAAATCGGCAATTGGCATCAACAAAACACCTTCATTAATAACAGGTGAGAAGTAATATCGGACACCAGGTGAAAAAATTATTGAGTTTGTTGAAAACGAAGAATAATCTGTTACTTTATAAAAATTTTGTTTACCAGGAAAATGATTATAACTAAAGGTAGAATAAAAAAATACCGGTAAAAAATTATTATCTGTGTAAGAGATTGAAACATTAAAGCCAACACCAATATTTTGAGATTCTGAAGCCACCGCAATTGGGAAGCGCGGACCTACACCAATTGACATAAAAAGGCCTTTAGCTTCGCCGAATTTTATTAATTGTGCATTTGCAGTTGTTGTAATCAATACCAAAAAAAGAAACACTTTTCTCATAATTTATATTGTCCCAAATCTACTTGTCCCAGCTCCATAGTAGTAAACTAAATCCCCGCCATAAAGTGCGGTCAAAATAATAAACAAAACTCCCAACAAAGCAAGAAAAACAACTAAGTATTTTGTCCAGCCTAAAAATTTTTTTTTAAGAACTAAATACGTTCTAAATATCATTAAGCTTAGAAAATACCAAAGAGTAAGAGTTGCATAATTATTATGTTTTTGAATTAAAGAACTGATTGTTTTATAAGTACTTGGAAATTTTTCTTTTAACAGTTCTTGTGCTTGATTTCCTGTTAGTACTGCTGCAACAGAAAAGATTACACCAAGTGCTAACAATATATAAGCCGATTTATTCAAAAAATCTTTTTTCAGAAAAGCAGCAAAGGCCTCAAATAAAAAATAAACTACAAATATGGCAATTGGGAAGTGAACAATTCTTGGGTGCAAATACGAAAGAAATTCCATTTTTATATTTTATAAAAAATTTTTTAATAAGTGTAATTAGTTTGAGCAGTTACCCGCAAAGCACACTGCCTCCGTTTACATTTAAAATCTCACCGTTAATATGCCGAGCTAAGTCAGAAGCTAAAAATAAAATTGGACCGGCAATGTCTTCGGCTGTAGCAATTCTACCTACAGGAATACTCTTACGAATCTCTTCTTTAAAACTCTCATCTGCAAAAACTTCGTTATTCATTTCAGTATCTACCCAGCCAGGAGCTACAGAATTAACAGTAATATTGTATGGTGCTAGTTCAACGGCGAGTGACTTTGTAAAAGAAATTATCCCACCTTTTGAAGCAGCGTAATGTGAATGAAAAGCCTCACCTCGCTGCCCTGCGGTAGAGGATACATTAATTATTCTACCGAAATTATTTTTTTTCATAATAGGGACAACAGCTTTGACAAAGAGAAAATTAGAAGTCAAGTTTATTCTTATCAGTTCATCCCAGTGCTTCAAGGTCATTTTTTCTAAAGTTCCATCATTCCAAATACCGGCATTATGAACGAGAATATCAATTTTTCCAAAATCCTTAACTGTTTGCTCAACACAATCATTAATTTCTTGTTCGGATTGCATATCAACTTTATACGCTTTTACTGTGTTATTCTTAGTAAATTTTTTTATCAGCTCGTCAGCTTTATTTTTAGAATGAAGATATGTAAAAGCGACATTAGAGTTAGCTTTAGTAAAAAATTCAACGCAAGCGGCACCTATTCCCCTTGAGCCGCCGGTTATAAGTGTAACTTTATTTGTTAAATCTATCATTTAATACCTCACTTTGTATAAGAATAATCCTTTAGTTGGAACTGCCTCGCCAGCAGTTTCTCTATCTTTTTTATTTAGTATTTCTAATATATAATTTTCATCTCTTTTCTTTTCTATAGTTTTAAGTAAAGTACCAATTATTGTTCTTACCATTCCATGCAGAAATCTATCAGCCTGAATGTAAAAAAGTATAAAGTTCTTTGTTTCTTTCCACCATATATTTTTAACATCACAAACTTTATTTTCCGTCTCAGTATTTTTTCTTGAGAAAGATGTAAAGTCATGTTCACCAATTAATACTTTACTTATCTTATTAAGATATGTTATATTCATTTTAGCGATGTATGGTAATCTGTAAGAATATTTATCATAAAAAGGAGATTTTATTTTACTGATTAAATAAATATATGCTCTGCTTTTTGCATCGAATCTTGCATGAAAATTTTCATTTACTTTTTCAGAAGAAGTAATAGATATGTCGCTAGGCAAAATAGAGTTAAGTGAATATTGAAATTTATATAAATCTAACTCTACATCGACTTTAAAATTTGCCACTTGACCTAAGGCATGAACCCCAGCATCAGTTCTTCCCGCACCAATTAAATTAATTTTTTCTTTAGTGATAATTTCAATTGCTTCCGAAATTTTCTGTTGCACAGAAATAGCATTTTTTTGAATCTGCCAACCCGCATAATTTGTTCCATCGTATTGAATTGTAAGTTTATAGTTAAACAATTTGGAAATAGAAATTTATTATTACGCAAGTTATAAAAGATTCCATCTTTTAGAAAGATGAAACTTTTAGTATGCCAATTCAAAAGTGTTTTGTGAAATTAAAAGTAAAGCTGGAAGGCAAGGTGGGTTTATTATCTATCCCAAAATAAATGTTCCACGAAGCTTCTTTTTGTAAATTGTTATTATACCTCGATACTGCCCGTACGGCATTTATTGCACTAATTAAGCGATTTAAAATTAACGCCCCCGCAGCAAATCTCACGTTATTATAAGCTGTCTCGCTTGAAGACCACATTTCTCTGTATTTTTTTCGTTGTTCATTCGTACCCCAGTTCCAGTAAAACTTATTTACATCATAGACTTTATCAAAATTACGATTAAGTTCTTGCACCTGGTTATAGGTATACACATCCTTATAGATGCCAATAGTAGCAAAGTAATCTGAGTTTTTACCATCTAAGTTCACTGAACCAAAAGATTGCGCAAAGGAGCGGTAGTTATTTTTCTGCCAATCACCATATAAATTAAAGCCCGCAAAAACTCCCCATAAAATACCATCAGCAACTGTAAAGTAAATACCAGATTGATAAGAATCAGCGTATAATTCGCCCATGCCAGGTATAATCATTGAAAACAAAATTGCCAACCCAGCGTTTTTTTTCTGTGTTGTATATTCTTCTTTTAAAAAATTTGATTGTTCTTTTAGAGGTGCATCTTTAATCAATTTGAGAAGCTCATATTTACCAACGTTAGAATAACTTTGGGGAAACATTAGCGAAGAAAAAAACATAACTAATAAAATTAACTTCTTCATGATTAACCTTCATCTAATTTGTTTGTGCTGAATTAACTATTTCTGTTGTACAAATGTTTCCCTTAACCTCCTTAATTCTTACCTTAACAAATTTGTTAATTAAGTTAGCATTAAATTTACTTTGCACTCTAATATAATTTGAAGTAAAGCCTTTAATCAAACCATTATTTTCTTCATGCTCGAAAAGCGCAATAAGTTCTTTGTCAATAGAATTATTGTAAAATTCATTTCTTTTCTTTTCACTCAAAATCCTAAGCATATTATTTCTTTTTTTTCTTTCATTTATGTCAACAACGCCATCTAAGTTAATTGCCTTAGTGTTTGGCCTTTCGGAGTAGGTAAACACATGTAAATATGTGACAGGTAATTCTTTTATGAAATTGTAAGTTTGCAAGAAATCGTCTTCAGTTTCCCCGGGAAATCCTACAATTACATCTACACCTACAGCAAGGTCTTTTATATTTTTAATTACTTTTAAAATTAGTGTTTGATAATCTTCAACAGTATATCTTCGTTGCATTAGACGTAAAATTTTAGGGCTTCCGCTTTGCAATGGTATATGAAAATGCTTACAAATTTTTTCTTCGGACGAAGCCATTTCAATAATTTCGTCCGACAGCAAATTCGGCTCTATTGAACTAATTCTAATTCTAAACTCTCCTTGAATACTAATTAATTCTTTAAGTAAAGAAGCCAAATTTTTTTGAAACGATTTACCGTAATCGCCAACATTAACTCCAGTTAAAATAATTTCCTTAAAACCGGATTCTAAAATTTTTTTGAATTGTAATTTTACCTCATCAGGATTAAGACTTCTACTTTTTCCTCTGGCAAGTGGAATTGTACAAAAAGAACATTTGTAATCGCAGCCATCCTGAATTTTGAAAAATGCTCTTGTTCTGCTATCCTCTTCTACAGTAAATGCGGAATGAAACGAATTTAGCTTTTCAGTTGGAGTAACATACACACAAGATGGTAAGTGTTTATTAAAAGAGTTTAGCTTATCGAAAATTTCAAATTTCTCATTACTTCCCAAGACTGCATCTACACCTTCAATAGAGGCAATTTCTTGTGGTCGAAGCTGAGCGTAGCAACCCGTTACAATTATATATGCATTAGGGTTATTTCTTAAAGCTCGTCTTACTATTTGTCTACAGTCCTTTTCAGCGTTTTCAGTCACTGTACAAGTATTAATCACATAGACCTGAGCAGCATTGTTGTAATCAACTACTTCAAAGCCTTTTTCTAAAAACTGTTTACTAATAGTTGAGGTTTCGGAATAATTAAGCTTACAACCAAGTGTGTAAAATGCTACTTTTTGTTTTTCCATAGCTATGCTATTTATAATGCCAACAAAAATACGTTAAAATAAACGAACTAGCTAAACTTAATAATTAATTAACAAAATGGGCTGAATCTAAATCAATAAAAAAATATTGAATTTAAAAACAGCCCAGTATTTTACAATTAATATTTCAACCCAAACGATTAATCAACCTTTTTGTTTGATTCTTCTTTTGACTCTAAAGAATCAGACCTCTCTTCAATGTTTTGTTTTACTTCGCTTTTGAATTGGTCAGAATTTGATGGTTCAGGTTGTTTGTCCTCGTACAAATTAAAATCCGAAGAATCAAATTTACCCGCATCAGCTTGTTTAATATCGCTGATGGATACCTTTTCAAGTTTATGTTCCTCAATATATTGCAGTATTTCCTCATCAGATTTTTCCTTAAGAACAGCTAAGGCACTCAATACAATCTTTTTGTTTTCTTTATCAAATTCAACAACCTTTAATGGCAATTTAGTACCCATTGGAAAACAATAAGATAAGTTTTTAATCTTAGCAGTAGAAAGTTGCGTAGCAGGGACAAATCCATCAACGCCTAAAGGTAATTCGGCAATTAGACCTTTTTCAATAATTCTAACTACTTTACCTTCAGTTAATACTCCAACGGCATATTCTTTTTCGAAATGGTCCCATGGATTCGGGTTTATCTGTTTATGTCCCAAAGAAATTTTTCTTTGTTCAGTATCAATAGAAAGAACGACGACATCAATTTTCTCGCCTTTTTTAACTACTTCACCGGGGTGCCGAATCTTTTTAGTCCACGAAAGGTCTGAAATATGAATTAACCCATCAATGCCGGGTTCGAGTTCTACAAATACCCCAAAATTTGTAAGATTACGAGCAATTCCTGTATGAGTTGAGCCAACAGGATATTTCTTCAAAATTTCCTGCCAGGGGTCTGGTGTAAGTTGTTTCATTCCAAGTGAAATTTTCTTTTCATCCTTATCCAAGCTAAGAATTACAGCTTCGACTACCTGACCCATAGAAACGAATTGTGACGGATGGCTAATATGCTGGGTCCAACTCATTTCAGAAATATGAATTAAGCCTTCGATTCCCTTTTCAATTTCTATAAATGCACCATAATCAGTTAACGAGACAACACGACCGGAAACCTTATCGCCAACTTTATATTTTTCGTTGATATTCTCCCATGGGTGTGGCAGAAGTTGTTTTAAACTAAGTGATATACGCTTTTTCTCTTTATCAAAATCAGTTACAACCACTCTAATTTTTTCATCTAATTTAACTACTTCGCTTGGGTGATTAATTCTGCCCCAGCTTAAGTCAGTAATATGAACTAAGCCATCAACACCGCCGAGGTCAACAAACACCCCAAAATCGGTAATTGCTTTAACAACTCCTTCAAGAATTTGTCCTTTTTCAAGTTTATCTAAAATTTCTTTTCTTTGATCGGCTATTGTCTCTTCAATTAGAACTTTGTGAGAAACAACAATATTTTCGGTTGGTATATTAACCTTGACTATTTTAAAATCCATTGTTTGTCCAACAAAAGCATCAAAATCCCTTACTGGACGAATATCAATTTGGGAGCCTGGTAAAAAAGCCTCAATTCCCATAAGGTCTACAACCATACCGCCCTTAATTCTTTTAAGAATTTTGCCTTGAATAACTTTATCTTGTTCGTAGGCTTCCATAACCTTCGACCAGATTTTCAAGAAGTCTGCTCTCTTTTTGCTAAGGACAAGATTTCCTTCCTCATCTTCAACACTTTCAATAACTACATCAATATCATCACCAATTTTTATTTCCTCTGTAGCCGAAAATTCTGTTTTTGGTATTGTACCATCAGATTTGAAACCAACATCAATCACTACATTATCTGCATTAATACCAACAATTTTACCTTTAAGGATTTCACCTTCTTTAATATCACGGAAGGATTCGGAATAAAGCTTAGCAAGGGATTTTAATTCCTCTTCAGAGTATTCTTCAGCATTAATATATTTTCCATCGGATAATTGAGCATCGTGGATCTTAAGATTATCTTTTTCGTTATCTGGCATTTAACCTCCAAATATTTTTCTGCTTATACTTTCTGGCCATCACAAAAAGAAAAGCAGTAAAAAATTAGTTTAACATTCGTTATTTACTGATGGCATAAAAATTATTTATCAATTTCTTTAATTTTCTTTAACAATGTTTCAATTTCATCAGCAATCGAAATATTTGTATTATCAAACTCAATTGCATCGTCTGCCTTCTTTAACGGGCTTACATCTCTCTCGCTGTCCAATTTATCTCTTTTTTCCAAATTAGCTTTAACTTCATCAAGACTAATATTAATTCCTTTTTCCAAAAATTCCTTATGACGTCTTCGTGCTCGTTCATCTATTGATGCTGTTAAATAAATTTTCAAATCTGCATCAGGAAAAACAACAGTTGTAGTATCTCTTCCTTCAGCTATTAAATTCCCATCTTCGCCAAGTTTTCTTTGTATTTTTACCAATTCGGCTCTAACCTCTGGAATTTTACTAATATCGCTAACTTTATCATTTATTTCGGCTGATCTTATTTTATCTGTTATTTCTTTATTATTCACGAAAACCCTTGTTATTCCATTTTCAAATTTCAGTTTTAATTTTACATTTCGAGCAAGTTCGATTACAGAATTTCTATCGTTTACGATACCTTTCTGAATAGCCAAGTAAGTTATAGCACGATACATCGCACCAGTATCAACATAAATAAGTCCTAAACGTTCAGCCAAATTTTTGGCAGCAGTACTTTTACCAGAGCCTGCTGGTCCATCGATGGCTATAACTATATTTTTTGACATAGTTTGCAAAAATATATATTCCTTACTCTTTTGGCAAACTTTTATGGTTTAAAATAACTAAATAATAAAAATTCTCACTGCTGTCCAAAATAATTTTGAAATCAAATCCCGAAGGGATGAATTACCAAATAAATTTTGAAAACTTCATGATTTTGGACTATTCTACTTGTCTTGTAAATCAAACCCTATCTCGTCCATACGGGACTTTTAACTTAAGTTTGATATTTATTCTATAACTATGGTTTAAGCATAATCAAAGCTTTATTGCCCCCTCAGAACAAAATATTTTTAGGATAAAGAACAAAGAAATAGATTAAGTCCCTTTAGGGACGAAATAAAAAATATATTGGACAGATATGAAAATTCTTAATTATCTTTATTCGTAAAGTTTTAATATCTGCAGCATTGAATTATGAATGTATCCATTAGATGCCAGCATTTGAGGGGAAAAAACATCCATTGGTTTCCCATTAAAATCAGTAACTAATCCACCTGCTTCTTCTACTATTAGCTTTCCTGCTGCAATATCCCATGGATTAATTTGTACTTCCCAAAACCCATCAAAAATTCCAGATGCAACGTAACACATGTCAAGAGCAGCCGAACCAAGCCTTCTTATAGCACGTGCAGCCTTTAAAAACCCAGCAAATTTTTCAATTGCTTTGTGCGGGTTGTTTTTTATATCGTACGGAAATCCTGTAACAAGTAAACTTTCTTCAAGATTGGAATTGGTGCTAACAGAAATTTTTAGAGCGTTTTTAAACGAACCACCTCCTTTCTCGGATGAGTAAACGATGTCATTCATCACATCGTAAACAACGCCGCAGACAACTTCATTTTTCTTTAGTAAACCAATTGAGACGGAAAAAATTGGTAGTCCATGAGCAAAATTAGTCGTTCCATCTAAAGGATCAATTATCCATGTGTACTCTGAATTCTTTTCGAGATGGCCCGTCTCTTCTGCAATAATTGTATGCGCAGGGAATTCTTTTTCTATAAAGTTTATAATTAACTTTTCTGACTCTTTATCAATTTCTGTAACTAAGTTTGACGAATTGGTTTTAAATTCCACACTTTTGTGTTTGCCAAATCCATCTCTAATAATTTCCCCTGCTTCTTTCGAAATATTTATTATTTTCTCTATCATAAAAATTTTTAAAATTTTATCGGTAAATATATCAAATCCATTTTTTATTAAAGAAAGTTTAAGTACAATATATAATTACTATTCGTTAGACCTTTCAACTATATCAATCAAATCATGTATATCTAAACCTCAATCAAAAATTTTTAACTTTCTTGATAGCCCTTTTATTATTTGGTATTTTTGTAAAAAATAAGAGTGAGATAAATGAACAAGCCATCTACAAAGTTGTTAAATGACGTTGTTACATTAGACGAGATACCTCGTACTTTAGCAGTGCTGCCTTTGAGGGATACAGTTATTTTTCCTTATATGATATTCCCAGTCTTGGTGGGAAGAGAACAATCAATAAGAGCGGCTAATTATGCCCTTGACACATCAAAGTATATCTTTTTAACTGCTCAAAAAAAGTCTAATATTGAAGAACCAACTACTGATGATATTTTTAGAGAAGGAACAATTGCAAAAATTATCCAGATATTAAAATTGCCCAATGGGTTATTAAAAATTTTAGTTGATGGAATTATACAAGGACGAATAATACATTTTACAGACCAAAAATCTTTTTTCGAAGCTGAGGTTGAAGTAATATTTCCTAAAGAAGATGACCAGCGCGAATTGAACGCATTAATTAGACAAATGTCTAACCTCTTCAAAGAATATGTTAAAATCAACAAATCGATTCCACCGGAAGCAATTAATGCTTTTGAAAACATCGAAGAAGCCGATAGAAAATTATTTTACGTTGCTGCTAACATTACTCAAACAATTGAAATTAAGCAGTCTATACTCCAAAAATTCTCATTAAAGGAACAACTTTATGAGGTAATTAAAATTCTTCATTCAGAAATAGATATTTTAAAAGTAGAAAAAGAAATTGAGAGCAAGGTCCAGGAAAACATAGCTAAAACTCAGCGTAAGTTTATTATTCAAGAGCAAATTAGAATTTTACAAGAAGAGTTAGGCGAGGAAGATGAGGTCTCTCCGGAATTTGTAAAGCTCAAAGAAAAAATCCAAAAAGCAAAGATGCCCCCAGAGGTTAACGAAAAAGCTCTTGAAGAACTGAACAAACTAAAAAAAACACCGCCAAGCTCACCTGAAGCTACAGTTATTCGCAATTATTTAGACTGGCTTATTGAAGTGCCTTGGTATCAAAAAACCAAAGACAATTTAGATATTAACAATGTTCGAAAAATTCTGGACGAGGACCATTATGGACTCGAAAAACCAAAAGAACGAATAGTTGAGCATATTGCTGTTCTTAATTTAGTTAAAAATATGCGTGGACAAATTTTATGTTTTGTTGGACCTCCTGGCGTTGGCAAAACCTCATTAGGCAGGTCAATAGCCCGCGCACTTGGAAGAAATTTCGTTAGGATTAGTCTTGGCGGTGTCCGCGATGAAGCTGAAATCCGAGGTCATCGCAGAACCTACATAGGTTCTATGCCTGGAAAAATTATTCAGTCAATGAAACGAGCAAAAACTATTAACCCTGTTATGTTGCTTGATGAAATTGACAAAATGAGTATGGACTTTCGTGGCGACCCTTCCTCTGCTATGCTAGAAGTTTTAGACCCTGAACAAAATCATACTTTCAACGACCACTATCTCGATGTAGACTATGACCTTTCTCAAGTAATGTTTATTACAACTGCAAACGTAAGGTACAATATTCCTCTACCTTTGCAAGATAGGATGGAAATTATTGAACTACCAGGTTACTTAGAGCACGAAAAACTTCAGATTGCCAAAAGGCACATTATTCCCAAACAAATAAAGGCACACGGCCTAGAAAAATTTAATGTTGAATTTACAGATGAATCAATTATAAAAATAATTAATGAATATACACGCGAAGCTGGTGTAAGAAACTTGGAGAGAGAAATTGCTTCTGTCCTAAGAAAAACAGCTCGCGAAATAGTTCTTATGAAATCAAAAAATGGGAAGAAACTTCCACAAAAAAGATACAATATTACTCCCGATAAAATTGAAAAATTCCTAGGTGTGGCTAAATTTAGAACCAAAAAAGCAGAAAAAGAAATGCGCGTGGGCAGTGTTATTGGTTTAGCGTGGACCAACGTTGGCGGCGAGATTCTTCAAGTAGACGCTACCATAATGGAAGGGACTGAAAAGCTAACTTTAACTGGACAAATTGGCGATGTAATGAAAGAATCTGCAATGGCTGCCCTTAGTTATTTAAGGTCAAACGCAAAAGAATTAAAGCTGCCCAACAACTTTACAAAAGGAAAAGAAATTCATATACATTTGCCTGAAGGAGCTATACCAAAGGATGGACCTTCTGCTGGAATTACACTCGCAATGGCTATTTATTCGGCTGTAAGTAACAAACCTGCACGTTCTGATATCGCTATGACTGGAGAAATAACTCTAAGAGGAAAAGTTCTGCCCATTGGCGGTTTAAATGAAAAACTATTAGCAGCAAAAAGAACCGGGATTAAAACCGTACTTATACCTAAAGAAAACGAAAAGGACCTTGCCGAAATAAAAGAAGAAATAAAGCAAGGATTGAAAATTATTCCAATTAGTTTAATTAAAGAGGCAATCCCCCATGTATTTGGAACAACTAAACAGAGAAAGAAAACAAAAAAAAGAACTAACAACTAATGGCAGAAAGCATAATTATCAATAAATCAAATTCTACAGAAGAAATTTACAAAGCTCTTCTTCCACAAATAAATTCATTATTAAACCCCAATGAACCGTTAATATCTAATCTTTCAAATGTTACTGCTGCATTGAAAGATGCATTCGATAAAATTAGTTGGGTAGGTTTTTATTTTTTAAAAGAAGCGACTTTGTTTTTAGGACCATTTCAAGGTAAAGTTGCATGCACAAGCATTCAATTCGGCAAAGGAGTATGCGGCATTGCTGCGGAAAAAAAAGAAACCATTATAGTTGAGGATGTAGAAAAATTTCCTGGACATATAGCTTGTGATGCTAACTCTAAATCAGAAATTGTTGCCCCTTTAACAGAAAACCAAAAAGTCTTTGGCGTTCTTGATATTGACAGCTACAGCTTAGCTGCGTTTAACAGTGTAGATAAATACTACATTGAAACATTATGTAAAACATTAGTAAAGAAACTCGATTTCAAATTAGTAAAACAAATTTTAAGTTAATTGTTAATAACGCTTTTCTTTACTAAGTTATTAAAGAAAAATTAATTGTTATTATCCAATCATTAACAAACTTGATATCGCAAATATGAATTACGTTGTTACAGCCCGTAAATACAGACCTCAAACATTTGATGAAGTAGTAGGTCAAGAACATATTACTAAAACACTTAAGAATGCAATCATAACCAATAGGATTGCACATGCTTACATTTTTGCCGGACCTCGCGGTGTTGGTAAAACATCAACAGCAAGAATTTTGGCTAAAAGCTTGAACTGCCTAAACAGAAAATCAGATGGCGAACCATGCAACGAATGTGAAATGTGTAAAGCATTCTCAAATTCCCAATCACTTGATATTATAGAAATTGACGGTGCATCAAATAGAAGAATTGAAGAAATACGGCAACTTAGAGAATCTGTAAAGTATGCTCCAACCAAAGGAAGTTACAAAGTTTATATTATTGATGAAGTACATATGCTCACTACCGAATCTTTTAATGCTTTATTAAAAACTTTAGAAGAACCGCCAGAACATACAATTTTTATCTTTGCTACTACTGACATACATAAGGTACCATTAACCATTATTTCCAGATGCCAAAGGTTTGATTTTAGAAGGATTGAACTTTCTACAATAAAAAATGCACTTAAAAAAATTGCCGTTTCCGAAGGAGTAAGCATTGATGATACAGCACTGACATTAATTGCAAAAAAATCTGACGGGGCTCTAAGAGATGCTCAAAGTCTTTTCGACCAAATTATTTCTTTCAGCGGAAATAACATTGATTCATCTATCCTTTCAAAAATGTTAAATCTTATAGATGAGGATGTATATTTTGCTGTTTCTAATGCTATCTTAGACAAAAACTTTAATGCTGCTTTTGAAATAACTCATAAGCTCTATGAAAATGGCTGGAACTTCACTGACTTTATCAATGGATTAATCGAACACTTCAGAAATATACTTACTGTAATAGTTAAAAAAGATAATAACTTGATAGAAGCAGCAGATGTAATAAAAGAAAAATATTTAAGTTATATTGGCAAATTTTCAGAAAGCGACATACTTAGAATCCTGTCATTCTTGAACAAAACACAATGGGAATTAAAATCATCTTCTAATCAGAAAATAAAGATAGAAATCTCACTTGCTCATTTAATCGGATTAGAAAAATCAGCTACTATTTCAGAAATTCTAAACAAAATTGGAAATGAAAAAATAACACGCGCTCAAGAAGCCAACGACTTAAACAGTCCATCATACAGCACTAAAAAAAAAATTAATTCAATATCCAACGTGACTTCGGTGAAAAAGGAAGAAATAAAATTGCCTGAAGTAACTTCATTTATTCCTCCTTATTCCTCAGTAGATTCAGACTTTCAAAAGATTATTGATAAGTGGCAAGAATTTGTTGAACAGGTAAAAACAGAAAAAATATTTTTTGGCTCTGTGCTGGTAAATTCTAACCCAATAAAGCTTGTCGATAACAAACTTTCAATAACTGTAGAACACCCTGACGACGGCGGGATTATAGAAGAAAATAAATCATATTTAGACAAAAAAACTAAGGAAGTATTTGGAAAAAAAATTGAATTGCATGTAAAATTAGATGGCGATAAAACTCACCAAAAAGAAACAGATTCTACACAACAAAATACAGTTGACGAAAGTTCTATCATTAGTGCAATCATAAATGACCTCGGCGGAAAAGAAATCAAGTAAGAACTCCATTAAATAATCAGCAACCTTTTTATAATTTATAAAAAAACTAACTCTTTTCTTTTATATAAATGAATATGGCATTTTAGGAATCCGGGAAGATAGAAAATAGTGTGACAAGAATTTACAACCCTGCTTATCTTGAAACTGTTGAAAATAAATTAACTCCAAATTTTCCACCAGCCTGCTGGCATGTTAGGGAAATGGGAATTCACACACAAGTTAGATAACTATAATGACATACCAAAACGCGGTGAATTCTCACGAATTTTTTTGGGTTAAATGTCCTCTCCAAACTTTCTAAAAGTATCTATAATTATTTCAAGCGATTCGAGTGCATCTTCTTCGTCGATTATTTCAGTTGCAATTTCAAGCGCTTCACTCAAAAAATCTTTAGCTATGTCATCATCCTCCGCGCCAAATGATTCAAAAAGAAAATGACCAATATCAGCAGCCCATATTAAAAGTTCCTGTTCCTCTTCATCTTCAGTACCCTCTCTCAAAATTTCATCTAACCTATCAAACTTTAGACCAGCATGTAAAAGAAAAGGAGAGGCGAGTATAGCAAAAGTTAATCCATCCTCAGGCAAAAAATAAAATTTACGCTCAAATTCTATTTGCTCCTTTTGTGCCGCAGATAATTTTCCCCTTTTCTTCTTCTTAGGTTTAGAAGCTATACCCGCTTTTTTCTCCTTATTTTCAGATTTTAATTCAATAGCATCAAAATCAATTTCAATACTTTCAAACCACTTCGTTTTTTCCTCAGGTGTATAAGTCTCTAACTTTTCTTTTTCTTGAACAATAGTATTATTCCAAGCGTTTTTAATTAACAACATAAATTTGTTGGCTTCTTCTAAAGAACTAAACTCACTAATGTTTTTAACAGCAAAATACTTTCTCATTTGTATATCATAGAAATGGGAAATATCATCCATTGCTTCCGAAACAGCCTTAGGTTCACCATATACATTAATACATCTTTTTAGATTGTTTTTTGCATTCTTATTTTGAGGATATTCTTGTAATGCTAACTTCCAGTTATCAATAGCTTCTTGCTTATAACCAATTTTCCAATAAAGACTACCGAGGTCATTCAAACAATCAGAACGAGCATCAGAATATTCTTTTGGGGTTAATTCATAAGATTTCTTATACGACTCTTCCGCTTTATCAAACTCTTCCATTTCATCATACACTTTAGCAAGTTGAAAGTGTACTTCATAAGAATCTGGGAATTTTTTTTCAGCGACTTTCAACAAATCAAGTGCTTTTTGACTTTGCCCAAGCATAGAACATGCGATTGCTTCAATTGTGTAAAAGAAAAAATTATTAGGATAAACAGTGCGTGCAGCAGTAGTTTCTTTAATTACTGCTTTATATTTGCCATCCCCAAGCTGTTTTGTTACTTTTTTCAATAAATCATTCTCATGTTGATTTATATTAAAAATTATCGGCTTTCCCTTTTTTACTTTCTTTTCTCTTTGCACTGATTTTAATTTTGAGCCAAGTATACTTTAAACTACTATAATAAACAACATAAAATTAAGCTCGAATACTAACAAGAGTATTGTTTTTTGTCGTTTTGCAAATTAAAGCAGATTTATGAAAAATATAACATACAGATAATAATTAAACTTAATATCGTATCTGCATTTTTGTGTATTTATAAATTATTTACAGATTCAAATCCAGCATGTAACTATAAGTACTATTGATTTGAATATTGACTTAAGCTTTTGTGAGAATGACAAATGGACCTGACCTTATCAGTTCATTTAAAACTACATTGTTTACAGAAGACAAGTATTTTATTTGAATATCACTTTTTTAGTTAACCCCTTAGAGAGGTTAATTTCTTTTAGTATTTTTCATTAATATATTTATGTATTGTAATATAAGTACAAAAAAAATTTATGAATATTAGGCATAACGAACCTTTTGAGTTTGCATTTCGATTTGTTACAGAGACTAATCAAAATGTTTTTTTAACAGGGAAAGCTGGAACAGGTAAAACTACTTTCCTTCAGTATTTAAGGCAAAACTCTATTAAAAAAATAATAATCGCCGCGCCTACTGGCGTTGCAGCAGTAAATGCCGGCGGTACTACCCTCCATTCCCTGTTTCAACTCCCTCTTGGCATAATATTGCCTTCGACTGACTTTAATGAAAATTACAGTAAATTTAAGAACCACCCCCTCTTATCTAAAATTCACTATACAAAAGAAAAATTAGAGCTTTTAAGCAATATTGAATTACTAATAATTGACGAAATAAGCATGGCATCATCTTATATTTTAGATGCAATAGATACCATCTTACGCTATGTAAGAAAAACAAATAATAAACCATTTGGTGGTGTACAATTATTGCTCATTGGTGATCTTTATCAATTACCACCTGTGATAAAAAGAGATGAATGGGAAATTTTAAAAAATTTTTATAATTCCATTTTTTTCTTCGATAGCCTAGTTTTGAGGGAAAATCCACCTGTTATTATTGAGTTCAAAGAAATTTTTCGTCAAAGCGACAATAAATTCATTGAAATATTAAATGGCATTCGCAACAACGATATAACTGAAGATAATTTTAATTTGTTAAACTCACGCCTAAGAAAAAATTTTATCCCCAACAACAATGATGGCTATATAATCCTTACAACCCATAATTATCAATCTGATCAGATTAATAAACAAAAACTAAATGAACTACCTAACAGAAGTTATATTTTTAATGCTGAAATCAATGGTGACTTTCCCGAACATCTTTTTCCAGCTGAAAAAGAATTGGAACTGAAGGTTGGTGCACAAGTAATGTTTTTAAGAAACGATACTGAAGAAAAACTATACTTCAATGGTAAACTTGGCATAATAACAAAGCTTGATGATAATTCCATAAAAGTAAAATGCAAAGATTTACCTTACGAAATCGAAGTTAAAAAATACGAATGGAAAAACATACGATATAAAATCAATACTCAAACAAGAGAAATTAGTGAGGAAATCACTGGAACCTTTATTCAATACCCGCTTAGACTTGCATGGGCAATAACAATTCACAAAAGTCAAGGATTAACTTTCGACAAAGTAATTATAGATGCTGAAAAAGCTTTTGCAATGGGACAAGCCTATGTTGCTTTAAGTCGATGTACATCTTTAGAAGGACTTGTGCTTAAAAGTCCAATTTACAAAAATTTTTTAGGTGCACATGAAGAGCTTATTGAATGGGAAAATGCAAACAACAAACATGATATTATCAATTTATTTAACAAGGCAAGAGAAGAGTATATATTACAAGAACTGCAAGAAATATTTAACTGGGATAAGTGGCATCAAGAACTAAATGATTTTTATGAACTTATATTATTGAATCAAAATAAAATATCTACAGGCGCAATTTCGTGGTTAGAGAAACTAATAAGTAAACAAAAACAGCTTGCTCAATACGCTTTAAAACTTATGGAGTTTATTAATAATAAATCTGAAGAAAATTACAAAGTTGAAGAAAATAATTTTATCCAGAAAAAAATTATAGAGGCGGCAAATTATCTTTATAGTGAGTTAAATACATGGATAAACCAATTTTACAGCCATCCTCTTTCAGTACAAACAAAAAAATTATCAAGCCAAATAGATTCTGCATTTGGAGAAATAATCTTAATAGTTGAAGATATTTTCAACAAAATTAACTACTGTAGAAATGGTTTTTCGTTAAGTGATTATCTTAAGTATAGAAAATCTACTGCTATAAACATTAAGAAAATGAAAAGCTCTTATGCTAATAATGAAATTGCATCTTTTTCACTTCGCAGTATTCCAAATCCCGAGCTATATAACCAATTAGTTGAATTAAGAAATAAGATTGCAATTGAATCTTCTCTTCCAGTTTATATGATTTTTAATAACAATACGATAAAAGAAATATGCCAGTTATTACCATCGAGTAAAGAGAAATTAAAATTAATTAACGGTTTAGGCGAAAAGAAAATTGAAAAATACGGCGACAGAATAATTTCGTTAGTTTTAAGTCATTGCAAAAAGAATAATGTAGATAATTCTGAAATCGAAAAGAGATTATTATTAAACAAGCAGAAAAGCAGACAAGGTTTTTTAAAAAAGTCGGATACAGTATTAGTAACACTTAAGCATTTTAAAGAGGGTAAAAATATCGAACAAATTGCCAATGACAGGGGGCTATCTATAAGTACAATAGAAAATCATATTGCCACAGCAATAAGTTTAAATCTACTTCAAGTAGAAGAAGTTTTGCCAATAGAGGAAGTACATAAAATCAGCAGCTACTTTCCAAAGAACTTAACAGATGTGCGTTTGCAGCCTATCAAAGAGAAAGCACCTCCTGAAATTTCTTACGGTAAGTTAAGAATGGTATTAGCATGGCTTCAAAAAAAGCAGAACAATTAAATTCTATGAAGTCAACTAAATACTCTATTATCTATTAATTACTTTATAAAAAACCTTTTCATACTTTTAATTGGGAATTAAGAAATGTAATGAAAAACTGAGGGCGACAATAAAAATAAAATACCCAATTAACGTTAATGTCTCTAAATAAAAAAGAGGAGTTTTTTCTTTATGTGATGGTATATTCTGCGGTTTCTTATTCTTAATTATTTTCATACTCATTAATGCAAATATGATAGTAATTGCAGCGCCGGTAAAATTCCACCAAAACCAAAAAATAAAATTCTCGGCAAAAATCCATAAAAGAAAGTTGAACGCAACGCCAGAGATTAATCCAATATTAACAGCAGTAGCATTTACTTTTTTAGAAAGAATGGCTAAGATAAAAGTCGCTAAAATAGGTCCATAAAAAAGTGAGCCAACTTTATTAATCGCTTCAATTACTGTACTAGCAATATTGCCAGCGAGAAAAGCCACCCCAATACAAACAAAGCCCCAAAAAATTGTGAACCATCTAGAGTATTTAACATATTTTTCATCAGATATCTTAACTGATTTTCTTCTTATAATTAAATCTTCAACTGCAACAGCAGCTAAAGAATTCATTGTAGAACTCAGGGAAGACATAGCAGCGGATAGAATAGCAACTATAAGTATTCCTATCAAACCATTTGGCATAAAGTTTATTATAAATATAGGTATCATATAATCGGTTTTATCTTTTGGGATTAAGTTCAAAAAATGGGAATTCATTAATGCGAAAGTCCCTATAATTAGTCCAACTAAACAATAACTAAGAGTTATCGGAAATCTAAAAAGACCATTAACAAGCAAGGCTGTTTTCACCTCGTTAAAATTTTTACCAGTCAACGCTCTTTGAGCTTGAGTTTGATCGCATCCATAATAAGACGCATATAGGAAAAACCCACCAATCACCATAGGTAAAAAACCAAACTCAGAACCTTTCCCAATTCCAATATCAGAAAAATTTACTGCCATTAACCTAGATCGGTCAACATTAGAAATAAAATTTTGCAGGCCCCCTAATTCTTTTAACCCAACCCATCCACATAAAAAAATTCCAATTAATAAAATTATCATTTGTATAACGTCAGTGTACACAACTGCTTTCATTCCTCCTAATGTACTGTAAATTAAGGTTACCACACCAGCAATTATTATTGTAATCCAAATAGGAATACCTAATACTGCAGAAAGAACAATCGCTAAAGCATAAACTGAAATGCCAGTAGCAAATGCCCTGCTAAATTGAAAAACAAGACTAATAATCAATCTTGTGCTTAGACCAAATCTTTCTTCAAGAAAACCATAAATACTAACAACATTAGCTTTATAAAGTGGAGGAATTATCACATACATCAAAAAAATCATTGCAAGCGGTACTGCAAATTCGAAACTTAACCATTTTAGTCCCCCATTTTCCCTCAAGCCAACAAAAGCTGGGGCAGATATAAAGCTGATCGCACTAAGCTGAGTAGCCATTGTAGAAAGTGCTATGGGGAACCATCCGAACGACCTTCCCGCAAGAAAGTAATCGCTGGTATCTTTTTGACTTTTACTAAAATGATATCCAATTAAGAGAAGTCCACCAGAATAAAAAATTATAATTAACCAATCCAATAAATTCATTACTTAGACCTTATTAATTAGTTGAGATATTTACTAAAAAGATCGATAAACAATGCAGAAGACCAAGAGAAATGATTTCCTCCATAAGCACCACTGCTAAAATCATTAAGATTTCTTTTGGGATTAAAGTATTCATAAAAACCATATCGACTAATTAGATCGAATGTATCTTGAAGTACTCTTTCGGCTTGAGAATGAAAGTTATAACGTCTTAAGCCGTTATAAAGAAACCAATTTATGTTAATCCAGACAGGACCTCGCCAGTATTTAACAGGATTAAATTCTTTACTTTGCATATCATAAGTCGGAACCAAATAAGTCTCGCCCCCGTTGTTAGAAAATGATGGTGAGTTTAATTTATCTATAATTAGTTGAGCACGTTTCAAATCAGGTATACCGCCATAAATCGGCAACAGACCAGAGACTGACCCAGGCTTAATCTGTTTATTTGCATACAAATCGAAACAAGTATAATAGCGCTCTTCCTCATTCCAAAGTTTGTCATTTATAGAACGTTTAGTTTGTTCATACCACTCCTTAATTTGTGAAGAGTCTTCTTTAAGTATCGACGCTATTTCAATTAAATCCTCATTTGCTTTGCAAAGAATACTATTAAATAAAGGATCTTGAATTAAAAAAACAGACTCAGAAAAGATTAGTTTTTCATCATAGTTATGTTTTTTTGATTGTGCAACTAAATAAACATAACGATCATAATCTTCTTTAGTAGGGCGATTTTCCGGGGAAACTATAGTATTATCTACACGTTTGTATGAAGGAATTTTTACTTTTGTCAAATTTATTCTTTCTAAAGGGTGATCCCAAGATGGAGAATTGTCCATTCCCGATTCCCACGGATGCCTAATATAGACCAACCCCTCTTTGTTTGGGTCGCGATAATCATAAAAAAAACTATGGAGTTTTTTTAGCTTCTCAAACATAAATTTAAGAAAATCTTTATCGGGGTTATTTTTTTGATTTTTGTAAATAATTAAACATACGGTTGAATGTACGGCAGGCATTGTGAGACCTGAGGTGTAAATGTTTTTAGGCGCTTGGGGTGAGAGTTTCGAATTCCAAAAATCAGCACCTGGGAAATATCCTGAAACATTTGGATTAAAAACAATATGAGGAAGCATTCCATTCGCCCATTGCGCTTCAAACAATGATAATATTTCTTGCCTAGCTTTATTTAAATTAAAATGGGAGTATCCAATGGAGATAAAACCGCTATCCCAATTCCACTGATGAGGATATAGTTGTGGTGATGGTTTGGTATATTTCCCTGTCCAGTTCCTTTCAAGATTTTTTTTAGCTATTTCAATTAGATGTTTGATAGTTTTCTCGTCCATCTTTTATCCAAAATAATTGAGGTAATATAGGAGGTGCTTGTTAAAATTTTTAACAAGCACCAATTTTCAGTATCACTTATAAATTATAAGTCAAATCGAAAGTTACCCTTCTAGGTAATATTGGGCGAGCATTTAAATAAGGGAACTGAGTTGGGTCAACACCAGTTGATAATCTGGGATCACCCTCTGTTAATCCCAATGAATCAAATAAATTATACACATGTACACCTAAGCGAAGGGATTGAGCTTGCATAAACTTAAACGTATAGCCAATACCTGCAGAAACAACATGAAAGGCATCCAATTGAAATAAATTGGCATCGTCAGCATACCTGCTTCCTGTGTAACTCCAGTTGATGGATAAATCTACCCCATTGTTTTCATAATTAAGAGTTGTGTTAGTCATAAAATTTGCTTGTCTAAGCGGTTTTTTGTCTTTTAAACTAGTAACTGAACCTGTGCTCACATTGAAAACATTAAAGTCAACGTATCTTGGGTCCTGATAAGTTATAGATGTTTGTAATGTAAATCCTTTCAATGCAATTGGTGCATAAGTACCCGTAAATTCAATACCTACAGATTTACTTTTACCAACGGCTTCAGTTACAAGTACGTTTTGACCATCAATAATTCTTAAATTAGATTGTAATCTATCATTAATATGCAGGTAAAATATTGCTAAAGAGCCTCCAAATTCCGAAAAACTAAACTTTGTTCCTCCTTCTAATTGAATAAATGTTTCGTTCTTATCAGGTGTTGGTTGTTTAAAATTACCCTGTGCATCTAAAGAAACATTACCTGCAAAAGTTGTTAAACCTGGGAAGACATAAGATTTGCTTCCAACAGCATAAAAATTAAACTGATCATTTACTGCATAATTAAATCCCAAAGAACCAGCCCAATCACTAAACTGAACATCACGTCTAATAAATTTACCACTACCCCATTGTATGTTTGAAATAGCTAAGGATTGGTCGTTCGCAGTTCTCAAATCGTAACTCTTTAAGTTTTCTACTTGAACAACCCCAGATTGTTTTTCATATCTAAAACCAATATCAATTCTCAAATTCTGGTTAATTGTCATTTCATCACCGGCAAAAATTGAGAGGTTATTACTAAAAATCTTAGAATTACGATAATTGGGTACTGCTGAGAGAACCCCGTTTCTTGTTATAAAGGTTAGATTTCCATTAGCATCTTTTATAGCTAAATCCATAAGTTTAGGTCTATCTGCCAGCTCAAACAATGCTTGAGTAAAAAGAATTTTATCGCCATATTCTGTTCTAGAAATATAAGAACCTAATGACAATCTATGCTCTGATGATTCAGTGGTAATTTTTTTCTGAAGGACAAATTGTGTAGCTAAATCAGTTGTTGGTCTTATTCTTGCCCAAGTGCCTTGGGGTATAACAGCTGGAACATTAACAGCTAAACCAGGATGTTTTGTATAGGAGAGGATTGCTTGATCGCCAGGGTTTTTTAAATAAGTTTTAACAAAACTATTAATTGGCGAGGCAACAGATGGGATAAAAATATTAAATTCATGTTGAACATCCATCAACTTAATTTTGTTTGAAAATGACCAGCCATCTCCAAATTCGTTATAAAATTCAAACATAGCGGTTGGACCTTTTGTCAACACCCCATTTGACATACGAGAAGTAAAAGTACCATCCGGCGTAGGAAAACTAAAATCTGCAGCTTCGTCTGAATTAAGTGTGCCATCCTTAGCAATTGCAATTTGTTTTGTTTTACTATCGAAAGGAACCGGTAAAAAGAATTGAACTCTATCATTAATAAGAGTTAGATAAAACCTCATGTAACCATTGTTCAGCAACTTTGTTATATTACCTCTAAACTGAAAACCCTGTGTGGGTAATCCACTTACCCTAGGTCCTTCATCATAACGATAGAACCCGCCCAAGTTAAATTTCCAAGTCTCACCGAGTGGTCCGTTGCTATTAAAATCATACCTGTACAAATTTTTATCGCCTGTGGTCAATTTAACTGTGGTTTTTAGTGTAGGACCCCCAGTTTTACTTATGTAATTAATAATTCCACCTGGTGCACTAAATCCGAACAAAGCAGAACTACCGCCCTTTACTACTTCTACTCTATCTATGTTAAGGTCCTGCCTAAAATAAACATCTTGGGCAGACATTCCACCATCATCTCCTATAGAACGAAGAGCCATACCATCCACTTGCAATGTTTGGTAACGATATTGACCCCCGGCAGGAACTCCGCGTACAAAAATATTCGAAGCCACTTCACCACCGCCGCCTTCAGCAGAAATACCTGGTACTTGTGCTAAAACATCTGCTATGCTAGAAGCATTAGAAACTTGGATTAATTCGCCCCCTAATACTGAAATTGAAACACTAGTTTCTTTTTGTGGTCTCTCGCTTCTTGTACCAGTTTTAACAATTTCGTTTAGCTGCAAAATGTCTGGCAACAAAGTGAAATCTAATACCTTAGTTTCTCCGGTTTGCAAAGTCACCTGTTGAGATTCACTTTTGTAACCAACCGCTGAGACTTTCACAGTTACTTTTCCAACTGGAACATTCATTATTTCGTATTCACCGTTAGCATTAGCAGCGGTGCCGATTTGTGTACCCATTATAATCACATTTGCGAAAGGTACTGGCGCTCCTGTTCTATCTATAATTTTCCCTTTAATCGTGCCTCCTTCAAATAAAGATTTGATTCTCTCCTTATCCTCCACTGTAGCTTTTTTAATTGTAATCTGATTATTAATTCTATTAAATATCAATCCATATTCTTTAGATAAAGCCTCAAGAACATTATAAAGTGATTCATCTTCTACTTTAACTGTTACTTTTTCACTAAGTGGAATTTCATCCTGAATATAATTGAATCTGAAATTGGTTTTTTTCTCTATAATCTGTAGAGCCTGCTGGAAAGTAATGTTAACAGCATTAACACTAATTTTAACATCATGTAAATCTTGAGCACCCGAAGGCGCTACAGCAAAGATTAGATTAACAATAATGACCTGTAAAATTACCCCCCAAAAAGAATAAACAGCCATCATTTTGACTATCCATAGAATATTTTTTTTCATATTTTTGTTCTCCATCTTGTTAAACACTGGTTAACTGGTGTTTACTTCTCAAAAAGCCGTGGCAATAGGCGAGATTGCCATGGCTTTTTATTTGTCTAATTTACAGATAATTGGATTCATATCTGAATCACCTCCTTTCTAATTAATAAAAAACAACTTTCTTAATAATATTTGATTGAACAACTGATTTATATTGAAGACCTGTTAGGTTTTTAATTACTTCAGCAACGGTTCTCAGCGATTCTTCTTGAAAGTTAGCAGTAATTTTCAAATTAGCTTTTGATTCATTTAACAGTTCGAATTGCAAGCCATAAAACCTTTCTAGCTTAACAAACACTTTTTTTAGGGGCACGTTATTAAATTTGAGTATATTATCTTTCCAACCTATTGTTTCAACTTTGTCAAATTTTCCCACCTTACTTACATCGTCAATTTTTGAATAGGTTAATTGTTGTTCTGGTTTAAGAACTACTAAATCCTCTTTTATTTTGTTGTCTAACTTCGAAACCTTTACTATCCCGCGTACTAATGAAATTTGTATCTCATTTTCACTTGGATAAGCCTCAATATTAAATGAAGTTCCCATAACCGTTGTTATTATATTACCAGAATAAACCTTAAAGGGTCTTGAAGTATCTTTGGCTACTTCAAAATAAGCTTCACCTTCCAAATATACTTCTCGTTTATAACGAGAACTATTTACTGGATATTTTAATCTACTGTTAGCGTTTAAGATAATTTTAGTACCATCAAGAAAAGTTAAAATAGATTTCTCGCCTATTTTTGTAACTTTTTCGTTCCAAGTTTGCAGATTATTTTTTTCTTTATGAACATCTATTATGTATAATGTACCAAAGATTATTGAGATAAATATTATAATCATTGCAGCAATTTTCAAAAATGAGGGTGAACTAACAATTTTTTTAACCAAATTAGTTTCGTTATCGTTGATGAGTTGAACTAATTTTGAATAAATTTTTTCTTCAATTACCTCTTCATCGCCCATGACTAGCTCATCCCATTCACCCCCCTTTTTTTGAAGGGATTCAAAGTAGCTTTCAATTATTTTCTTTTCATGAGGTGAAAGTGTTCCTTTTTCATAACCTTTAATTAATTTTAATAATTGTAGTCTATCCATACACTTAACTAAAAACTCATTAAAGAAAATTATTTCCAATATTTAAGTACCTTTGAAAGGAAAAAAGTACTACTGAATTTTATAAAGTGCAGCTTTTAGCAAATAAAAAAAGTGTTTTTTAAGGTATGTCTAATAAACTTCAGTGCTTTACTTATTTGATTTTTCACTGTTTGAATTGAGATACCAAGTTTTTCGGAAATTTCCTTATTAGAAAGATTTTCATTTCTACTTAATTCAAAAATCAAGCGGCGTTGCATAGGTAATTTTGATATTGCATCCCTAACATTCTCACTACATTCTATCCTTTCAAAGTTATCCTCTACACTAATTTGAAAAGTCATAAAAACGTCAAGGTCATCTAGTAACTGTTCCTTGTGCTTGCTTTTTCTAATATACTTACAAATTTGATACTTAACTGCTTGATATAAATAAGCATTAAGATTTGTTATACACAGATCATTTCTTCTTATCCATAGGTCAAAAAAGATCTCTTGAATAATATCTTCACAAATACTTCGTTCTCTTAATATATTGTATGCGTAAATGTATAGCTTTGACCAATATAGCTTGAAAATTTCTTTAAATGCTTTTTGGTCGCCTTCTTGTAAACGCTTAATCAATCTAGCATCGGATAAATTAATGATTTGGAGTAACGCTTTGTTTTGGACTTTTTTACCCATAGACCAAGTTTTAAGAAAAAAACAAGCAATTTAGTTACACAATTATTGTATACTCTGATTATTTGTAAAATTAAATATTATTTCTTTCAGAATAAAGGATACCAGTTTCATAACGACGCTAAAAAATTAGGAAATTTTTCGTTTATGCTTATAGAGGAAAGTTATTTAGTAAAAGGATCTAAATTGGTAGTATTGGACTTCTACACGCTGTAGAAGGTAATAATGCAATTTTAAGAATTACTTACAGGAAATAAATCTATAAAAACATGTATCCTATTTTTAGGAAACCCCACTGTTTGTAAACATTTCTCACTATGTCAATCTAAGCATTTGATAATCCAACTATGTAGTTTAATAAGAAATATTTGGAGTGATTTTTTCAAAGAAAAATTTTTCTAATAAAAAATTTGAGTCTAATAAAAATTTGTTGGAATGAATACGTCTCTTCTCAATCAGTGGATTATTCTTTTTAAGAAAAAAGGCTGCCTCAAAATTATATACTTTTAAGACAGCCTTTGTAAAAATTACTCCTGGCAGCTACCTACTCTCCCACGCAGTTGCCCACGTAGTACCATCGGCGTTTACGGGCTTAACTTCTCTGTTCGGAATGGGAAGAGGTGTTTCCCCGTAGCTATAGCCACCAGAAATTTTTATAAATTTGGCATAAATTAAAAATAAAGAACAACAAATGAAAAAAAGAAAGAGTGAAGAGAGTCAACTTAAAAACGATTATCTTTTGACAAAATTATATGGCTAAGTCGCACGACCTATTAGTACTGCTCGGCTGAGTATGTTGCCATACTTACACCTGCAGCCTATCAACCTCGTAATCTACAAGGAGTCTTTAGCCCCGATATTTCTATCGGGAAGGGATACCTAATCTTGAAGTGTGCTTCGCACTTAGATGCTTTCAGCGCTTATCACATCCGTACATAGCTACCCAGCGATGCCGCTGGCGCGACAACTGGTACACTAGAGGTACGTTCGCTTCGGTCCTCTCGTACTAGAAGCGACTCTTCTCAAGTATCCTGCGCCCGCATAGGATAGGGACCGAACTGTCTCACGACGTTCTGAACCCAGCTCACGTACCGCTTTAATTGGCGAACAGCCAAACCCTTGGGACCTTCTTCAGCCCCAGGATGCGATGAGCCGACATCGAGGTGCCAAACCTTACCGTCGATATGAACTCTTGGGTAAGATCAGCCTGTTATCCCCGGCGTACCTTTTATCCTTTGAGCGACGGCACTTCCACTCGCTACCGCCGGATCACTAAGTCCTGCTTTCGCATCTGCTCGACCTGTGTGTCTCGCAGTCAAGCTCCCTTATGCCTTTGCACTCAACGCATGATTACCAACCATGCTGAGGGAACCATTGAGAGCCTCCGTTACTATTTGGGAGGCGACCGCCCCAGTCAAACTACCCGCCTAACACTGTTCCTGATCCTGATTAAAGGACCGAGGTTAGAATCCAAGTAAAACAAGGGTGGTATTTCACCGTTGGCTCCATCCCAACTAGCGTTGAGACTTCATAGCCTCCCACCTATCCTACACATGCTTTACCCGAACCCAATGCTAGGGTGCAGTAAAGGTGCACGGGGTCTTTCCGTCCATATGCGGGTAACCGGCGTCTTCACCGGTACCACAATTTCACCGAGCCCGTGGTTGAGACAGTGCCCAAATCGTTACACCATTCGTGCAGGTCGGAACTTACCCGACAAGGAATTTCGCTACCTTAGGACCGTTATAGTTACGGCCGCCGTTTACTGGGGCTTCGGTTCAGAGCTTCTCCCCGATAAATCGAGGATAACCCCTTCCCTTAACCTTCCAGCACCGGGCAGGTGTCAGTCCCTATACATCGTCTTAATTGACTTCGCAGAGACATGTGTTTTTGTTAAACAGTCGCTTGGGCCATTTCACTGCGGCCTTGTTCAGCTTTGTTCGTAAGAACATCACTTACTTAAGGCACCCCTTATTGCGAACTTACGGGGTCAATTTGCCGAGTTCCTTAACCACGGCTCACTCGAGCGCCTTAGTATACTCAACCCATCTACCTGTGTCGGTTTGCGGTACGGACTGATAAAATTCTCCTGTACGAAGTTTTTCTTGGCAGTATGATTAGGGTCAGTTTGTGGGCTAAGCCCTCCCGTTCGTGTCTCGAGGTTAACGAAGATGCGGATTTGCCTACATCTTCCCTCTACGCACTTAGACCACCTAATCCAAAAGGTGGCTGACCTTTCACTCCTGCGTCACTCCTTACAGTCAAACGAATTTTACCAGGTACAGGAATATTAACCTGTTTTCCATCACCTACGCCTTTCAGCCTCGGTTTAGGGACCGACTAACCCTGAGATGATTAACATTGCTCAGGAAACCTTAGATTTTCGGCGGATCGATTTTTCATCGAACTTATCGTTACTTATGCCTACATTTGCGTTTCCATTCGCTCCAGCATATCTCACGATACACCTTCAGTGCAGAATGGAATGCTCCCCTACCTCCCAACTTAAATGTTGGGACCACAACTTCGGTAAGTAGTTTAAGTCCCGAGAATTGTCGACGCTAAGTCGCTTGACTAGTGAGCTATTACGCACTCTTTAAATGAATGGCTGCTTCTAAGCCAACATCCTAGTTGTCTGAGCAACTTAACATCCTTTCTCTGTTAACTACTATTTAGGGACCTTAGTTGGTGGTCTGGGTTGTTTCCCTTTTGGCAATGAAGCTTATCCCCCACTGCCTGACTGCCGAGAAACATGTGACAGGAATTCGGAGTTTGTCTGGGTTTGGTACCGTTGTGACAGCCCTAGCCCAATCAGTGCTCTACCTCCTGCACACTATTACTCGACGCTAGCCCTAAAGCTATTTCGGGGAGTACGAGCTATCTCCGAGTTTGATTGGTCTTTCGCTCCTACCCTCATCTCATCCAAGCGGTTTTCAACCCACACTAGTTCGGACCTCCATCCCGTGTTACCGGGACTTCATCCTGGACAAGGGTAGATCACCCGGTTTCGCGTCTAGCGCCTCTTACTAAATCGCCCTGTTCAGACTCGCTTTCGCTGCGGCTTCTCCCCAGAGGGGATTAACCTTGCAAGAGACGACTAACTCGTAGGCTCATTATCCAGAAGGCACGCTGTCATCCCGATAAATCGGGACTCCAACTGCTTGTAAGCATACGGTTTCAGGTACTATTTCACTCTCCTGTTAGGAGTGCTTTTCACCTTTCCCTCACGGTACTATGCGCTATCGGTCACAAAGGAGTATTTAGCCTTAGCAGATGGTTCTGCCAGATTCACACAGACTTCCACTTATTCCGTGTTACTTGGGAGTGTTCTCCAAAGAGACATATCATTTTCATCTACAGGACTATCACCTTCTATGGTTGAGCTTTCCAGAACATTCGATTAATGATATGTTTTGTAACTCTTCGACTTAGCGTAAATCAGTCCGAGAACATCCCACGACCCCACCAACACAACGGTTACGCCCTTTAACATGTTGGATGGTTTAGGCTCTTTCCCTTTCGCTCGCCACTACTCAGGAAATCACTATTGTTTTCTTTTCCTCCAGGTACTTAGATGTTTCAGTTCCCTGGGTTAGCTTTATCCGTCCTATGGATTCAGACGGAAATGGTCTTGCATTACCAAGACCGGGTTGCCCCATTCGGAAATCTACGGGTATTAGGTTGTTGCCACCTCACCGTAGCGTATCGCCGGTAACCGCGTCCTTCATCGCCTCTTTGTGCCTAGGCATCCACCGTATGCCCTTAGTAACTTAGCCAAAATCTTATTAAAAGATAGACGTTTTGAAGTTTGACTCAGTGAAAATTATCGTAATGATAATTTCATCACTCTTTCAATTTTTCAAAGAACAATTTTATACAGTAGTGGAGCTAATCGGGATCGAACCGATAACCTCCGCCTTGCAAGGGCGGCGCTCTCCCAATTGAGCTATAGCCCCTAATTTTTAATTAGGGCAGGTTACCTTTTCAGTAGCACAACGCCCAGAAGTGGGCCTGAGTGGAATTGAACCACTGACCTCACGCTTATCAGGCGTGCGCTCTAACCATCTGAGCTACAGGCCCATTCGGTTTAAATAGCCCTTAGGCCATTCGCTCAATAAAAAAAGAACAAAAAATAAAAAAGCAAGCGACTAAAAAATCTTAGATAGTGTAGATTACTCTTTAGAAAGGAGGTGATCCAGCCGCACCTTCCGGTACGGCTACCTTGTTACGACTTAGCCCCAGTCACCGGTTTTACCTTAGGCAGCTCTCTCCTCGCCGAAACGAGGTTGAGTCACTGACTTCGGGTACCCCCGGCTCCCATGGCTTGACGGGCGGTGTGTACAAGGCCCGGGAACGTATTCACCGCGCCGTGCTGATGCGCGATTACTAGCAATTCCAGCTTCATGGAGTCGAGTTGCAGACTCCAATCCGAACTGAGGATGCTTTTTAGGGATTGGCTCCACTTTGCAGTTTGGCAACCCGTTGTAGCACCCATTGTAGCACGTGTGTAGCCCTAGGCGTAAGGGCCATGCTGACTTGACGTCATCCCCACCTTCCTCACTACTTGCGTAGGCAGTCCCATTAGAGTGCCCAGCTTAACCTGATGGCAACTAATGGTAGGGGTTGCGCTCGTTGCGAGACTTAACCCAACACCTCACGGCACGAGCTGACGACAGCCATGCAGCACCTGTACAGATGCCCTTGCGGGAGGGGTACTTTCATACCCTGTCATCTGCCTTTCAAGCCTAGGTAAGGTTCTTCGCGTTGCATCGAATTAAACCACATGCTCCACTGCTTGTGCGGGCCCCCGTCAATTCCTTTGAGTTTCAACCTTGCGATCGTACTCCCCAGGTGGAATACTTAATGCGTTAGCTGCGGCACTGACCCCTAATGAGGCCAACACCTAGTATTCATCGTTTACAGCGTGGACTACCAGGGTATCTAATCCTGTTTGCTCCCCACGCTTTCGCGCCTCAGCGTCAGTTACGGACCAAGAAGCCGCCTTCGCCACTGGTGTTCTTCCAGATATCTACGTATTTCACCACTACACCTGGAATTCCGCCTCTCTCTTCCGAACTCAAGGCTTGCAGTATCAGAGGCAGTTCTACAGTTAAGCTGTAGGATTTCACCCCTGACTTACAAGTCCGCCTACGCGCCCTTTACACCCAGTAAATCCGGACAACGCTCGCCCCCTACGTATTACCGCGGCTGCTGGCACGTAGTTAGCCGGGGCTTTTTCTAAGGGTACCGTCAATGTAAGCTTCCAACTTACTTTTTCGTCCCCTTTAAAAGGAGTTTACAACCTGACGGTCTTCATCCTCCACGCGGCGTTGCTGGGTCACCCTTTCGGGCATTGCCCAATATTCCTCACTGCTGCCTCCCGTAGGAGTCTGGACCGTGTCTCAGTTCCAGTGTGGCTGATCATCCTCTCAGACCAGCTACCGATCGTTGCCTTGGTAAGCCATTACCTTACCAACTAGCTAATCGGATACAAGCCCATCCATAGGCGTCTACTACGACTTTAACAACATCATCATGCGATGCCGCTGCATTATTTGGTATTAGCCCCGATTTCTCGGAGTTATCCCAAACCCATGGGTAGGTTACTTATATATTACTCACCCGTGCGCCAGTTTACTCGAGATATTACTACCTCTTTCTCCTTGACTTGCATGTGTTAAGCACGCCGCCAGCGTTCGTCCTGAGCCAGGATCAAACTCTCCGTTGTAAAATATTTAAATTTCGCGTAATCAGTTGAAACACTACCTAAAGATTTACTTTAGTCGCTCACTTTTTCAAAGAACTTTTCACGATGGACTTACAACTTAACTCTATTAATTTTTATTGTCAAGTTGCATTGATGCTTACATGTAATAACGTGTCTATAACGTAAAAATAACAAACTAATTTCAAAAAAACACAGACTTAAAGTTATATGTTTTTTTATTACTTGTCAATTTTTTTTGAAAGAAATTTTTTCATAACACTCTAAAAAATCAAACGGAACTTTACCTTGAAAGTAATGTAAAATGTAAAGAAATTTTAATATATCATAAGAAAGGGGGAATCATATAATATGGAGACGAAAGAGAAAACAAACTCAAAAGCAAGAACAAATCCGCTATCTGATTTAATTAGTGATGAAATCTACGAGCTGCTAAATACACGAGGGTTAATTAATGAAAAGTCTGTAAGAGACCATCAAATTAGAAAAAAGTTTCAGGACCTACGCACAAAAAACATAAGCGCTACTGAAGCAATTGACATGATTAGAGAAGAATATCCATACCTGCAGTTTGATACAATCAGAAAGATAGTATATAACATACAGAAATAATTCTTCTTGACAAACGGGATTTCATAAATTATTTTAATAAGTGCTTTCGTAGAATATTTACTATGAAAGCTTATTTAGCCCAGTGTCTCCCCCCAACACTGGGCTTTTTACTTAAAAAAATCTGGGTAAGATTATGGCAAAAGTAAAACAAAGACAAAAAGAAATAAGAAATAAGAAAAAAAAGCTCTCACCTTTTAATGACTATTGGACAAAAGCAAATTACTTAATCTTGTCTATTGGTTTTTTGCTTTTATTACTAGGATATTTTTTGATGGCTCAAGGTCCATGGGATAGCTTTCTTTCTGTATCAGTTTCCCCAATTATTCTTTTAATCGCTTACATCGTAATAATACCAATTGCTATATTGTATAGGAAGAAAAATAAGGAAAACAAACAATCAAATGTTCCTAGCCAAAATTAAAGGTAATATTGTATCTACTCCAAAAAACAAATACTTACTCGGGCATAAATTGTTGATTGTTCATCCAATTGATTTTAATGGAAATTTTATTGGCAAAAAAGATATAATTGCACTTGACTTAATAGATGCTGGTATTGGCGATACTGTGTTAGTGTGTCAAGAAGGTGATGCTATTCAACAAATTTTAGGGCATTCTAATGCACCCGTGAACACAATGGTAATTGCTGTAGTAGATGATGTTGAACTAACAAATTTCTAACTAACTTATTATTCACCTTGGAATTAGACAATATTGCTAGACTTAAATTATTACTTAGCGTTGAGGGAATTGGACCTCATAAAGTACTAAATCTAATTTCAAAATTTTCTTCTATAGAATCAATTTGGCATTGTACATATAACCAGTTAGTTAGTGTGGATGGCATATATAAAGCACTAGCTGACAAAATTATTGCTGCATTAAAGAACTTGGAATCATTCAAAGAACAAACCAAAAGGGAATTAGATAAGCTATTTAAAATAAAAGGTTCTATTTTAACTTATTGGGACGAAGATTATCCTGCATTTCTTCGTAAAATTTATTTCCCTCCTGTAATTTTATATATGCTGGGAAAGTTTGATAAAGCCGATATAGATTCACTGGCAATTGTAGGTACAAGACAACCAACTCCTTATGGTAAAAAAATAGCAGAAACTTTAACCGCTGATTTAGTAAATAACGGTTTAACAATTATAAGTGGATTAGCAAGAGGAATAGATTCTATTGCCCATAGTACCGCCTTAAAAAATAACGGCAGAACAATTGCCGTTATTGGCTCTGGACTTGATGTTATATATCCACCTGAAAATAAAAACCTTTTTTGGAAAATTGTAGAAAATGGGGCAGTTATAAGTGAATATGCGTTAGGAACTAAACCTGACGCTCAAAATTTTCCTAGAAGAAATAGAATTATATCAGGTTTATCATTAGGTACATTAATTATCGAGACTAAATTAAACGGCGGGGCAATGCAAACCGCAGAATATGCACTTGATCAAAACAGAGAGGTTTTTGCCGTACCAGGCAATTTAGACAACATAAAAAGTGAAGGTCCAAATACATTGATAAAAAAAGGAGAAGCTAAATTAGTGCAATGCGCAGAGGATATTTTAATTGAACTTCCTGTTAAAGTTAAACGCTTAGATAAAAAACAAGAGCTTAAAAAAAATATAGATTTAACTCTATTTGAGGAGAAAATTCTAAGAGTTCTAAATTCAACTCCTAAATACATTGATAATATTGCTACTGAATGCTCTATGAGTACTTCTGATTGTCTAGTAAATCTATTGTCACTTGAGTTTAAAGGTTTAGTACAACAATTGCCTGGTAAAATGTTTATTAGTGTTTAGTATTTTTTAAGGTTACCCCATAATAGTCTCAATCTTTCTCTAATGTTTTTTTCATGTCCAATATTGGTAGGCAAATAATATTGTTTATCACTAAGCTCCTTTGGCAAATAATTTTCTTTTACGAAATGTTCATCATAATCGTGTGGGTATTTATAATTATCTCCATATTTTAATTCTTGCATTAACTTTGTTGGTGCATTTCTTAAGTGCAATGGAACAGGATAAAGAGGATGATTTCTTACATCATTTAATGCTTCCTCAATAGCAATATAAGAGGCATTACTTTTAGGTGAGGCAGCTAAATAGGTTGCACATTGTGATAAAATTATTCTTGATTCGGGCATTCCAATTTTTTCCACAGCACTAAAAGTGGCTTCTGCAAGAACAAGCGCATTTGGAGAGGCATTACCAATATCTTCTGAAGCAAGTATTAGCATTCTTCTTGCTATAAATAACGGATCTTCACCACCTTCAAGCATTCTTGCAAGCCAATAAACAGATGCATCTGGATCTGAACCTCGTATACTCTTTATAAATGCTGAAATTATATTATAATGCTCTTCCCCACTTTTGTCATAACTTATATTTTTTCTTTGTAAAACTTCCTCAATAATTTCTTTGGTTACTTTTATATTTCCTTTATCTAACTGAGTATATATTGCTGCTTCAAATACATTCAGCAATATTCTTGCATCCCCACCTGAAACAAAAAAGAGAAAGTCGCGGTCAACCTCAGTTATTGATAAGTCCCTCAAAAATTCATCTTTTTCCAATGCATAATTGAGTATATCATTTAAATTATTCTTACTTAGTGTTTCAAGTACATAAACCATTACTCTGGAACGTAATGCTGGTATAATTTCGAAAGAGGGGTTTTCAGTTGTAGCGCCTATTAAAATTATTTCTCCTTTTTCTATTGACGAAAGAAGGGCATCTTGTTGAGCTTTATTAAAACGATGTATTTCATCGATAAATAAAATAGTTCGTTTATTATACTCTCTGTTAATTCTCGCATTTTCAATTATAGTCCTTACCTCTTTTACGCCGGATGAGACAGCATTTATTTGGTAAAACTCAGATTTTGTATGTTCAGAAATAATTTTAGCAATAGTTGTTTTACCGCTGCCGGGCGGACCCCAAAGTATCATCGAAGACAACTTATCATTTTCAATCATCAAACGAAGCGGTTTATCTTTGCCTAATAATTTCTCCTGTCCACAAAATTCCTCTAACCTACGTGGTCGGCATCTTTCAGCCAAAGGCTTCGAGGGTATTTTAATTTGATTTGTCATTTTTAAACTAATTTTCTTCTACTTTCAACACTTTTTCATTTTTTTTCTTCATACGATATTTTTCTCTAGCCACTTTTTCAATCATAAACTTGTTGTTTTTTAGCGAGTCAATTTGCTTTGAGACTACCGCCAGCGAATCATCGTATTTTTTAATTTGAGTTTCTAAATTATTTACTTCTGCTTTAGTTTTAACATATTTTAGAATGCCGTTATCATTAAACATTAGGAAGATGATAGCAACGAAAAGTAAAAGTAAAATAATAAGTCTTATTAAGATCTTTTTACTCATTAATTTTTTCACTTGAGAGCATCTTTAACAATTCTATCTACTAATTCATCAAAAGTGATTCCTACCGCTTTTGCCATTTTTGGTACGAGACTAGTATTAGTCATTCCGGGTAATGTGTTAACTTCTAAGCAATATGGTTGATTGTCTTTTGTTAACCTAAAATCAATGCGCGCATAGGATTGACAGCCCAGTGAGTTAAAAGCACGCAATGCTTGTTGCTGAAGATGTTCAGAAACTTTTAACGGAATTTCTGCTGGTACTATGTAATCGCTCATTCCAGCAGTGTATTTATGTTCATAATCGTAAAACCCTCCTTTAGGTTTAATTTCTAACACAGGCAGTACTTGTTGATTAAGAACACCTACTGTCAACTCTCTGCCTTCAATATACTCCTCTATTAAAACCTTTTCAGAAAAAGACCTAGCTTTCTCTACTGCTTTTTCTACCTCAATATCTCCTCTACATATTGATAACCCAACTGTAGAACCTTCATCATTCGGTTTAACAACGCAAGGATAACCAAAAAACTTTTTTATTTTCTCTTTAATTAATTGAAAATCGTTATCGTTCTCTCTTACCAAAAACCATTTTGGCGTACTAACATCATAATGACTAAACATTATTTTTGACAAACACTTATCCATAGCTAAAGCGCTCGGCAAAACTTTAGAACCTGTATACTTAACATTTCGTAGTTCAAGAAGGGATTGAATTTTCCCGTCTTCTCCCCATTTACCATGAAGAGCTATGAATGCTACGTCAATATTGTCAAAAATTGGAGAATTAATGGCCTCCAAATAATTTCTAACAGATTTTTCAGTATAATCTTGATGGTTAAAAAAATTAACAATTTCTTTAGGCTGATTTTTTCCGTAGGCTGGGTCTATTACAGTTACATTATATCCGAGTCGGTTTAGAGCATAGTAAACAGACTCGCCGGTCGATATAGAAACATCCCTTTCGCTAGAAATACCACCTAAAAGTAATGCCACATTAATTTTACTGTTGTTATTCATAATGCAACCAGATTTATTCCTTAATAGTCCATTCTATTTCTATTGTCTATTTTAATTCCGTATACTTTTTCAGCTATTGAATAAAGTTCCTTTAATTTTTGGAGAGGAATCGTTTTTTCTCTGCCTAATAACCGTGCAATAAAAATAGTTTTTGCCGTATGTTCCAATTTTTCCATTCTAAAATAAGCACCTTTAATGTTCTTACCAATTGTTACAGCGCCGTGATTCTCGAGAAGGAATGCCCAGCTAAAGTCAATATAAGGTAGCATAGAATTTGGCAGTTCATCAGTAGATGGAGTACCATACTTACATAAAGGCACCTTACCAAGTGATAGGACAGATTCTGGTAAGACAGGTTTATTAAAGCCTTCACCCAATGTTGCGAAAGCAGTTGCAAAAGGAGGATGACAATGAATTACTGAGTGAATGTCGTTCCTTAGTTTGTATACCAACAAATGAATTTTCACTTCAGTAGAAACTTTTCCATTACCAGCCAGCAAGTTTCCATCGTAATCAATTTCCAGCAAATCATCTTCTTTGATTTCACCTTTACATTTACCTGATGGTGTTATTAATATTCTTCGCCCATCAATGCGCGCAGAAAGATTGCCATCGTAAGCGGAGACATACTCTTTCTCATAAACTTTATGACAGTAAACAGTTAGTTCACTTCTTAAGGACATTGCTTATAAACTTCTTCTATAATTTTTAAGTTTATCAATCCATTTTCAAGTGATAAAAGTTGTGGTAGTGTTTTCTTTGTCATTATCTTCTGAGTTTCTTTAATAACATATTTTAGTTTATTTGTGCGTTTCATAAAAACTTTTTTTCCTTCCCCAAAAATATCAATTATTAATTTGGTGGGTTTATTCTTACCGAAAATAAAATTCTCTATGCTTATCGAACCTTTGTAGCCTATTATTTCTATTTTGTTCAAAGTATTTTTAGCATTATAAGAAACATTAAAATAGCCATAGCCGCTTTTTTCAAATTTAACTATGGCTGAGGCAAAATCTTCCACTTCACTTTTGTATATTATATTATCCTTATAACCTTTAACATCAGAAATTTCACCTCCAAAGAAACGCAGCACATCTATCATCTGCGAACCTAAGTCTATTAGTGCACCGCCACCGCTTAGTTTTTTATTAAATCTAAAATTTTCACTTGGGGCTAAATCAATGTTGTAATTTGCAGAGATTGAGATTATTTTACCAATAATTTGGTTAGTGACCAGCTCCTTTGCTTTATTAACTATTGGATGAAATCGATGAATATAATTAGGTACGATTATAATTTTGTTCTCTTTACATACATTAATTATTTCTTGAACTTGCTGAGAATTCACAGCTATTGGTACTTCACACAAAATTTGTTTTTTGGCTTCGGCTGCTTTTATAACCTGCCAATAATGGTCGGCATTAGCACTTGAAATATAAAGAATATCAAAGTCACATTTTAGAAACTCATCAAAGTTATCATAAGAATAAGGTGCACCAAACTTATTGCTAATAAACATTGCTCGTTCTTTAGTGTGACTGTAAACCGCCATTAATCTATTTTTCTTAAAGATTTGGAGCGCAGGCAAGAAGCTATTTTCAGCAAAGTTACCGCAGCCGGCAACACCCCATTTAAGTTTTTGAAATTTTGATGCTATTCTAATTTTAGGTTCTAATAAAGGCATTGTTTAATTAAAACCCTAGTTTTTTCATAAGCATTTTTATTGGCTGCGAATTCTGCATAATATAGAAATGTATTGCTGGGACTTTTTTATTAAGTAGTTCTTCAACTTGCTTAAAAGTCCATTCCACACCAATTTCAATTACATGTTCTGGCTTAGCTTTTTCGATTTCCAATGCAAGTTCATTTGGTATATCAATGTAAAAATTTTTCGGTATTGTATTTAGTTGAATTTTGGAGGTTAATAACTTTAAACCCGGAATAATTGGAACATTAATTCCTTCTCTTCTGCAAAGCTCAACATAGTCAAAGTAAACTTTATTATCGTAGAACATTTGAGTTACAATATACGAGGCTCCAGCGTCGACTTTTGATTTTGTAAATTTAATATCTGTTAACAAGTTAGGTGCCTCGAAATGTTTTTCAGGATAGCCACTCGTACCTATACAAAAATCCATTGGATATGCATCTAAAAGGTTATCTTCCAAATAGTGTCCATTATTTATATCAGAAATTTGCTTTATTAAGTCAACTGCATAGTTATTTACACTTCTTCCAAATTTTACCGGCTTATTAAAACCACTATCATCTCCTCTAATGGCAAGTACATTTTCTATACCTAAATAATGAAGTTCAATTAAGAAATCTTCTGTTTCTTCTCTTGTAAAACCTCTACATAAAACATGGGGCACCGCATCAATATTATACTTATTTTGTATAAGTGCACAAATACCCAATGTGCCGGGTCTTTTTCTTTTTATTCTCATTGAGAAATCGCCGTCGGATTTTTCCTCGTAAACAACTTCTGCGGCGTGGCTTGTTATATCAATAAATGGAGGTTTATATTTTACGATATCGTCTAAAACATTTAGCAATTGTTTTATATCACCGCCACGTTTTGGCGGTATAATTTCAAAACTAATTAATGTATCGTTAGCTTTCTCTAAGTGCTCAGTAACTTTCATTGTTATATTATTATATGATTTTTTTAACTGGTTAAATTAATAAATTTTCCAAAGTATTTTTTCTCTAAATTATTTTTTAACTCATGGCAGTAATATAAGCTTATGTTTACTTCTGTACGTGAACTTTTTTTCATTTATAGGCAGTTTAATATACTCTCCATTTAACCATTTTTTAGTCATATCCTTATAATTATCAGAGAAAAAATTACCAGATTGACCCGTGGTAAGTATTAAATAAATGTAATCAGGCTGTGAAAAATCATAGATGTATCGCATAGAAGGACCGAGTATATTTTCGTAGGGCTTGCTTCTTGTTGGTTTCGGAACTTTATTGTAAAGATCAGCAAAAGAATACTCTGTATTGAATATAGTAGTACCGTCCCCACCAATTGAATAGGTGCCAATATCAACTAAATTATCAAGTAAAGGAGAAGCAGAATGGAATAGGTGCTTAAATGTCACTTTGTGAACCTTGCCCCACTGCCATTGTGCTAATTCATTGCCGTATTCTTTTTGGAGGTCATCTACAGCTGAATATAAACTTTTTCTAATAATATCCTCTCTATTTTCTATTTTAGGTGTATCTAAGTCATCAAACCAATAGGAGTTTGGATTTTCTAATAGTTCTTCCAGAATTCTGTATGGAATATTAGCTATAAATACATATTCTTCCATCAAATCTTTGCCCATTTTTTTTTCAAATAAATTTTTAATCAAAAACTCTAAGAACTTAGTATAAATAGTTGGTGTTTGACTTCGGCTGTTGAAATTATAATCCCAATTTTTTAACAATTCGACCGCAGTTTTTACATTCTCATCAGTTATTTTCTCGTTCTGAAAAGCGTCAATTATATATTGACTTATCTTCTTAGCATAAGGAGAAACAAAATCCATTTGATATTTCTCAAAATCATTAACTGAATGTAGTTTTTTACTATTTAGCAATGAAACAATTCTTTCTATTCGAGAAGAGGGTTCCCAGATATTTGAAATATGATAAGGAAAATTTTTTACAGTTTTATTGTTAGCTGAAGCAATAAAATTTTGGGATGGATTAAAAAGCTTTGGCATTTGCTCATAAGGCACAAAACCTTCCCAGTCATATTTATCTGTTGTTCCATCGAAAACAAGAGTAGTTGTATTAGTCTTTCGTATGGGTAATCTTGCCGCACAGATATAACCAATGTTTCCTTTGTTATCAGCATAAACAAAATTTTGTCCTGGAACTGTAAAATATTTAAGTGCATTTTTAAATTCATTCCAGTTAGTTGCTTTGTTAACGCTTATCATAGCATATATCTCATCGCTAAAATCCAACGCTGTCCATTTCATACTTAAAGCTTGCACAACTTTCGCATTGCTATATAATTTGTTAAAAGGATGAATATCGGATATTATTGGTCCACGATGTGTGCTTCTTACTTTTATTATAACATCGGAAGAATCTTTAACATGGATTGTATCATCCCTTACCGTAAGTGGCAGCCAATTACCATTAAAAAAATAACGACTATTTGTTGAATCCAATTTTTCAGCGTAGAAATCTGCATCATCGGTCATTACATTGGTAAGTGCCCAGGCAATGTTTTGATTCGTACCAATTACTATAGCCGGTAAGCCTGGAATAGTAAATCCTTCTACGTTTAGTTTATCACTTTTTAAGATTGCAAAATACCAACGACCTGGAGCAGTATAAGCCAAATGAGGGTCGTTAGCAATGATAGGTTTTCCTGAAAGTGAGATTTGCGAATTAACTACCCAATTATTTGAACCAATATGAGTACCCACCATTCCAATTAACTCTCTGAATTGCCTGTCAACTTTTATGATTCCATCATCAATGTTAGAAAAATATTTTGTTTCTTGAGGAATAATTGTAGGTGCGTTCTCGGGGAACGAGGGTATAAGTTCTTTTGCTTTCTCCTCGCCTAATTTTTTTACCAGGTTTGCAAATGCTATATCTGTCCACCAACTTATGTTTAACTCCCAAGCCATCAATTTCGCTATTACTAAACTATGTAATGGTGTCCATTGGTAAGGATCATAGTCTAAAATATCAAACTCAAGTTGATATTTACCTTTAGCATTTTTGATGAAAGCGTTTACGCCCTTTGAATATGCAATTAAATATTTTTTAGAAATATCATTTAGCTTCTCATAATCTTTCTTGACATTTTTATAAATGCCGATTGTTTTAAACATTTTATCAATTGGAAGTACTTTGGAGCCTAGTATTTCACTTAATCTGCCCTCACCTGCTCTTCGTGCAATATCCATTTGAAACAATCTCTCTTGGGCATGTAAATAGCCAAGAGCAAAAATTGCATCTTCTTCAGTTTTTGCTTTTACATAAGGTATAGCATAAGAATCTCTATAAATCACAACTGAATCATACAAACCGGCTACTTTAACTTCACCATCGTACTTAGGAAATGTTTTTTGTATCATTAAATAAGAAAAAGCTACAATTGCAATGAGAATAATTAACAAGGAAGCTAAAACACCTATTGTTATTTTTTTCCACGTTTTCATAATAAATTATTTTTTATTAGTAAATTTAATCAATTAATTGGGATAGCCTGAAAATAAATTTATAATAAACAAAAGATTTTTTTAGTTTTATACAACAAATTATTTGGGAGAAACATTTCGTGGAGTTAATTATAACTGCAGCATCAATAGTTATCATAGTAATCATTTCACTCATTATCTTCAAACTAACAAAAAATACAAGTATAGATACAACAACAATTGTAAAAGAAGAATTGCAGCGTATTGAAAGATCGATAAGAGATGAAATCAGTAGAACGCGGGAGGAAAACTTTAAATACTTTAAAGGGCAACGAGAAGAACTAAGCAATTCATTAAAAATATTTTCCGATAAAATCGATGATTTACTTAACAGATTAATTCAGACCAATGAACAAAAATTTGATAAACTGCATGACCGAGTCGAAAAACAACTAAAGGAAATACAAGATAATAACTCAAAAAAACTCGAAGAGATGAGACAAACTGTTGATGAAAAACTTCATTCAACTTTAGAAAAAAGATTAGGAGATTCGTTTAAGCTAGTTAGCGAACGTTTAGAGATAGTTCATAAAGGTTTAGGTGAAATGCAAAATTTAGCCACTGGAGTTGGAGATCTTAAACGTGTACTAACCAATGTAAAAACACGAGGCACATGGGGCGAAGTTCAACTCGGCAGTTTAATTGAACAAGTTTTAACACCCGACCAATACGCTAAAAATGTTTCTACCAAAAAAGGCAGCAATGCGGTTGTAGAGTTTGCTATCAAAATGCCGGGTAAAAATGAAGATAAAGAAGAAAATGTATGGATTCCAATCGATGCAAAATTTCCGTTGGAAGATTATCAACGCTTAACAGAAGCTCAAGATACAGCCAACCCTGAACTTGTAGAAGCTGCAGCTAAATCGCTTGAACAACGAATTAAATTAGAAGCAAAAAGAATCTCAGAAAAATATATTGACCCTCCTCACACTACAGATTTTGCAATAATGTTTCTACCTGTTGAGGGCTTGTACGCTGAAATCCTGCGTCGACCAGGCTTATTTGATTCAATACAACGAGAATATCGTGTTACAATGACTGGGCCAACAAATTTTTTGGCAGTATTAAATAGCTTGCAGCTTGGTTTTAGAACCCTTGCAATAGAAAAACGCTCTAGTGAAGTGCGAAAATTATTAGCAGCCGTTAAAACTGAATTTGGTAAATTCGGTGATGTGCTGGAAAAAACACAGGAAAAACTTAGACAAGCCAGTGAATCCATTGATTCAGCAAAAGTACGCACTAGAGCAATTGAAAGAAAATTAAAAGATGTCCAGGAATTACCTTCTTCGGATGCAGCTAAATTAATTGATTAAAAATCTTTTTTCGTCTTGAAAGTAAATTATTTTACTTTGCTCTTGATACAATTTTTTGCTGGAAAAATCTGGTTCTATTACCATTTAACTTCATTGTGTGAACAGAATTTTAATCTATGATATCGCTTAATGAAGTCAATGTAATTTTATCATTCTAAAAACATTTTGACAGCTTATCAAATAAAATAATTATTTTACCGACTATTTAATATTATTTACCGATTTTTTATTAGAACACATAATTAATTAAACTATTTTTTAACTGTAAATTCCAACGAGGAAATAATGAGAAGTTCAGACAGAAATATTAGGATAGTTTTAGGTTCGCTTTTGATTTTGTTAGGTTTATTATCGCTGATGAACAATTTAGGATTTTTAACTTTTGATATAACTGACATATTCCTTACCTGGCAATTTTTCTTCATAGCTTTTGGCATTGTATTACTGCTATCAACACACAATAAAATAGTTGGATGGGTTTTTGTGTTCATTGGCTTTTTCAATTTATACCCAGATTTATGGCCGCTTATTTTTGTAGCAATAGGTATATACATAATCCTTAAGAGAAAAAAAGGAACTGCTGATTATATTAGTTACCAGAAGAATTCATCCGGAAAAGAAATTTCATCTGATTACATAGATGATTTTTCTTTATTTGGCGGCGGCGTGAAAATTCACAATATTAAAAATTTCAAGGGCGGATACATTACCTCTATTTTTGGCGGTTCCGAGATAAATTTGCTGAACTGTGAATTAGCAGAAGGCGAAAGCATTCTTGAAGTTAACGCCATTTTTGGAGGCTCTACAATTATAGTCCCTAAAAACTGGGATGTATATATAAATGTTACTTCAATTTTTGGAGGATTTGGAGATAAACGGATTAGGGACCCAAACATTGAGTTTTTGCAAGGCAGAAAACTTATTATTAAAGGAGCAGTAATTTTTGGCGGCGGTGAAATCAAAAATTATAAATAAAAGGTGTAATAATGCCAAATATAAATAGAAGAATTTTGATAGGAGCAATCTTTATAATATTCGGAATAATTTTCCTTTTAGATAATATTTTTCTATTTCCCTTTAACCTACACCATATCTTTTTCTCATTCCCTACTTTTATGATTATTATCGGTATTGTTTTACTTCTAAAATGTAAAAACTGCTTAGCAGGTTACATCATTTTGGGAATTGGAATAATAACTTTGCTGCAACGAACAATGCCATTTACATTTCATGTTCATTACTCTTATCTATGGCCGCTAATTATAATTATAATTGGATTAATGATTTTATTAAGGAGAAGAGATTATTCTGATAATTTTAAAAATATAAAATCCGAAGATGCATCTAATATCAATTTAGACTACGATTACAAGTACGACTTGCTTGATGAAACTTCTATTTTCTATGTAAGCAAAAAAATAATTACCTCACAAAATTTTAAAGGCGGTAGAATTACATCTTTTTTCGGGGGAAGTAAAATTGACTTTTCTAAAGCTAAATTAGCAGAGGGGAACAATATTTTAGATTTGGCAGTAATTTTTGGAAGCGTTCAATTTAATGTACCGGCAAACTGGAAAGTTGTAATAAATGTTACAACAATTTTCGGCGGTTTTGATGACAAGCGCTACATACAAGTTCCACAAGCAGAATTAACAGAAGGAACATTAGTAATTACAGGCTTTATCTTATTCGGCGGCGGTAAACTTGAAAATTCATTAGTTAATTAAATATGGTTTTCAGTTAATGACAAACCCCTTTATTAGTAATAAAAAAATTTTATCATCGTACATTTTAATTTGGTCTTTTATCATTGTAGTTCAATTTGCTGTTCTCTCTTTAATTGCTGATGCAGGATTATTGAATGCATTAATCGATAGTTTAGTATTCAATATTATATTCTTTCTACTTGGAATTAGTCTTTGGTATACAGCAAGCTTCAATTCTCTGGAAAATTATTCTATCTTAAAAATAACCTCGAATCATCTTGTAGCGGCAGTAATTACATCGTGTATTTGGGTTTTGCTTGGTTATTTCCTTTTACAAAATTTATTAATAGGCAATTCCTCTTATCTTTCATTTGTGTATTCTACTTTAATTTGGAGATTTCTAATTGGCGTACTTTTCTATATAATTATCGTATCAGTCGACTACATTATAATTTACTATTACAATTTCCAAGAAAAACGTTTAAAAGAAGCTGAATTAAAATCCTTGGTTAAGGAAGCCGAATTAAAATCACTGAAGTATCAAATCAATCCACATTTTATTTTTAATAGCCTTAATTCAATTAGTTCACTTACTATTAGTAATCCTAAAAAGGCACAAGAAATGACAATTAAGCTTTCATCGTTTTTACGTAATACTCTTTCCAAAAATGAACATCAAAAAAGTAAATTAACTGACGAAATAAGTAACGCTAAACTTTATTTAGATATAGAGAAAGTTCGCTTTGAAGAAAAATTTGAATTTATAGAAAAAATAAGTGAATCCTGCCTAAAATTAGAAGTGCCAAGCATGATACTCCAGCCTTTGTTAGAAAATGCAATTAAGCACGGTGTGTATGAATGCTTAGATAAAGTAACTATTGTTCTATCATGTAAAGAAGAAAAAGGATACATGAAAATTACTGTTGAAAATAACTTTGACCCTGAAGCCGTGCCTAAAAAAGGCGAAGGAATTGGTATAAAAAATATCAGAAACCGATTGAAGCTGATTTATAATCAAGATAATTTAATAAGTACAGAAAAAGTAGGTAACATTTTTAAAGCTAATATTTATATCCCATTAAATTAACTTAGCAATGGAAACTAAACTTAAAGCAATAATAATTGATGATGAGAAGTTAGGAAGAGAAATAATTAAGAATTTTTTAGTCGACAGAGAAGATATTGAATTAATTGGCGAATGTTCCAATGGCTTTGAAGGTATAAGAGCGATTAATGAAAGAAATCCTGACTTGATTTTTTTGGATATACAAATGCCAAAGCTAAATGGATTTGAAATGCTGGAGTTAATTGAAAATCCGCCAATAATTATTTTCACCACTGCATTTGATCAATATGCAATTAAAGCATTTGAAATAAATGCTACGGACTATTTACTCAAACCGTTTTCCAAAGAGAGATTTGACGAAGCAATTTTAAAAGCAAAAAAACAATTAATAAATAAGGAAGAATACAACTCTTCTATTAGAAGTTTAATAAGTAAATTAGATAAGCGACAAGAGTATTTAGAAAGAATAGTAGTAAAAACAAATAATAAAATTTTGCTGATACCAATTGATGAAATAAATTACTTAGAAGCACAAGATGATTATGTAATGATTCACACTACAAATGGAAAGTTTTTGAAGCAAAAGACTATGAAATATTTCGAAGAAAACCTTAATCCAAAAGAATTTTTAAGAATTCATCGTTCCTTTATAGTTAGGTTAAAGAATATCAAACAAATTGAACTATATGAAAAAGATTCTCATATAGTAATACTTAACGATTCAACAAAATTACCTGTCAGCAAATCCGGGTATCAAAAATTAAAAGAGATTCTTTAATTGAAGTTTTACAGCTCTATAACTATATTTTGCAATGTAAAACTTAAAAGAGTCGTTTATGAATTACGATACTGACCTTCAGTCAATTCAAGAGGCACGAAACTTGGCTGCAAAAGCTAAAGAAGCTCAATTAGAGTTCAAGCATTACAATCAAGAGCAAGTAGATAAAATTATAAAAGCTATGGCTGATGCTGGATACAGAGAAGCTGAAAGATTAGCAAAAATGGCACACGAAGAAACTGGTTTCGGCAAATGGCAGGATAAAGTTATAAAAAATCAATTCAGCTCTAAAGATGTTTATGAATCAATAAAAGATTTAAAGACTGTCGGCATAATAGATGTTCAAAAGAATGGAAAAATTGTAAAAATTGCTGAGCCGATGGGTGTAGTGGCAGCCTTAATACCATCAACAAATCCAACTTCTACAGCTATATTCAAATCATTAATTTCTCTTAAGTGTCGTAATGCAATAGTAGTAAGTCCGCACCCAAAAGCAGCAAATTGCACTGCAGAAACAATAAGAATTTTATCGGATGCTGCTGAAAAAGCTGGCGCTCCAAAGGGTCTAATGCAATGTATGTCAACACCTACATTAGAAGGAACAGATGCATTAATGAAAGACAAAAACGTTTCAGTAATACTTGCGACTGGCAGTACACCAATGGTGAAAGCAGCTTACAGTGCTGGTAAACCGGCGTTAGGTGTTGGCTCTGGAAATGTACCCGCTTTTATAGAAAGGACAGCAAATTATCAAAAAGCAGTTAAAGATATAATTTACGGCACCACTTTCGATAATGGCACTTTATGTTCTTCAGAACAAGCAATGATAGTTGATAAACCTATTGTTGAAAAGGTAATTGAAGAATCAAAAAGAAATGGCTGCTATTTTGTTAATCATGATGAAAAAATAAAACTAGAAAATGCAGTAGTGAAAGCTAACAGAATTAATCCGGATATTGTTGGAAAATCAGCGGCATGGATAGCAAATTATGCAGGCTTTAGCGTTCCCGAAAATACAACTGTGTTAATTGCTGAATGTAAAAATGTAGGCAGGAACGAACCATTATCAATTGAAAAACTTTCACCCATTCTTGCATTTTATATTGTTGATGGCTGGTTAGAAGGCTGCCATAAATGTATAGAACTTTTAGAGTTTGGCGGTATAGGGCATACACTTGCTATTCATTCAAATGATAAAGATATTATTATGAAATTTGCTTTAGAAAAGCCTGCTTTTAGAATTGTTGTAAATACACCAGCTTCAGTAGGTGCTGTTGGGTACAGTACAGCACTTACACCTTCGATGACTTTAGGTCCAGGAACCTGGGGCGGCTCAATAATTTCTGAAAACGTAAGCGCTGTTCATTTAATGAATATAAAAACACTTGCTTTTGAAACTAAATCTCTTAATCCCGGTAACTGCATTAATTCATATGAACTTGGCGGAGAATTTATAAGACCTTCTTATCAATCAAGTAATTTTGATAATATTACTGAAAAAATTGAAGCAAGATTAAGAGCTCGCGCAGGAAATCCAAGCTTAGACCCATTAAAAAATATTATTCAAAATCCTACAGTTGTAAAAAAAGGGAAAGTTTACGGGACTGGAATAACTGAGGAAGAAATTTCAAAAATTATAAGAGAGTTTAATAAGAAATAGCATTAAGTTTATTTTATTTAGTTGTATCTGTCCAAACGGAATTTTTCACCAAGATAAAGTTTTCTAACATCCGGATCTTCTGCAAGTTCGTAGGCATTACCCTCCTTAAATATTTTCCCTTCAATCAATATGTAAGCTCTGTTAACAATGCTAAGTGTTTCGTGAACATTATGGTCGGTAATTAAAATTCCAATGCCTTTATTTTTCAGATTAGCTACAATATTCATAATATCTTCAACTGCAATTGGGTCGATGCCAGCAAAAGGTTCATCGAGTAAAATAAACTTTGGATCAGTAGCTAAAGCTCTTGCAATTTCTGTTCTTCTTCTTTCTCCTCCGCTTAATTGATAACCCATATTTTTTCTTACATTAGCAATTCCGAGTTCATTCAATAAACTTTCTAATTTAGATTGACGCTCTTCTTTAGTAAGCTGCATCATTTGTAAAACTGCCATAATATTATCTTCAACGCTTAATTTTCTAAAAACAGATGCTTCTTGTGGAAGATAGCCTATTCCCATTTTCGCTCTTTTATACATTGGTTCAGAAGTAATTTCAGTATTATTTAAAAAGACTTTCCCTTCATTGGGTTTAATCATTCCCACAATCATATAAAAAGTAGTTGTTTTACCAGCACCATTTGGTCCCAATAATCCTACTACTTCACCTTGTTCTAATGCAATAGAAACATTGTTAACAACCGCTCTTCGTTTATAGATTTTTTTTAGGTGTTCACTTCGCAGCAATAAATTTTCATTCATAACTATTCTTCTTGAATAAATAAAATGGAATTTTTCTGCTTTTTAATAAATCTATTTTTTTAGGTTTATTATTATAAACAATAAATGTTGGTAATGTAAAATCTTTCTCCTTATCCTTTATCATTTTTTCTGGATGGTACTCACTTGAGGGACTACTGTACAATTTCACATCCGTAACCCCAGTGCTATCAAAAAAAACTTTTATTCTTTCAGCACTCGATTTTAATAGTCCATTCGGCTCTTTATCTTCAAACAAATAATAAATGCTGAGTACATTGCCAACAACATCTGTTAAATAAAGATTATTATTTTTAAAGTACATTTTTATATTCTTGCCAGAAATTTGATTGTATCTATCTTGATAATCTTTATTTAATGAAAGCAGAAAAGCATTATTGTTAATATTCATCCACTCGAGTTCGTTATCTTTCAGATAAATATTAATTGAATCGCCTGAAAGTTGAGTTTCTTCGTACCAAAGTATAGGCTGATTTATATCTTGTTCAGTTCTATATGTAAAAATGAAATTTTCCTTTCTATTGTAAAATGTATAGTTATTTACCGAGGCAAACTCTCCTCTTATTATTTTAACAGAATCTTTAGCGGTCATTATATCTGAGGCAGAATCTTTAACAGCTTCCATTTCTTTTGACGAAATAAAAAGTGTATCGAGTTTACCAGATTTCGAAGTATCGACCTGAACTAATAAGGGTTCTCCGCGCAAGATGGAATGATTTACCTTGCTAGAATCTATCAATTCATCTGCAATTAAAAGCAACTTTTGTTTTTCATCAAACAGTGCAACGTTATTAAATGCCAGAGTAACTCCATTTTTCCTTGTATGAATTAGGCTATCAGCAATCAAACTTGAATTTTGTTGAGTAACTATCACATTCCCTGTTGCAATTGCTTTGTCTTCTTCGTTAAAATAAATTAGTTTTTTTGCCTTTAATGTTGATATAGAATCTTGTAATAAAACATTGCCCAAAAACTTCGATTTTTTCTCTTCTGAAAAATAATACCCGCTATCGGCGGTCAATTTAATATGACCATCATTTAGTGAAATTCTCGTTAATGAGTAAGCAGTTTTTGAGTTGCCGTCATAAAAACCTCTTTCTGTTTCTACAATAATTGAATCTTGCTTTAAAACAACATTACCAATTAATTCGGCTTTATTTTTTGCCAAATATTGAATTGCATTATCGCAAATAATATGTACATCACCCTGAGTTATATTTACATTGCCTATTACCTCACGGATATTTTCACCATTAACAATTCTGCCTCTTAAGCTATCACCAATAACATGAATAAAATTTTCCTGCTCTTGAGCAAAAGTTATTATTGAAAAAAAAAGAATTATAATTATAGTTTGAGCAACTTTCACTTGTTTTCCTTAACCGTAACATTTGAAATGTATGTTATATTTTTTATGACGTAGTCATTTAACTTTTGGTCTGAAACAAAGCCATACCCTTTAATAATTTCCTTTGGAGAACTAATAGTAACAAATTTATCTGTAAGAATTTTTTGATCCTTATTTCTCCACATTAACTCGCTTGTTTTTAGCACAACACCACTATCGTTAACGGCAACTACACTATCAATAGCAAACATGTTTTTTGTTATGTCGTCAACTTTGCCGCGTAAAGAAGTAAGGGTAGTAGTTTTTTTCCCATTAGAGTTATAAAAATCAATTTTAACGCCCTCTAACAGGGTAATTTTTTGGTCTTCATAAATTTGCAAATGGTTCGAATAAAGAATCGCTTTGAGCACTCCGTTATCTGTAAATAGTACTTTTGAGTTCCAACTTTCTTGTGATGGTATCTTTTGGGTAAAGGGTGCTACTTCAAATTCCGGTTTAATTTGTTTTTCACCGCAAGAGTAAGTAATTAGCACAAAAAGAAAGATAATTTTTTTCATCTTGCTTGCAATCCAAGTTTAACAAGGTCGTGCAGGTGAACAATTCCGATAGGTATGTTATTGTTATCTGTTACAATTAAAGATGTAATGTTAAAATTTTCCATTTGTTGAATAGCAAAAGAAGCTAAATAATCTTTATTAATAGTTTTAGGATTTTTAGTCATAATATCTGCGGCACATAAATTATGTATTTGGAGAGTTTTTTCTAGTGCTCTTCTTAAGTCTCCATCCGTGATAATACCACATAGTTTATGTTCTTTATTGACAACACAAGTCATGCCGAGTCTTTTTGACGTCATTTCAAGTATAGTATCTTTAACTGTAGTTGTCTCATTCACAATTGGAACATCTTTTCCTTTTATCATTATTTCAGAAATGCGAAGCGATAATCTTTTGCCTAAGCTTCCTCCTGGATGAAGCAAGGCAAAATCTTCAGCAGAAAAATTTCTTTTTTCCAGCAAAGCTATTGCAAGAGCATCTCCCATTACCAAAGCTGCGGTGGTTGAAGCTGTGGGCGCCAGATCATATGGACAAGCTTCTTCTTTAACTGCTACATTTAGCACTATATCGCACTCTTTTGCAAGCAATGAATTTTCTTCACCCAGCATTCCAATAATTGTAACACTAATTCTTTTAAAAAGTGGTATCAACTCAAGCAGCTCAGAAGTAGTGCCGCTTTTGGAAATTAAAATTACAATATCATCCTTTCTAACCATGCCCAAGTCGCCATGAAGAGCATCAGTGGGATGCATAAAAATAGCTGCTGTGCCTGTTGAGTTCATTGTAGCAACAATTTTTCTAGCTATCAGGCCAGATTTTCCCATGCCAGTAAAAACTACTCTGCCAGTAGATTTATAAATTACTTCTACCGCTTTATAAAAACTACTGTTTATTCTAGTGGCGAGTTGTGAAACTGCTGCTGATTCAACATTAATTACTTTTTTACCTATTTCAATTATCTCTTTTTCTGTCAACTTTTTTTTATTCATAATTGATTTACAAATATTTATTTCAAAAAGATGTTATAATCAATATCAATTCTCTTCAAATATTTGTTATACAGCAGAAAGCCTTGCCCTATTTCACTATCGCTAAATAAATCGAGATTTGTAAAAAAGCTATTTGGATTTAATGCTAATTGAGGATCTTTTATTCCTTTTAAAATTCTTATCTCGTTAAATAAATTTGTAACTGGTACAAAATAGTTTACTTTACTAGAAAATTCATATATCCATATTCTTTTATGTGCGGGTGCTATGGCTAAAATCAACTTGTTTTTTATTAAGTGAACTTCTCTTACATAAGAATTATCGAACGGAGCTTTTTGACCTGGATTCCAGTCAGAATACGACCAGTATTTCTTGGGTCTCATGCCTATTGGAAAATCGTCACCTTTGTTAAGCCTAAAATCAATTTCAATTTGCTCATATTGTTCTTCGTGAATCACTACATAAACCTCGCATGAATCAAAGAAAACATAAGATACAGCAAAAACGGCTGAGGTAGGAACATCGAGGTCAACCTTAGAATTAGCTGGGCCGAGTACAAAATTTTTACCTCCAAAACGTCCATTACCAATTACAAATAACGACTCAATTTTATCCCGGTAAAGTTTATAGCCAAGTTTATTTTTAGGCAAAGCTGTAAAAAGCCATTCTTTTTCATAGTCAAACAATTTACGAGGAAACTCATTCATAAGATTATGTTTTTTCAGTTGCAAAACTAAATAGAAAAACTCTTCTTATAACTTAAGATAGAGTTTAGGAGTTTTTCTGTGCTTGAATTATCTATAATTATATTTACGTTTCTTTTTACTGTTCTACTTGCTGTTTTAGGTGCAGCACTAATACCACATTTTACCAATAAAGGTATGTCAAATACTTCATCACCAATATAAAACACATTATCAAAATTAACATGTACACTATTTAATAGTTTTTGTACTGTTGTTAATTTATCCAGTGCAGAATCAAGTATTATTAAGTTTTCAATCGAATTAAGTTTTTTTATAATTTTATTTTTGCCGGCAGTAATTATGCACACCTTGCAATTTAACTGCTTAAGGTCCCTTACAAAATTTTGCAACTGAGAAATCACATCATCTTCAGGTTCATTTTTTTGCAATAGAACACCTTCAAGATCAAGAATGATTAATTTTATTTTTGAGAAATCGAGTTGGGTTTTATTTAGCATTCTTAATTAATTTATCAATGTTAATGATAACAACCAGCAAATCAAATAACTTATTAAGAGGAAGTTGAGAAGCAGCATCACTCAAAGCATTTGAAGGATTGGGGTGTACTTCTAAAAACAGTCCATCAATACCAACTGCTGTTGCAGCGCGAGCTAAAACTGGAATAAATTCAGGTTGTCCACCTGTTTTTTCCCCTTTGCTTGGCATTTGTACTGAATGAGTTGCGTCCATAATAACTGGGAAACCAAAACTTTTCATAATTTCAAGCGACCTCATATCAACAACCAGGTCATGATAACCAAAGGTTGTTCCTCTTTCAGTTAACAAAATATTTTTATTGCCTGTAGATTCTATTTTAGTTATCACATGAATCATATCATCTGGAGCTAAAAACTGTCCTTTTTTTACATTAATTACTTTCCCAGTCTTACCAGCAGCAATTAATAAGTCGGTTTGTCTTGATAAAAATGCCGGAATTTGAATTACATCTGCAAACTCAGCAGCTAATTCGGCTTCTTTTTCTGTATGAACATCTGTAAGTAAGGGTAGGTCAAATTCATTTTTAACTTTTTTTAGGATTCTGACAGCTTCTGAATATTCTAAGCCAGTAAAAGAATTAATGCTTGTTCTATTAGCTTTTTTATAACTCGATTTAAAAATGAATGGAATTTTTAACTCAGATGTTATTTTTTTTATTTCATTTGCGGTATTCATTGTGATAGTTTCATTTTCAACTACGCATGGTCCTGCTATCAACACAATAGGATTGCCATTACCAATTTTTATATTTTTTATTGTTATCATTTCAGGAAAATAAACTATTCTGCTCGTCAAATTTTGTACGTTGCTTATTAAATCTCTTGTAACTAAGTTCTGTTGCTTCTCTTCCTCGAGGCGTTCGCTGTATGAACCCTTGCTGAATTAAAAAGGGTTCATAAACTTCTTCTATCGTTCCAGGATCTTCATTTACTGCTACAGAAAGGGTATTTAATCCTACTGGTCCACCATTAAACTTTTCGATTATAGTAAGAATAATTTCTTTATCCATTTCATCGAGACCGAACTCATCAACTTCAAGTGCTGAAAGAGCTTTTTTAGCAGTTTGAACATCGATAACGCTCTTATTTTCATAATCAGCAAAATCACGCGTTCTTCTTAGAAGTCGATTTGCAATACGTGGGGTTCCTCTGGAGCGTTTAGCTATTTCATCAGCTGCATCTTCATCAATTTTTATACTAAGAATTTTTGAGGAGCGTCTTATTATTTTCCCTATCAATTCGCTATCATAGTAATCAAGTCGTGATTTAATTCCAAATCTATCGCGCAAAGGGGCAGTCAGCAGCCCCGCCCTGGTTGTAGCACCTATCAAGGTATATTTGGGTAGTTTAATTTGTACGGTACGGGCATTAGGACCAGAATCAATCATTATGTCAAGCTTAAAATCCTCCATAGCCGAATAAAGATATTCTTCGACAACTGGACTAAGTCGATGTATTTCGTCGATAAACAACACAGATTTTTCTTCAAGATTAGTTAAAATGCCTGCCAAGTCGCCTGGCTTTTCTAATACCGGTCCAGAAGTTATTTTAATTTTAGCACCTAATTCATTTGCAATTATATGAGCAAGAGTAGTTTTACCCAAGCCTGGGGGACCTGTTAATAAAACATGGTCCAAACTTTCATTTCTTTTTAGAGCAGCGCCAATAAAAACTTTAAAATTATCAGTAATTTTTGTTTGTCCAACAAATTCATCAAAGGTTTGAGGGCGAAGCGTTTGCTCAAACTGTTGCTCTTCTTCTTTTAAATCGGGATTTGTAGTAATTGATTTTCTCATGATTTCAAATAATTTTATCAAAAAGCAAGATCAAATTTCGGCTACAGCTAATTTCTTTTTCTGATAATCTTTATATCTTTGAATTAACTTTACCATCCATACCATCAATAAAATCATCAACAAAGCTGCAAAAAGTGACTCACTAAAACTTAATGTCCTTGCAAAATACTTATAAAAGCCGGGGAACCAAGCACTTCCATATAAAATGACTACATGAACTGCATAAATAAGAAGCGTATTTCTGCCTATTTGTTTTACTAATTCAGGTATGTTTTTAATTTTAGCCGCTAAAAAAGACATAGCAGAGTTTAACAATAAAACAACTCCAAGTCGATAAAAAATAAGAGCAAATTGGTCTGTCCAAAACTGCTTATTTCCATAAAATAAATCTTCTATGTAGTGAAAAATAAACGATGTTAAAAGCAATGCAATACCAACAATTGAGAGTTTCATCGAAAAAGATTTAGTTGTAAATGCATCGGGGTTTTTTGCAAGGTATTGCCCTAAAATTGCCCCTGTTATTACATAACCCGACCATGGGAAAAGTGGAAACAACGAACCAGATTTACTATAAAAATATGCTGCTAAGGGTGCCGGGAAAAAATCAATCCAATTTATATTTTCTACAAATAAGTAGGCAACAAAAAAGAAACATGCGCCGCTTAACAATAAGTAGCTGTCTTTTGCTTTTAATTTATCGGCAATAAATAATAATCCAATAATAAACAGCAGACCAAAACCAATTAAATGAAGAGCATCCACAGCAAAAAAGGAAAGCCATTGTTCTTTAGTTACCTCATTGTAATCAAAGATCTTATATGTAGGGAACCTTAATACATACCCTATTAAAACTAAGGTGACAAACCTTTTTAAGCCTTTATAAACGCGTGGGTTTTCTTTAAAAGGGAGGTCCTGAAGTTTGAGCAAATAAGTGAAAACTACTCCAGAAGTGAACATAAAAATAGGTGCTGTAAAGCCACGTATTGTTAGCCAGATGTTATATCCTACTGAAGAATAATCCCTAAACTGATCCGCAAGAAATGTATCGACAGTATGCCCTTCCACCATCATCAAGACGGCCAGTGCCCGCATTAAATCAAGAAAAATTATTCTCTTTACGTTGGTTTTCCTCATTTATTTCTTTACTAAATTTTATCATTCTTTTTATTAAAGTAGTTCAAAGATAAGTAATATTACAGATTTATTAAATACAGACCAGCAGTTGATTTATCAAACTTGCAATCTACACAGCGCCGACCTAAAAAATTTTGAAATTACTAATAATTAAATAAAATCCTTAACCTAAAGAATTCATGAAAATTCAAATGAGTCCTTTGCTAATAATTATTGTTTGGATTTAACATCAGTAACCGGAACTAAATTAAGTGATCATAATTTTATTAGATATAAATCAGCAAAATGTTCCAATATTCAACAAGTCAGTTAAAACTGCTGATTGAAGTTTAAGCTGCAATGTTGTCATCACAAATAAATTTCTTAATAAAAAAATGTTAAGTTTATAATTTAGTTAACAAATCAGCCATTTCAATAGCTGAAAGTGCTGCATCCCAACCTTTATTGCCTGCTTTTGTACCTGCTCTTTCAATTGCTTGTTCAATGGTATCGCTGGTAATAACTCCAAATATTACAGGCACGCCTGTTTCTAATCCTACATTTGCTATACCTTTAGAAACTTCGGCAGCAATGTAATCAAAATGAGGAGTATCACCCCGAATTACAGCACCAAGACAAACAACAGCATCAAAATTTTTCGAAAGCGAGACTTTTTTAGCAATTAATGGAATTTCGAAAGCACCGGGAACATAAATTGTTGTAATATTTTTTTCTTCTGCGCCATGTCTCAAAAGACAATCAATTGCACCGGCATGCAAATTTTTGGAAATAAATTCATTGAAACGAGAAACAATAAGAGCAAATCTTTTGCCCTTTGCTGATAAATGTCCTTCAATTAGATTGTTCATTTAACTTCTCCAATGATAATTAAATCGTATTTTTTCTTTCTATTTCTAACTTCTAATTCGTTGCATTTTTCTATGTTACAGAAAGAAAAAGTTAAGTTTATTTAGTTCCTTTATGGAACTTTGTGTAACCAAAAAATAAAATTTTGCAAAGTTATTAAACTCATTCGACGAATCAATTTTAAGCCTGAGTTTAATTTATCACTCTATAGTTCTCTGCGTAACAAGAAACTTAAATTGAGACTCCACAGAGAGCTGAGGAGCATTATTAACAGCGTTCTTTATTGTCAACGGCATCTATTATAAATTATGAATCTTTTTTAAGAATTAGGTGACCGAGTTTTTCACTTTTAGTTCGTAAATATTTTTCATTTACTTCATTAGGGTGAATTTCAATAGGAACACGTTCAACAATTTGCAAATCATATCCTTTCAAACCAATTATTTTCATTGGATTATTGGTCATTAAGCGCAATTTTTTTAAGCCTAGTTCTTTTAACACTTGTGCGCCAATCCCATAATTTCTAAGGTCAGCTTTAAATCCAAGTAGTTCATTAGCCTCCACAGTATCTTTGCCTTTATCTTGTAAATCATAAGCAAAAATTTTATTAACAAGACCAATACCGCGTCCTTCCTGTCTCATATAAAGCACAACGCCCTTACCTTCTTTTTCAATCATTTCAAGTGCTTTAGTAAGCTGGTCACCACAATCACATCTTTTTGAACCAAACACATCTCCCGTAAGGCATTCAGAATGCACGCGGACAAGAGTTGGTTCTTCGTCTAATTTCCCTTTCACAATTGCAACTGGAGTATCATTTGGGTCAATTAAGTTTTGAAATAGATGCAGTTTAAAATTCCCATATTTAGATGGGAAGTTAACAACGGTAAGCTCTTTTACTAATTTTTCTTTTCTTCTTCTAAATTCAATCAGGTCAGCAATTGTAATTATTTTTAAGTTATACTTTTTAGCAAAATTTAGTAATTGTGGTATACGAGCCATTGTGCCGTCTTCCGCCATAATTTCACACAATGCTCCAACTGGCGATAAATTAGCAAGTTTCATTAAATCTACTGCAGCTTCAGTATGACCAGCTCTTTTCAGTACACCACCATTTTTGGCTATTAATGGAAATATATGACCTGGTCTTGCAAAATCTTCTGCTCGGCTATCTTGATTAGCTACAGCATTTATTGTTTTTGCTCTGTCATAAGCAGAAACTCCAGTTGTAGTTCCAATCTTATAATCAATTGTTACAGTAAAAGAAGTTTGATTTAAAGCTGTATTATCAGTTACCATTAATTCAAGGTTAAGTTTCTTTGCCTTTTCTTCATCAATTGCAACGCATAATATTCCTCGTGCTTCCCTTGTAATAAAATTTACGTCAGCTGGAGTTATCTTTTCTGCTGAAATTATTAAATCGCCTTCGTTTTCCCTTTCTGGGTCATCAACAACAATAACCATTTTCCCTTTTTTAATATCTTCAATTGCTTCTTCAATTCTGTTAAAATTATCTTTTGAGTCCATTTAATTTCCCTTTTCATTATCAAACTGTTTAGAATTCTAGTCCATCCGAAAGTTTTTGATTTTCTAATTTAGATTTTTTAGCCGGTATTAATCTTTCTAAATATTTTGAAAGGATATCAACTTCAATATTTACCAGACAGCCGCTCTTTTTTGACTTCAAGTTAGTGTTTTCAAATGTAAAAGGAATTATCGAAATTTTAATTTTATTTGCATTAATAGCTGCTACAGTGAGACTAATTCCATCAACTGCTATTGAACCTTCCTCAACAACATACTTCATTAAGTTGGAAGGTAAAGCTATTTCTAATTTATAATTCTCAGCTATTTTAGTTAAAGCTGTTATTTTACCAATTCCGTTTACATGTCCCAACACAATGTGTCCACCTAATCTATCTGTCAATCTGAGAGCCCGTTCCAAGTTTACTTTTTCATTTAGGCTTATTTTCGATAATGCAGTTTTACTAATTGTTTCACCTACAGCTTCTATCCAAAAACCATCTTTTTCCAGCTTAATCACTGTAAGGCAAACACCATTTACAGAAATTGAATCGCCGGTCGAAGTTTCTTTTAAAATTTTATCCGCATTAATTTTTATTCGCTTACCATCTCGCAGTAGCTTTACTGCTGTTATTTTTCCAACTTCTTCTATAATTCCCGTAAACATAGCCCAAATTTAATCATTTAGTTTGTTTTACGTTAACATTCTCTATTTTGAGTTAAAGTAAACGATTTTTTCATCCACGCCTAATTTTTCAACTTCAATCAATTTTAATTTTTTTTCATCTAAAGAAGCAAATGCGTTTAATCCCTTAGGGAAAATTGAAGGTGCTTTCAGAATAATGATTTCATCAAATAAATTTTCTTCATAAAACTGATTAAAAACCTGCGCACCGCCCTCAACAAATAATGATGTAATTTCCTCTTCCCCAAGTTTTTTCAGCACAGTCTTTAAATCAATTACTCCATTTTTATCCGAGGGCAGCTCCAACAACTTAATTCCTAGTTTCTTAAAATTATCTTTTTTATCGGAACTATTAAGCAAAGAAGTAATCACCCATGTTCTTTCTTTTTCTTTTTCAAAAATTCTGGAGTTTATATTAGCATTTAATTTGCCATCAATAATTATTCTAAGCGGGTTTCTTCCTTTAGTAAAACGAACATCTAAAGAAGGGTTATCAATATTAACTGTTCCAGCACCAACAAAAACAGCATCGTATTTACTTCTCTGTTCGTGGACAAAAATTTGTGATTGTTGACCAGTTATTTGAGTACGCTTTCCAATTTCCTCAGTAATTTTTCCATCTGTTGACTGGGCAACTTTTAGAGTTACATAAGGAATTTTCTCTTTTATGAACTTGAAAAAAAATTTATTTAGAAATTTCCCTTCCTCTTCACTAACTCCAACTTCAACTTCTATTCCCGTCGCTCTCAATTGTTCAATTCCTTTTCCATTGACTTCGGGATTTGGATCAATATTACTGATTACAACTCTCTTAATGCCGCTTTTAATTATCAAAGGAACGCAGGGTGGTGTCTTTTTATTAGTGTGGCAGCATGGTTCAAGATTGCAATATAATGTTGAGCCTGTCAAATCCTCTTTAGCATTATAAATAGCAGAAGCTTCTGCGTGAAGAAAGCCATACTTTTCATGCCATCCCTCAGAAATTATTTTACCATTCTTGACAATTACCGCTCCTACAAGTGGATTTGGACTAACATATCCTTCGCCCTTCTTTGCTAATTCAAAGCATTTTTTTATGTAATATTCATTGTTATTTTTATTCATTTCAATAAATAAAATTATATTATTACTCAGCGTAATTCATAAAAACACAGCAAGAAGCTTACAAAAATACATTAATAACTAGTAAATTATTCAACTAAAATTAAGGACTAAAAGATGACGCATTTATTAGGTGCACATACTTTTGTTACTGGTGGACCAGCATCTGCAATTGATACTGCCGAAAAACTTGGGTTCACAGCTATACAAATTTTTACAAAAAATAATAATCAATATTTTGCGAAAGACCTAAGCGAAAAGGAAATAAACGACTTTAAGAGCAAACTATTAGCTTCTAACATAAAATTTGTTGTATCTCACGATTCTTATCTTATCAATCTTTGCTCAAAGGACCCAATGATGTTAAAAAAATCGCGTGAAGCTTTTTTAAAAGAACTTGAAAGATGTGAACAACTCGGAATCCCATATTTAAATTTCCACCCTGGTGCTCACGGTGGACAAGGAGAAGAATTAGGAATAAAATTAATTGCAGAATCTCTTAACATTGTTCATCAAAAAACCAAAGGCTACAAGACTAAAAGCATGCTTGAAGCTACCGCAGGACAGGGAACAGCACTCGGTTACAGATTTGAACAATTAAGAAAAATTATTGACTTAGTTGAAGAACCAGAAAGAATGAGTGTTTGCATAGACACCGCTCACATCTTCGCTGCTGGTTATGATATAAGAGACTCGAAGCAATATAAAAAAGTAATAAAAGAGTTTAACGATATTATTGGTCTGGAAAAATTAAAGTGCATTCACATGAACGACAGCAAAAAGGAATTGGGCAGCCGCGTTGATCGACATGAACACATTGGAAAAGGATTTATTGGTACAGAAGGCTTCACAAATATTATGAATGATAAAAAATTGGAAAGAGTGCCAAAAATTCTTGAAACACCAAAGGGAAAGGATCAAAAAGAAGATTTGCAGAACATAAAGTTACTGCTTAGCTTAGTTAAAAAATAATTTCTTCTTTAAGCTATAGGACAGAGATATTTAAAACAAGAAAATGAAAATCGAAGAAGCTAAAACAATTCGAAAGAACCTTCAAATTTTATTTCCTCAGTTGCAAAAAATTTGGGAAATAAAAATTATTAGTTTATTGTGGTTCGTTCACTCTTAGAACCATGATACCGGTTTGTTTCTTGTTCCCTTTTATGTAATCGGCAAGCGGCTTATCTGTAATTTGTACTTTATGACCAACATCAGGTGCATGTAAAAAATGAATTCTTCCATCTTCCATTCGAATTGCAATGCCAGTATGAGCAATGTCTAATCCTTTAACATTTGTGGTTATACCTATTATGTCGCCGCTTTGAATTCTTTCTTCACACTTGGCAATTGAATCTTCAGGTATATAGTAATTTTCTCTACTGCTTATATTTTTTTCGATTTGTATTATTTCACGTAAAAATTTCGGATTACCCTTAAGTTGTTTATATAAATCTTGATGAGTGCTCATAAAATTAATTTTTTTGTTGTAAGGAATACCGCCAATTTTTTGTGTAATATTTTCCCCAATTCCTCGTTTATCAATATCGTAAATCCAATCCGAAAAATAGTGCAGCCGTGAAAGATAATCACTTAATTTACCATCTCTATAACGAATATTGATTAACTCCCTTTGATAATCTTTGAAGGTTAGCTTGTTTTCTTTTATGCATCGTGCAAAAACTAAAGAGCTTTCCAGAAAAGTATAGCAATCTAATCCTGTTAAATGAATAACTAATTTTTCAACACTGTCTTGATCAAGGGTATGGGCTTCATATTCAGTACCTAAAAAACTTTTCCCTATTTCAACAATCACTTCATTAATTGGATAATTTATTAATTTCTTTTCTACTGCAAGATTAAATTTGGATTTACAAATATCAGCATCTTGCTGTGTATAAATAACCTGGCCATTGATAAAAGAAGTAAAAAATAAAAACAAAAGTAAGCCAACTAACTGTGAACGAAAGCTTGCTGTTGTCATATAGGTAAATCCTCTTTAGTTGGAGATGTTTGTTCAATTTGCGGAATAGCTTCTCTAAATAATTCAAGATTCTCAAAACGAGTAAAATCTTTAGTAAATTTTAAGAACACCTCTCCAGTTGGACCGTTTCTTTGTTTACCCACAATAATTTCGGCTATTCCTTCTGTTGATTTACCAGCAAGATTTCCAGAGGAAAAATTTTCAATGCCATACATTTCTGGTCTGTATAAAAATATTACAACATCAGCATCTTGTTCTATAGAGCCCGACTCACGCAAATCTGAAAGTTGAGGTCTCTTATCGGCACGTAACTCTACTGCACGATTTAATTGAGACAAAGCAATTACAGGAATATTTAATTCTTTTGCTAAAGATTTTAATGAGCGGGATATCATAGAAATTTCTCTTTCCCGGCTATCTGCTGTAAACGATGGATTTATCAATTGCAGGTAATCTATTACAATTAATCCTATTCCTTTTTCATTTTTTAATCTTCTTGCTTTTGCTCTAATTTCAAGAATTGAAATGGCTGGAGTATCATCAATAAAAATAGGAGCTTTACTTAACTTGTGAACTGTCCTGCTAATCTTAGCTCCATCTTCAGCTTTAAATTTGCCTGTCCTAATTGAATGAGCATTAATTTTCGCTTCAGCAGAAATTAACCTTGTAACAAGCTGAATAGTTGACATTTCGAGACTAAAAATACCAATCGGAACTTTATGTTCTACAGCTGCGTTTCTAGCAAGCGATAAAGCAAAGGCAGTCTTGCCCATTGATGGTCTGGCTGCTACTACTATTAAATCCGATTTTTGCAGACCGCCTAAAAGTTCATCCAATTCAAAGAAACCTGTGGGTACTGAGTGAGCTGAGATATTTTTTGAGTGTATTGCTTCAATAAGTTCAAGCGCTTCTTTTACAGCTTTATCCATTGACTTGAACGATTCTTTAATCCCTTCCTCAGAAATTTGAAATATTTTAGATTCAGCAGCATCAAGTAGATCAAAAACATCTTCTTGACCAAGATAAGCGGAGTTTGCAATTTCCATAGATGCAGAAATCAATTGTCTTAATATCCATTTTTCTAATACAACTCTGGCATGATAATCAACATTAGCTGCCGAAGTAATATCCTGAGTTAATTTACTTAGGTAGGCAGCGCCACCTGCTTCCTCAGTTAAATTAGATTTCTTTAATTCTTCATAAACAGTTACAGTATCAATTGGCTCATCTGCCTGATATAAGGAGACAATCGCTTCGAAAATAATTTTGTTCTTTTTATCAAAAAAAGCCTCAGGTTTTAAAATCTCAACTGCTTTCGGCACTGCCTCGTTATCAATTAACATTGCGCCAATAACAGACATCTCCACTTCAACAGCTGCAGGAGGCTGTAACGTTGTAGCTTTTAATTTCTCTAAATCAGTAGGAAGCTGCTTTCTCTTAGCCATAAAACTTAATTTTTTTCCTTACTATTCTGAATACTAAAGCTGGTCTAACAAGCTTTTAAATTTTTTTACATCTTCCCAGCAGTCTTTTTTCCAATGCGGATTTCTCAGCAAAGCTGCTGGATGATAAGTGCTTACTACTTTAATTCCATCATGTTCAAAAACTGCATTTCTAAGCAAGCTTAACGATAATTTTTTGTTAAGCAATGCATTAGCTGCAATTCTACCTAAACACAAGATTACTTTTGGTTTAATTAAGTCTATTTGCTTATGAAGATAAGGAAAACAAGTTTCCATTTCCACAGGTAAAGGGTCTCTATTGTTAGGGGGCCTGCACTTTAAAATATTGGCAATATAAACATCTTCTCTTTTTAGATTTATTGCTTTTAGTATATCATTAAGTAACTGACCTGCTCTGCCTACAAATGGTTCACCTTGTCTATCTTCTTCCGCACCAGGGGCTTCGCCAATTAACATTGCTTTTGCATTTGGGTTGCCAACACCAAAGACAAATTTTGTTCTAGTTTTGCCGAGCGGACATTTTTGGCATTGATGAATTTTCTCGTAAAGTTCAGTTAACGAAGTTGAATTATGAAATTCTTCTACAAATAAATTGTCTGTTAAACTGCTCGTTACTTTTTCTGATACTTTCATTTCAGGTGCCAAGTTATAATTAACTCGTTCTTTATCTAATTTTTCAAAAAGAAAATCACCAAAAACTTCCTTTTGGTATTTCAACGCTTCTATTATTTGTTTTATTGTTACAGCCAATTTATAAATAATTTTTCAATTCATTTAGAATGTTATTAGCGGTAATAAATTTACTTAAAAGAGGAAATCCTTTCCTGCGAACGGTTTTCTTTTCTGAAGCATAAAGGATAGTAATTTTATTAGTATCACTTTCCATTGCTGCACCAGGCTCTTTTAACGAGTTAAGAACTATAAAATCCAGGTTTTTTGCCATTAATTTTTTTTCAGCGTTTTTTAGTTCATCTTCGCTCTCTAAGGCAAATCCTACTATTACTTTTTTCTTTCCACTAAGTGGTGAATTCTTACTATTTATGGCAGCTAAAATATCGTCAGTAGCAGATAAAGAAATAGACTTGAGATTTTGTTCTTTTTTTATTTTGCTTTTCGAATACTTCGCAGGCTTATAATCGGCAACTGCAGCTGCCATAATTAATGCATCATTATCAATTAAGTGTTTCTCCACTTCGTTTTTCATTTGAGCTGCTGAACGGATTTTAACAATATCTATCTCAGGGTAACAATTTTCTGAGGTCGGACCAGAAATTAGTGTTACTTTTGCTCCTCTTAAATACGCAGCTTTTGCTATTGAATATCCCATCTTCCCGCTTGATCTGTTACCAATAAACCGTACAGGGTCAATATCTTCATAAGTTGGACCTGCGGTAACAAGAATTTTCTTACCAATCAAATCTCTTTTGAATCCAGCTAAAACTAATTCTGCAGCATCAACAATTTTATTTACATCTGCCATCCTGCCTATTCCATTAAGCCCACTGGCTAAGAAACCAGTTTCAGGTTCAATTACATAAATGCCACGATTCTTTAGTTGTTCAATATTTTCTTGAGTAACGGGATTGGTATACATATCAACATCTGCAGCTGGAACTACAATCAATGGGCTACGCAAAGCTAATACTACAGAGGTCAACGCATTATCTGCAAAACCATGAGTTATTTTAGCTATTGTGTTGACCGTTGCTGGAGCAATAATAGCTAAATCAGCCCAAGTTGCATATTCGATATGCCATGTTTGCATGTCCAAATTTTTACCTTCAGTCTCCGGAAACATATTGACTACAACTGGATTATTAGACAGAGTAGATAAGGTCAATGGGGTAATAAAATGGCAGGCAGAGGGCGTCATAACAACGCGTACCTCTGCTCCTTGTGAAATCAAGAGTCTTACTAATAATGCAGACTTATAAGCCGCAATGCATCCAGTTACACCGACAATTATTTTTTTCCCTTTTAATGTAGAGGGAGCCATTTTTTATTTTTCATTCTTATATCTGTACTCGATGCCCGTTTGCAGTTCTTTAATTGCCTTTAAATGGGGTTTTTCTCTTTTTTCAAATTCAAGAGCAAGTTTTAATTGATCGGGATTTTCCCTGTCCTCAAAATCATCTTCATGTCCCGAAGTAATTGTACTTAATAGAGCATTAAACTCAAGGCGTGCATCATCGTTTAGTTTCCTTGCCCGTTTAGCGGCAACTATAACTGCTTCATAAAGATTAGGAATCTTTTCTTTAATTTTCAATAGATTTTGCGGTACTACTGGCATGGTATCTCCTTAATTTATTTCTTTATTAATTATTTCATATACTTTTTTCTTAGCTTCTTCCAGATTTTCATTAGAAACGACGTAGTCAAATTTATCTTTATAACTTAGTTCCATCTCTGCTCTCTCAATTCTTTTTTTAAGCTCTTGCGTTGTTTCGGTTTTCCTATCCAGCAACCTTTTTTTTAATTCTTCAATACTTGGCGGTACAATAAAAATTAAAACTGCCTCAGGATACTTTTGTTTAATTGAAAGAGCTCCTTTTACGTCAACTTCAAAAACTACAGAATGACCACCAGCAATGCTTTTTTCTACAAAATCTTTCAATGTGCCGTAGTAATAATCGTATACTTTTTCATATTCAATAAATTCATTGTTTCTAATTTTCTCTTTAAATTCTTCCTCGCTGATAAAAAAGTAGTCTTTACCATCTTTTTCTGAATTTCTCGGTTTTCTCGTTGTTGCAGAGACAGAAAAGACAAAATCAGAATGTTTTAAAAGAACACTTTTAACTATAGTCGTTTTACCTGAACCGCTGGGGGCTGAAAATACAAATAATTTGACTTTTTTCGTATGCAAAACTCACTCAATATTTTGTATTTGTTCACGAATTTTTTCCAGTTCTTCTTTTATTGAAATACCATAATGAGAAATTTCCGCGGATATAGTTTTACTATTAATTGTATTAGCCTCTCTATTCATTTCTTGAACTATAAAGTTTAACTTGCGTCCCGGGTCATCTGAATTATGAACTGTATCAAGGAATAATTTAATATGACTCCTTAATCTAACACACTCCTCAGTTATATCATAACGGTCAACTAACAAGGCTAATTCAGTATCAAGACGATTTGGGTTATCAAGAATATCCTGGGTAAGATTTTTTGCCCTCTCTTTTACCCTCGAAAAATATTCTTTAATAGTGCTTTTCTTAAGCTGCTCAATTTTATCTAAAGCAGTCTCTATTAATTTAACTCTGTTTATTAAATCTTTCTCAAGTTCTTTACCTTCAGCAACTCTCATTTTTTCTAAATCATCTATGGCTGCATCAACTGCTTTCTGAATTAAAGGAAAGAAATCGGAAAAATCATCTCCATTTTCTTCAAAGAAAAAATTTTGAAATAAAAGTACATCACTTAATGAAATTTTATTTTTCAGTTTAGATGTTTTTTTTATTTCTTTTAATACATGTAATGCAAACTTAACACCATTAGTATCTAATTTTGGGAATTTAACTTCAATACCAGCTTTTGAGATTGAAAGGGATAAATATATTTTCCCTCTTTTTATTCTACTTTTAACTTTTTCTCTTATCTCAAGTTCTTTATTAAATAGCGACTTAGGTGATTTAAGAGAAATATCTAAAAATCGATTATTTAAGCTTTTTATTTCGCATTCAATCAGCAAGTCATTTTCGCGAATTATTGACTTGCCGTAGCCAGTCATACTTGTAATCATTAAAAACTCAGAAAATTAGATAAGAAATTTAGTTAAAATAAACATGCTTAAGCAAATAAAGAAATACTATATTGAAAGGATAAAAAAATCAGAAAGCTTCGCCAATGCCAATATGAAATTGAAGTAACTCACTCCACAATTTCTTTTTAAAAAAGTTTCTATTATCGTTAGGATCGTACAACTTAAAGCCAAAATCTATTCTAATAGGTGCAAATTCAGAATAATATCTTAAACCAAAGCCGCCAGCTACGGCTATTTGATCGAGCCTAATATTTTCGTATCCATTCCAGGTATTTCCATAATCAATAAAAACTGCGGAGCCAAATTTACCTATCAATCTATTTCTAGTTTCAACTGAACCTTCCAAAGTAAAAAAACCACCCGTAGTTGCTCCTTTAACAAAAAGTGCTTCAAGTTCTTCGGGAGTTGGATTCATTAGACTATAAACAGGGTCAGATGGAACCAATTCTCTGCTACCCCACCCACGAATTGAGTTACTCCCGCCAGAGTAAAATCTTTGATTCAATGGTATATCCCCTTTATTTCCCTTATACACAAAAATATTTCCAATCCTAAATTTAACACCAAAAGCAGAAAGCGGTGTATCATAAATTGGTAAAAAGTATGTACCTGTAAATAATATTTTCAAGAATGCAGGTCTGTTAAATTCTTTTTTGAATATATTATAAAAGAGAAGCGGGATAGAATTTGCATCCTCAAAAAGTAAAGAAAGTGAATAGCCAGTTGTTGGGAAAAAAATATTGTTAGTTTTATTAGCTCCAAGTGAAAAGCCAATGTACTCATCGAGACTTTCCCTTGTTAAGTCCGATTTTGTAGCCCCTGCAAGAACAAAAGCCGCTAATGAATCTGCTACATCCTGAGGGAAATATTTACTAAAATAATATGCTAAATTATTTTGCATGAAACCCTTTTGGTAAATATAGTTTGAATGCTCAATATTAAGATAAGCGCTGAAAGAATTAAAGTAAGTAAACTGCGGCAACTCAAAATCTAAACTTAACTTAGCACCATACAAAGTCGATTTGTATTCGCTCTTTCGTTTTTGAAAAGTAAGGTAAGTCTCAAATTTGGTATTTACAAATCTATCGAAAAGAAACGGCTGTTCGATGGTAATCCTATTATCTATATAGCCGTAAAGGTTAGAATCAGCAAAGGAATATGTTTTAAGAAATTCAGAAAAATTTTGAATAGCTCCGGCTGAACTTAGTGTAAACTTTCTAGCGTTACCAAAAAAATTCTTCCTTGTATAGCTTAAGCCAAGTCCAATATTAAATGTATTATCTTCATTGTTAGTAATTACTTCTGGCGAAAGTTCATTTAATAAACCAACATCAGCAGTAATGCTTAAAGGCACTTTATTGCCATTTGTATCAGAAATTATGCTGTTTACTATTGCTGAAGTAAAAAGGTTAGTCCTGTATAACCTTACTTGACCACGTTGAATATCGTAATAACTGTAAGTTTGTCCGGGTTTAATTCCAACAAGTCTTTTTAATAAAGTATCACTAACCAAATTTTTGCCGACGCCCGTTCTCTCAGTTCTAATTTCACTTATTCGATATCTTTTACCTGTAGAGAAATTTAATTTTACATCTACTTTATTTGCTAAAGTATCAACAAGTATCAACGGTCTATCAACCTGAGCAAGCATATAACCATTATCCCTAAGATAACCAAGCACAAAATTACTTTTATCTGTTACAAAATTATCACTATACTGTTGATTAGAGTCTACTTTCACATAATTAAAAATTGTTTTTTTCAACTCAGCTCCAATATTGTCAATGCCTGTTATTTCGAACTTCCTGAAAGTAGCAGGGTTACCTTCTTGAATATTATAGATTAACTCGGCTTCTTTTTTTTCACTTAAAATTTTATACTCTGGGAAAAACTTTACTTTAAAATAACCTTTAGATTGATAGAGACTTCTCATAGCGCGGATATCGCTTGGAATTAACAATGAATCAAAATATGTGGCTTTTGCGCCAAAACTTGTAAATTTGTTCAATAATTGAGAAACCCAACTCGGCGACTCTTTTGAAAGACAGACATACTGAAGTTGAGAAGTTGGCATATTATCATTGCCATGAAACGAAACTGCAGTCAATTCATAATGTTCTTCTTGCTGAGCATAAATAATTAATGAATTAACAAGAATTAAAAGTAAAAGTAATTTCATTTTCCTCAAAGCTGTGTCTACTCTGCTTGCACAAGGCAAACAAAAATATTTATTACTTAATTATTTTTACAGGTGTACCAATTTTTACTACAGAATACAACTCGTCTATGTTTTCATTGCTTAAAGCTATTGAACCATTTGTCCAATTATATGAAAAGGGTAGATTTTTAAAAATAAAGTTATACTTTCCAATTCCATGAATTCCTATTTCCTTACCAAATATTTCTTGGGAAGGTGGACAAATATTTTTCTCTACAGTTTTCAAAATAGTTTCAAACTGTAATTGAGAAATAATATTTTTTCTTAAAGCATCGGCGGCATCTTTTTCATTAGGGAAATTAATTCGCAAAAATTTATGATATTTATAATTAGGTAATTTATCACAAATTATGTAATCTCCTATAGGAGTAAAATTACCTGTCATTGAATTATCATCTACATTATTGCTTTTACCAAAGACCGCTTTATAAGATTTAAGCAATGTCTTATCGGAGAAAAGATTTAATCTATAGTTTTTAAGGTCAACAACAATGCTAGGGTTTCGAATTTGAGTAATCCCTCTTTCTGCCATTGCTTCTTGCAGCGGTACTTCCCTAATGTTTAAAATTATTCCATAAATAATTAAACCCACAAAGAAAACTATAACACTACCGCTGATATAAATAATATTTTTTAGCAAAATCTTATTAAACTGAATTAATAATTAAAAGGCAGTTTTTATTAGGTTAAATATAAAAAAAAGCCTCTTCAAAGACGTTTTGTATATCTTTTCACAAACTTAAATATCATCTTTTTGGGTGATTAATATTAACTGTTGTTCAAAACGAACAATCGATTTGTTTCATTTTACTTTGCTTATAAATGTTGTATTCTAAGGCGATTGACAGATAAAAAAGGGGCTAGCAAGCTTTTCTTCATGTCACACTTACTAGCCCCTTCATAACTTCAATTTTTATTTTTTCCCTTCGGCTTCAACAACAGCAATGGCAGTCATATTAATAATATCTCTTACGGTATCGCCTCTTTGAATAACATGTACAGGCTTTTTCATTCCCATTAAAATAGGTCCAATAACAGTAGCATCTGTTAATCTTTGAAAAAGTTTGTAAGCAATATTGCCGGCTTCTAAGTTTGGGAAAATTAAAACATTTGCACCGCCTTTTAATGTAGAGAAAGGAAAGTCTTGTTCAATCCTTTCTGGCATAACAGCAGTATCAGCTTGCATTTCGCCATCAATAATTAAATCCGGTCTTTTCTCATGAACAATTTTTACAGCTTCAGCTACTTTTACTGCCTGTGGGTAAGGTGAGCTGCCAAAGTTGCTAAAGGAAAGCATTGCTATACGAGGTTTAATATCAAACTGTTGGACTGTATCAGCTGTAGTAATTGCAATTTCGGCAAGTTGTTCAGAGTTTGGGTCTATATTAACAGTAGTATCTGCAAAAAAGAATATTTTATTTTTTATTACAAGCACATACATTCCGGCTACTAATTTGAGACCTTCCTTTAAGCCAATACACTGAAGTGCAGGTCTAATTGTTTCTGGGTAGTGATAAGTTAAGCCGCCAATCATTGCGTGAGCATCTCCTTCTTCAACCATCATAGCAGCATAATAATTTGGCTGTTTTACTAAGTCTAATGCCGCTCTTGCTGTCAAACCTTTTCTCTGTCTTTTTTGATAAAGTTTTTCTGCATACTTTTCACAATTGCTGCAGGTTTCTGGGTCTTTTATTTCGAATTTACTTAAGTCAAAGCCAAGATTTTTTATTTTATCTTTAATTTTCTTTTCGTCACCCACAAGCACAGGCAATCCAATATTTTCATCATACACTGCATTGGCTGCTCTAATAATTTTTTCTTCTTCGCCTTCTGGATAAACGATTTTCTTTGGACTTTTTTGGGCTTTATGTACCATAACTCTAATAATTTCCGTTGTATAGCCGAGTCGTTCTTGTAGTTGCTCTTTATAAGCCTCCCAATTTCTTATTGGAACTCTAGCCACACCACTATCCATAGCCGCCTTTGCAACTGCTGGTGCAACTGTCCACAATACTCTTGGGTCGAAAGGTTTTGGAATTATGTATTCTGGTCCGAATGAAAATTCTTTACCACCGTAGGCATTTATAACCACTTCTGGGACTTTTTCTCTTGCAAGTGAAGCCAGCGCTTTTGTAGCAGCCATTTTCATTTCCATATTTATAGCTGTAGCGCGAACATCTAAAGCGCCTCTAAAAATAAAAGGGAATCCCAAAACATTATTAACTTGATTAGGATAATCACTTCTGCCTGTAGCCATTATTATATCTTTTCTTGCATCGATTGCATCTTCATAGGTTATTTCGGGGTCTGGATTTGCCATAGCAAAAACTATTGGATTTTTAGCCATGGATTTCACCATTTCTTTTGAAACTATATTTCCCTTAGATAATCCAACAAAGACATCTGCCCCTTTCATTGCATCTGCTAAATCTTTGTAGATATTTTCACCTGCGAATTCTCTTTTGTATTTGTTAAGGTCAGTTCTTCCCTTATGGATTAATCCTTTAGTATCGAACATGAAGATATTTTCCCTTTTGACACCAGCTGCAATATACATATTACAACACGCAATAGCTGAAGCTCCAGCACCTGATACAACAATTCTTATTTCATCAAGCTTTTTACCTGCTATTTCAACTGCATTAATAAGAGCCGCACAAGAGATGATTGCCGTACCATGCTGGTCATCATGAAAAACGGGAATGTTCATGGTACGCTTTAGTTCTTCTTCAATTTCAAAACACTCTGGAGCTTTAATATCCTCTAAATTAATTCCACCGAAAGTAGGCTCTAAAAGTTGTACAGTTCTAATTACTTCTTTTGGGTCCTTAGTTTTAAGTTCTATATCGAAAACATCAATGTCAGCAAATCTCTTAAATAAAACCCCTTTACCTTCCATAACAGGTTTACCTGCATGGGGACCAATATCTCCCAGCCCAAGAACAGCGGTGCCATTAGAGACTACTGCAACTAAATTTCCTTTAGCCGTATAAAGGAAAACATCATCATCATTTTTTTCTATTTCTCTACACGGTTCAGCCACGCCAGGTGTGTAGGCTAATGATAATTCCCTAGCCGTAAAACATGGTTTTGTTGGTGTAACTTCAATCTTACCACGCCGGCCTTCACTATGGTACTTCAGTGCCTCTTCTTTTGTAAACGACATAATCTTTTTCCCCTTTTTAAAATGCTTTGTTAAGCTTTGTTTAATTAAGATATAAATATCTACATAAAATTAGGAAATATTTTTTGAACTAAAAAACTGTCTTGAAACAGTTTTATAATTCATACTTCCATAATTTCTTTTTCTTTGTGGTGAATAATTTCATCAATTTTTTTGGTGTGCTCGTCGGTAAGCAGTTGAACTTCTTTTTCGTTGTGAATTCTTTGGTCTTCAGTTAATTCTTTGTTTTTTTCTAACTTTTTTAAGTGCTCATTAGCGTCTCTTCTTATGTTTCGTAGCGCAATTTTAGCATCTTCACCAAATTTTTTAACGAGTTTTACTAATTCTTTTCTTCTTTCCTCAGTTAAAGGAGGGATAGGAATTTTAATATTAGTACCATCACTAATAGGATTTAGGCCAAGATCTGCAGTTAAGATTGCTTTTTCAATTGCTGATATTACACTTTTATCCCAAGGAGTAATAGAGATTGTATGTGCATCTAAAACAGAAAGATTTCCCACTTGATTTAAGGGTGTCATTGTTCCGTAATATTCTACTTTAATACCGTCCAGTAACGCTGTAGTCGCTTTGCCTGTTCTTATTTTAGAAATTTCATTTCTAAAGGTATCAATAGTTTTATCCATTCTGTTCTTTGCATCTTTTAGTACTTCGTGCATATTTATCCCTAAAAAATTTATTTAGTTTTTAATTCTTCTTTTTTTGTAGAATGACCAACTGAAGTACCCACCTGTTTGCCGGTGACAACTTTAAGAAGATTATCCGGTTTATCCATATTAAAAACTACAATAGGCAGGTTATTTTCTCGGCATAAACTTACAGCGGTCATATCCATTACTCTTAAGTTTTTTTGTAAAACTTCTAAGTAAGAAATTTCCTCAAACAAATTAGCATTAGGGTTTATTTCCGGGTCGGAATCAAAAACACCATCCACACGCGTTCCTTTAAAAATTGCATCTGCTTCAATTTCAATTGCACGTAGAGAAGCGGCAGTGTCGGTGCTAAAATAAGGGTGACCTGTACCTGCACCAAATATTACAATTCTTCCTTTTTCTAAGTGTCTAATAGCTCTTCTTCTTATAAATGGTTCAGCAATTTCTTCCATTTTAATTGCGGTCATCAACCGTGTAAACATTCCGTGATTCTCTAAAGCGTTTTGAAGAGCTAAAGAATTAATTACAGTAGCCAACATTCCCATTAAATCGCCGGTAACTCTTTCAACTCCATGTTCTTCTGCGTTCAGACCTCTATAAATATTTCCTCCACCTATAACAATACCAATTTGAACGCCAAGCGAATGAATTTTTTTTATCTCTTCTGCAAAGAAATTTAGTTTGCGGCTATCAATTCCAAACTTTTGTTCCCCCATCAACGATTCACCGCTGAGCTTAAGTAAGATTCTTTTATATTTAAGACTCGTTTTCATGGTTAATCAAATATAAAAAAAAAGGTCTTATTAAAAAATAAGACCTTTTGTTAAATGAATTATTTGTTCTCGTCACTAATATGGAAGCGTTTAAATCGTATTAATTTTACTTGAGAGGAGTTCTTTTTGTTGTATTCTTCAATTAATTGACCTACAGTTTTTGTATTATCTTTAATAAATGCCTGTTCGTACAAGCAATTTTCTTGATAATACTTATTCAATTTACCTTGAGCAATTTTATCAAGAACTTGCTCAGGTTTTCCCTCTTTTCGAGAAACTTCTTTATAAATTTCTATTTCCTTTTCAATTACTTCTTTTGGCACTTCTTCCCTATATACATAAAAGGGTTTCATTGCTGCAACTTGCATTGCAATATCTTTCAACAAAGATTGTAATTCTTCATTGCTGTTTGATGGCACATTATCTACTCTAATCAACACGCCAAGTTTGGAGCCATGATGAACATAATCAACTACTTGTCCATTTTCAGTGTTCTCAATTGCAAATCTGCTTACTTGAATCTTCTCTCCAATTTTACCGATTAAAGAGTTCAGTTCTTCTTCAACCTTTTTGTTCTGGTACGAAAGGCTTAATAATTCGTCTATCGTTGCAGGCAGTTTGTCAACAATAGTATTTAGGACAAAGTTGGAGAATTCTAAAAAATCAGAACTATTAGCCACAAAATCAGTTTCGCAATTTACCTCAACAATTGCTGCCGACTTACCATTATTAAATATTCTTGTGGAAATAATCCCCTCGTTTGTAGATTTTTCAGCTCTTTTCGCGGCTACTGCAGCACCTTTTTTTCTGAGGAATTCAATAGCTTTTTCAAAATCCCCGTTTGACTCTTCAAGCGCCTTTTTGCAATCCATCATGCCGGCGCCTGTTTTATCTCTTAACTCTTTAACTAAACTTGCAGAAATTGCCATTCTATATATCCCCTATATTTCGAATAATTCAAGATGATAATTAGTTTATTGTTGTTGAGTTTCAACCTTATCTTCGTTTTTCTTTTCCGTGCTGTCTTGTTGCGGTTTTTCTACTTTAATTTTTCCCTCTTTTTTATCGGTCTTTTTTTCATCTTTATTATCAAGTTTAACTCGACGCACTTTTGGCTTGATTTCTTTCTTTTGCTCTGTTTTTTCTTCTTCGTCTATTTTTTTCTCTTTCTCTTTTTCAGCCATCTCGTGTGCTTTCAATTCTTGCGCTTTTGCATTACCTTCTATAACTGCATCGGCAATAATTTTTGTAATAATTTCAATTGCTCTGGAAGCATCATCATTAGAGGGAATTACATAATCAATCGGGTCAGGATCACAATTAGTATCGACAATTGCAAAGACCGGGATGTTCAGTCTATTTGCCTCTTTTACGGCTATACTTTCTTTTTTGATATCCACTACAAAAAGTACACCCGGCAGCTTAGTCATGGATTCAACGCCGTCTAAAACTTTTCTCAATTTATCTTTTTCACGGGTTAAAAATAGTCTCTCTTTTTTAGTTATTTTTTCGAATGTTCCATCACTTTCCATTTTTTCTATATTTTGCAGCCGCTTCACACTTTTTCTTATAGTAGCAAAATTAGTCAACATCCCGCCGAGCCATCTTTCATTTACCCAATTGCTGTCCGATCTTTTAGCTTCAGCTGCAATAGTACCTTTAGCTTGCTTTTTAGTACCGACAAATAGAACCTTTTTCCCTTCAGAGACCAGCGAGACCATCGCTTCGTAGGCTTGGTCAATAGCTTGCTGTGTTTTTTTAAGGTCAATTATATGTATGCCGTTTTTTTCCATAAAAATGTAAGGCTTCATTTTAGGATTCCAACGGCGGGTTAGGTGACCGAAATGTGCACCTGCTTCTATGAGTTCTTTTAGTTCAACTCGAGGCATATTTTATCTCCTGTTTTTCTTCTACTCTCTTCATCTTTGCTATTCATCCCGCTGAGGGGACACAGGTAGCAAATCCAAGAGTATGATTGTTGTGAAAAAATAATTTTATCTTTTTGAAAATTGAAATCTTTTTCGTGCTTTTGGTCTACCGTATTTTTTACGTTCTACCATTCGAGGATCTCTTCTAAGAAGGTCCTCGGCTTTTAAAGCATTTCTAAATTCGGAATTAATATCCACCAAAGCCCTTGCAACACCAAGTCTTATTGCATCAGATTGTCCCGTTAAACCCCCTCCGCTTACATTTACAAACACATCATATTTCCCTAATGTTTCTGTAACAACAAAAGGAAGCAGAATGTTATCTCTATGTTCCTTTAAAGGAAAATATTTTTCAACATCAATTCCATTAACTACAACTTTGCCAGAGCCAGACCTTAAATAGACTCGTGCTACAGAAGTTTTTCTGCGACCAACGTGTATTTTATCTGCCATTTAATAACTCCATTAGAAACTTAATGCTTCTGGTTTTTGTGCTATATGAGGATGGTTTTCCCCAGAATAAACTTTTAATTTCTTAATTAGCTTTCTACCTAACCTATTTTTGGGAAGCATACCTTTAACCGCATGCCATACTATATACTCTGGTTTTTTCTCTAACAGCTCAGAAAACCTTCTTACCTTAGCACCGCCAGGGTAGCCCGAATAAGAAAAATATGTTTTTAACTCTTCTCGCTTACCTGTAACCCTAATTTTATCAGCATTAACAACAATTACAAAATCCCCTGTATCCATGTTAGGGGTGAAAATTGGTTTATGCTTACCCCTAATAATTTTAGCAACGTTGGCAGCTAATCTTCCCAATACCTGATCCTTAGCATCTACCAGATACCATTTCTGAGCCGCATCCTCTTGTTTAATAAATTTTGTCAGCCTTTCCCTTTTCAATTTTGCCTCCAATTAGGAAAAAATTTTTTGAAAGAGCCTAAATATATTTGCAAGTGCCTTAAATGTCAAGGTTTAGATGCTTTAAAAGTTTTTCTTGCTCTTGTATTTAACCATATTAAATCAGAAAAAATTATTAAATAAAAAGCTGCTGCATTGATATTAGCAAAATTTATTTTCCAATTAATTAAATAAATTTCATAAAAAATTCATATCTGTCCAATATATTTTTTATTTCGTCCCTAAAGGGACTTAATCTATTTCTTTGTTCTTTATCCTATAAATATTTTGTCCTGAGGGGATAATAAAGCTTTGATTATCCTTAAACCAATCTAATCCCTTTAGGGATTATATAGTTATAGAATAAATAAATATCAAACTGAAGTTAAAAGTCCCGTAGGGACGAGATAGGGATTGATTTACAAGACAAGTAGAATAGTCCAAAATCTTGAAGTCTTCTAAATTTATTTGGTAATTCATCCCTTCGGAATTTGATTTCAAAATTATTTTGGACAGCAGCGAAAAAATTACATGGTAACTTAACTTATAGAAAAAAGTTCGAAATAATGATTATTTTTACGTAAAAAAATTCTTATGAGAGTACTGATAACTGGCGGTGCAGGCTTTTTGGGGATTAATTTAATTAGATATTTACTAAAAAAAGGTGCCGAAGTTAGTTCTTTAGATTACGCCCCTTTTGATTACCCCGATGTTAAAGATAAAGTTAAAATAATTATTGGTGATATTCGTACTCGTGAAAGTGTGGAAAGAGCAATGGAAAACTGCGATTATGTTGTTCATTCTGCAATGGCTCTGCCTTTATATCCGGAAAAAGACATAATTAGTACCGGCATCGACGGCACTAAATTACTTTTAGAAGTTGCATATAAAAAAAATATAAAAAAATTTATTCACATCTCATCAACTGCTGTTTACGGCATTCCAGATCATCACCCAATTTATGAAGATGATAAACTTGACGGTGTCGGTCCATACGGCAAAGCAAAAGTTGAAGCTGAAAAAATTTGTTTAGAATATCGTAATAAAGGAATGTGCGTTCCCATAATAAGACCCAAATCATTTATAGGTCCAGAGCGTTTGGGTGTTTTTGCATTACTATATGATTGGGCTTATACAGGTCACAACTTCCCAATGATTGGCAAAGGTGATAACCGATATCAGCTGCTTGATGTAGAAGACCTTTGTGAAGCAATTTATTTAATTATTACTCTGCCGAATGAAAAGGTAAATGATATTTTTAATATAGGTGCAAAAGTATTTACTACTATGAGGGAAGACTATCAAGCTGTACTTGATTATGCAGGTTATGGTAAAAAAATTATTAGTCTCCCAGAAAAACCAATTATCTTTTCTTTAAGAATTTTAGAAAAATTAAACCTTTCACCTTTGTATAAATGGGTATATGAAACAGCGTCAAAAGATTCTTTTGTTTCGGTTGAAAAAGCTGAAAAAATATTAGGATTTACTCCTAAGTACTCAAATAAAGATGCTCTTATTAGAAATTTTAAATGGTATATAGAGAATTTAGAGTCATTTAAAAATCAATCCGGTGTTTCTCACAGAGTACCATGGAAACAAGGAATTTTGAAAATAGCTAAGTGGTTTTTTTAATTATGTACACACATCAGAAATTTAAAAAGGTATCTTTCAAATCATGTTTGTAGCTAATCTACACCTAATATGAATATATCATAAAAATTATTTATAATTGAATAAAAATTAACATAAAAAAAGGAAGAGAACATGCGCTCAAAAAAAGATTATCTTAAAAGTATAATCAAACATATCGATATAAAAGAACATAATGTTGTTAAACTCGTCGACTCGATGCAGCACATGGCTTTTTCCGCTAGAGACTTGTATCGTGCGGCAAACATTTATGAGCGGATGCTGCAGGATAAAGATTGTACCGTTATTTTGACTCTTGCCGGAAGTTTATTTAGTGCAGGACTAAAAAAGGTTGTTTTCGATTTGGTGGATAATAATATGGTAGATGTTATTGTCTCTACTGGAGCTATTATGGTTGACCAAGACTTTTTTGAGGCTTTAGGATTTAAACATTATATTGGCTCACCTTTTGTAGACGACAATGAATTACGCGATTTACATATCGATAGAATATATGACACATTTATTGACGAAGATGAACTGAGAATCTGCGATGAAACTACAGCAAAAATTTTTAATAGTTTGGAACCAAGGCCATACTCATCACGTGAATTATTATGGCATTTCGGCAAATATCTTGATGAAAACGGCGGACCAAAAGTTAGCGACAGCGTAATCTATGCTGCTTATAAAAATAATGTTCCAATTTTTGTCCCTGCTTTTTCTGATTGCTCAGCTGGATTTGGAATTGTAATGCACCAAACAAATAATCCGGATAGACATCTTTCATTTGATTCTGGTAAAGATTTTCTTGAATTAACTCAAATAAAACTAAACAGCAAAGAGACAGGAATTTTTATGGTAGGCGGCGGCGTTCCTAAAAATTTCACACAGGATATTGTAGTTGCAGCTGATATTTTACAAGAAAATGTACCTATGCACAAATATGCTATTCAAATTACAGTTGCAGATGTTAGAGACGGTGCTCTTTCAAGTTCAACGCTGAAAGAAGCATCTTCATGGGGAAAAGTTGACCAGGCTTTCGAACAAATGGTCTATTCAGAAGCTACTTTAGCAATGCCACTTATTGCAGGTTACGCATACCACAAGGGTGCTTATAAAAATCGAATTAAAAGAGAACTGCAAAAAATATTTATTAAGGAACCAGCAGCAGCTAAATAAATCCTAAATTTCTACGTAAACCTTTGCGTCTTGGCTCCTTTGCGTCTCTGCGTGAAATTAACTTTGTTTCTCGCAAAGTCGCTGAGAATTTTTTATTATTCCTCTGCGTTCTCCGCGCCTCTGCGGTTAAGTCTTAGTGAAACCGCAAAGACGCAGAGAACGCAGAGATTTTGAAAATCTATCTCAGTAAAATCATCTTTTTAGCACTATTATATTTATCAGTCACTAAACGGTAAATATAAACCCCACTTGCGAGACCTTTAGCATCAAAATTAACCGAATGCTCACCTTGACTTAATTCACCATCAATTAGGGTTGCAATTTCTCTTCCTAATAAATCGTATACTTTCAATTTTACAAATTCTTTTTTTGGCAAACTAAACTTAATTGTGGTAGATGGATTAAATGGGTTCGGATAGTTTTGTTCAAGTGAATAAGCACTTGGAAGTAATTCTATGGGCTCATTTGAAACAGAAGTTGGATAACTGACATAAGCTCTTATCAAATATGGATAAATTGTTCCATCACCTACAATGTAAACCCATCTTGGGGAACCACTAGATGGTTGATGTAGGTATGTAATACTTGGATAAGGATAACTTCCAGCTACCTCGCCAACCATAACCCTATTATCTCCTGAACCATCACTTGCATAAGTGCCAGCCATAACAAATGACACAACAAAATCTTGAGAAACATCAATGTTATATTGCTGAAGGTCTACTTTAACCCAATTGTTGTATGGTACCGGATAAGGTACTGGTGGTCTGACAGAAATATTAGATGTTGCGATAAAGGATGCCAGTTTTGCAGCAAAAGGAGATGGTTGTAATACTCCAGTGTACTTCCATATCCCACCGCTCATAGAACCAGCCTGCCTTAATGCAACCCTAATTGAATCAAGTTTAGCACCGGGTAATCCAGAAAAAACGACACCAACAGAATCATTCGCTATTAAATTGTCTACTTGCGCATATTTGGGTTCTCCATTATCATACGCAATTTCAATTGGTGCATTATTGGCAGTGCCGGAAGCAGAGTAAGAAAAAGAAAATGGCCCGTTGCTGGAAGCGTTATCATCATTGTGGTAAACAAGAACAGTAATTTCATTGTATGTTGTCCCAAAACCTGAAACACTAAAGTTTGAATTCATAGTTATATCTTCTACTGCAGCTGTACCGCTGCCAATTTTAATTGCTTTTGCTTTTATTGCAGTCTGATTATTATTGTTTACGTTAACAGAAAGGTTAGACCCCTGGGGAAAAGTTAAATACATAGAAGCAAGTTTATAAATGCTGCTGTTTGTTTGTGGTACATTAGGATTGCCATACACAATCGATTTCATCTTAGGGATGCCGGGATAATCGTATCCCCATTTGGGATTAACAGTTTTGTTGTTCAAGTAATTTGCTATAAAGAAATCAACTAAAATATCGTTGAAACGCCTTGTGCTTCCAATTTGGTTAAGAGCATAATTTAACCCAGAAATTCCCTTTATTTGGTTAAGCATATACTTAGTAAATATCTGATTTCCAAATTGTTCTTTTAAGTAAAGGGTAAATCTCGCCGCGCGTGAATAATCGTTTAACACTTTTGGATCATCGCTCCCACGCCAATTAAGCAGAAATATATTCGATTCATCCTGGTAACTGCCCGAGGAATAAAACGGATATCCACAAATAACCGCAGCAACCTCTGAAAATCCTTCATCAAAAAATGTTACGTCTTTCGTAGGAAAATAATTAAAATGAATCATATGCTGGAATTCATGAGCTGTGGTACGCATGCCTTTTTTAATTTCACTCTCTACTTTTAAATTCAATGGGTAAGCATCAAGATAATACATTTCCGCTTCGTTACTGTGACCATTTGTTAGTGATTTGCTATACTGATTTGTGTAATCAAAAAAGCCAGCGATAAAACCACCTTGAGAGTTGGGGGTCCAACCATCTTTTATATCCAAAATAACAATAATTATTTTAGGATCATTATCAAAGTAATCCGGTGGATTACCAAATATTTCTTTTTCAGTATCATAAATTCCTTTATTTGAATTTGCTGGAGTGCGCGAATCAAAATTTGCCTCTACACTATCTACAGCAGCTTGTGTTACATATCCTTTTTGCCATAGACTGTCAACAACAAAAATGTAGCAATGAGTACCTACTGCACGACATGTTGTAGGAAGATAATCATAATTGTTTGTAACAAAATTTGCTGCATACCAATAATGAGAATCCCCCACATTAAAATTCCAAGCTGCAGCTTTTTTTAACGTGGGGTTATAAGTTTTGCTTAGTTCTGATAAATCAATTCCATTTGCCTTGTAGAATTTTTCGAGAAATGGTCTAGCATCAACTGGATAGCTTTTATTTTGGTTTTGTGCTAAACTTTCTTTTTGAGTTTTAGCTTCAATTGCCACTGTTAAATTTTCTCTTTTCTGAGCTGGAGTTTTAGCCGCAATCAGCATGTAAAAAGTCAAGGTGAGATATATTATTTTTTTCATTTGGTCACTCGCTTCGATTATTTTTTATTAAGTGGTATTGCCTTGTTAACAATTAATACAGTTGTGCCATGCTCGTATTTACTATCCTTAAATTCAATAGTATAATATGCGCCTTGATTTTTCATTAATTCCTCTTTCAACTTGCTATCACAATCAAGCAGATAGACTTTATTAGTATCTACCATTACAGCAAGACGGGCAAAAGGTTCGTTGCCTACCATTGTTATATAGCCTTTAACTGTGTTTTCATTTTTTATTTCTCCTCCACATGAACAGCATGAGTTCAGAAAAAGCATAATAAAAAAAGCAAACACACTTCCAATAATTATTTTTTTTGTAGTCAACTTTACCTCAATAAGAATTATACGAATATAAATATTTGACTGCTTCAGTTCAAAGAAAAAATTTTTAGACACTGTAGTTTATGCTTTTTTAAGTTCATTATTTTCAAAGGCTTGTTGTAGTCGGTTCAGCGAACCGACTTACTATAATCCTTGTGGTCGGTAAGGCGAACCGACTTACAGTAGGTCGGAACTCTGTTTAACTAAGGTGTAAGTATTGTTGATTAAATAAATTATAAGTCAGTTGTCATAATTATATTGATTATGGAATTACACTGTTTGTTGGGGCATGTCTGCCTTATGTAAAACTCATTTCTAATTGGATTAATTAACTATTCTATTTACTTATGAGTTATACTTTTTACTGGAGGTTAACTAATTTCTACTTGTGGCATGGAGATTAAACATTTTAAACAAATTACTTTCCGTGCCGAGCAAATCTTTTAAAGTAAGGTTACGAACAACTCCATCAACGGCATCTTGAATTAACTTCCAAAGTGAGCGTACAGAACAATCAATTGAGTTTGTACAAATATCTGCTATTCCGGTATGTGATTGACAAAAGCTATCATCGTACAATCTGCCTCCTAATATTTGAAGGACATCACCTACCAAAATCTTTTCGGGTGGGCGTGATAAAGTATAACCACCCAATTGACCCCGTTCAGCCTCCAGCAGTCCTCCCAATCGAAGTATCCTTAAAATTTTTCCAGTATTATGTTCAGAAATGCCTTCAGCTCTGCTTATTTCGGGTATAGTTAAAGATTTGCCAACGTCATAAAACTTTGCAATCCTTAACATACATCTCAAGCCATATTCTTCCTGTGCACTAAATTTCATACACCATCATTTTTTAAAATTTAAGAACTCCCTTCCATTTGGGAAGGGATTTATAGTTAAGCCAATGGTATTTTTGAACCACATGCTTTTGCATGAACAAGTTTAGCATATTTTTCTTCAGAAATAGATGGACCTTTTCTGCCGCAATGCTGGTCGTAAATTTTTCTCAAATCTTCTGAAATTTCTTCAGGGTATCTACCTTCAAATTTATATCGCGGCATCATAAAAATAACTTCACAATTTTTAATCAACGCTAATGAAGGAGAAGATGGCGGATAAGCGCTCAAATATTTTTCGCGCAGGTAATCCACTGCATCTCTATCTTGGCCAGCAAACACAGTAACAAGCCTATCTGGAATTACATTATGTTGAAGAGAAAGAGTAACTCCAGGTCGTGCACTTCCTGCAGCGCATCCACAGACGGAGTTAATCATTACTAAAGTTGTTTTATCATCTTTTAACGATAAAACATCTTCAACTCTTTGAGGGGTAAGCAGTTCCTCAAAGCCAACATAAATCAGTTCATCCCGCATTGGTTGAACCGCTTCAGGATCATATATTGGTGGTTTTAGATTTATATTGAACATATTTACATCCTTTCCTTAATTACCTTGTTAAAGGCTTTTTATTTATTGATTTCTGAAAAATTTTATAGATTTCTCCTCTTGCAAGTAAGAAACAGAAATCCATTGTTTCTCAAAGAGTTTAAGTGGGGCTTTTACATAAACCCCAGTTCTAACTTTGCTTCTTCACTCATCATATCTTTATCCCATCGCGGCTCCCAAACTAAATCCACATAAACATCTTTAACATCAGGAATATTTTTAACTTTCTCTTTTACTTCACCTGGCAGACTTCCAGCTACTGGACAAGCTGGAGATGTTAAGGTCATTTTGATGTAAACTTGTCCATCATTATCAATTCTTATTTCGTAAATTAAGCCCAGCTCCCAAATATCTACTGGAATCTCAGGGTCGTAGCAAGTTTTAAGTACCGAAATAATTTGCTGTTCAAGTTTTCCTTTATCAATCATATTAGTCCCTCTAAATTGCAAACATTTTTTTTACTTTCAGTAAACTTAAAACAAGTTTATCAATTTCTTCTTTAGTATTATAAAAAGCGAATGATGCTCTGGCTGTTGCAGAAAGATTAAATCTTGTCATTACAGGCTGAGTGCAGTGATGACCGGTCCTAATTGCAATTCCGTCTGTATCTATTATTGTTCCAATATCATAAGGATGAATGCCATTGATAACAAAAGAGATAACGGAGGCTTTCTCTTTAGCAGTGCCAATTATTTTTAATCCTTCAACCTCATGGAGTTTTTCTGTTGCATAATCAAGCAATAATTTTTCGTAATTAGTAAGTTCATTTCTATCAAATTGATTTAAGTAATCTATAGCAGCACCTAAGCCAATACCGCCGGCAATATTTGGTGTTCCAGCTTCAAATTTATGCGGCAAATCATCAAATGTAGTTTTTTCAAAAGAGACAGTTCTAATCATATCACCTCCACCTTGATAAGGAGGCATACTCTCTAGGTACTCAGTCTTACCGTAAAGCACACCAATGCCGGTTGGACCGAAAACTTTATGACCGGAAAAGACTAAAAAGTCACAGTCAAGTTCTTGCACATCAATTTTTATATGAGGCACAGCTTGTGCAGCATCTAAAAGAACAGGTACATTATTTTTATGGGCAATTTCTGTAATTTTCTTAACGGGATTGATTGTCCCCAAAGAATTAGAAATGTAAACAACGGAGACCAATTTTGTTTTTGACGAGAACATCTTTTCGTATTCATCAATATCCAGTTCACCAGCATCATTCATTGGAATTACTCGCAGCTTCAAATCGATTTTATTCTGAATTAATTGCCATGGAACAATATTAGAATGATGTTCCATAGCAGAGATAATAATCTCATCACCGTCATTAAAATATTTCCCCATAAAAAAAGAATTAGCCACTAAGTTAATAGCTTCTGTTGCTCCTCTAACAAATATTATCTCGGAAGAACTTAATGCATTAATAAATTCCTTAACTTTTAGTCTTGCGTTTTCATAAGATTCTGTAGCCAGTTCGCTCAAAAAATATAGACCTCTATGGATATTTGCATTATCGTAAGTGTAATAGTGATTCAAACTATCAATCACAACCTGTGGTTTTTGGGTTGTAGCCGCATTATCAAGATAAACAAGCGGTTTATCGTTCACCAATCTTTTTAGAATAGGAAAATCTTCTCTTACTTCGTTGATATTAAACTTTCTTTTAACTGCAATATTATTTTCTACTTTCAACACAGATTTCACTTTTATTATTGGTTGGTTATTTCTTTTCTGTGCAAATGTTCAAATACAAGATGATTTAACTGTTCTTTTAACTCCGGTATTTTCACTTGTTCAACAACATCACTTGCAAAAGCTCTAATTAACATTGATTTTGCAATATCCTCAGGCACTCCTCTTGAACGAATGTAAAACTCTGAGATTTCATCTAATGAACCAATAGCTGCTCCATGAGAACATTTTACATCATCAGCAAATATTTCCAACTGTGGTTTTGTGTCTATCATTGCCTTGTCGGAAAGCAATATGGCTTTGTTTGATTGATATGCATTTGTTTTTTGGGCGCCTTTTCGTACTAAAATCTTGCCATTAAAAACCCCTCTTGACTGATCATCCATAATTCCTTTATAAAGTTCATTGCTCATACAATTTGGTTTAGCATGATCTACAAAAGTATGATTATCAACATGCCTTTTTTTGTTGGTCAAATATAGTCCATAAAAATGACATTCTATTCCTTCATCATCTAAAAGAGAATTAATATCATTTCTAACAAGTGAACCGCCAAAAACAAAATTATAATGATTAAATACGCTGCTTCGTTTTTGTAAGGCCTGAACTTTTTCTATATGAAACGAATTCTCGCTTTCGTTTTGAACTTTATATAAATCAACGTACGAATTTTCACCCACCAAAATCTCTGTTACTATGTTGCTTAAATATTCTTTAGCACTTATTCCTTGATAATTAGTTATTATTTCAACTTGACTATTCTTGCCTACCACAAAAAGGTTTCGAGGCTGATTTAACAAATTTTCCTGGGTACTTTCACTTAAAAATAAAACTTGAATTGGTTTTTCAACTACTACATTATCTGGAACAATCAACACTGCACCATCGTAGGCAAAAGCAGTATTTAATGCATTAAATGCATTATCTATACTCGAAATTTTATTAATATATTTTTTCAAAAGTTCAGGATTTTCTTTCTCTAAAAGACTAAGACTGTCAAGAATTATTCCTTTAGGCAATTCTTCCAGCCGGCTTAGACTTCTTACAAAATTTCCGTTAAAGAATACAAGAAGATGTGAATCAAAACCTTTAAGCAAGTAGGGGTCTATTTTAAGATTAGAAATATCATACAAATCAGCGTTGACAGCCGGGATAAAGTTATAATTTAAAATTGGAGAAACATTTGTAAACTTCCATTCTTCATTTTTAGTCGAAGGAAAATTCATCTGAGCCAATTGCTCAATAGCATTTCTCCTTATCTGATGAATGGGTGATTGTAAACGTCCATTCAGTTTGCTTTCAAAAAAACTAAATTTATCGAGATACCACTCTATTTGATTTTTGTGTGTTTGCATAATAAAAGTTCATTACCTCTTTTAAGCATTTTGTTCGATTAGTTCTTCACTTTTAAGCCAATCATAACCTTTTTCTTCAAGTTCAAGAGCTAATTCCTTACCGCCAGATTTAACAATCCTTCCTTTATAAAGAACATGGACATAATCTGGGGTGATGTAATTTAGAAGCCTTTGATAATGAGTTACAACGACAACTGCATTGTTTTCATTTTTAAAAAGATTTACACCATTAGCTACTATCTTTAAAGCGTCAATATCCAATCCTGAATCAGTCTCATCAAGCAATGCTAATTTTGGATTTAACATAAGAAGCTGAAAAATTTCGTTGCGTTTTTTTTCTCCACCGGAAAATCCAACGTTAACATAACGACTAATAAGCGATTCATCCATGCCAAGAATTTTAGATTTCTTCCTAATTAAATCCATAAATTCTTTAGTACTAATTTCAGGTTGACCATGATATTTTCTAATTTCATTTAAAGCTGTCTTTAAAAAAGTAGCATTGCTTATGCCGGGGATTTCAATTGGATACTGAAAAGCTAAGAATATACCTTCCCTAGCTCTATCCTCAGGATTCATTTCAAGCAAATTCTTTCCATCGAACCATACTTCACCCTCAGTAACTTCGTAGCCTTTATTGCCAGCCAACACATTTGCCAATGTGCTTTTACCTGAACCGTTAGGACCCATAATAGCATGAATTTCACCTTTATTTACGCTTAGATTAATACCTTTTAATATTTCTTTTCCTTCTACGTTCGCTTTAAGATTTTTTATTGTTAGCATAATTCTCCTTTAGCAACAATTAAATAAAAATGGATTGTGACAATATTTTTTCAATCTCAGCATTCACTTTATCCTACACTTCCCTCGAGTGAGACTGCCAAGAGTTTTTGTGCCTCTACTGCAAACTCCATTGGAAGCTCATTAAAAACCTCCTTGCAAAAGCCATTAACAATCATATTTACAGCATCTTCAGTAGAAATTCCGCGTTGGTTCAAATAAAATATTTGGTCCTCACCAACTTTAGAAGTAGTTGCTTCATGTTCAACTTTAGCGGTATTATTTTCAATTTCGATATAAGGGAAAGTATGAGCACCGCACTTATCACTCATAAGCATCGAATCGCATTGTGTAAAATTTCTAGCCCCTTCAGCGTTTTTACCAATGCGAATCAATCCTCTGTAAGAATTATTGCTTCTACCGGCAGAAATTCCTTTAGATACGACTGTACTTTTAGTGTGCTTTCCAAGGTGAATCATTTTTGTGCCGGTATCGGCCTGCTGAAAATTATTTGTTACAGCAACAGAATAAAACTCGCCTACTGAATAATCTCCCTGTAAAATGCAGCTTGGGTATTTCCATGTAATTGCAGAGCCTGTTTCTACTTGAGTCCATGAAATTTTAGAGTGCTTACCTCTGCAGGCACCTCGTTTTGTAACAAAATTATATACACCGCCTTTACCTTCTTTATCACCCGGATACCAATTTTGCACTGTTGAGTACTTAATTTCAGCATTATCTAATGCAATTAATTCAACAACAGCAGCATGCAGCTGATTATTATCTCGTATAGGCGCAGTGCATCCTTCCAAGTAACTAACATAAGCACCTTCGTCAGCTATAATTAATGTCCTTTCAAATTGTCCAGTTTCTTGTGCATTAATTCTAAAATAGGTTGAAAGTTCCATAGGACAGCGGACGCCTTTAGGTATATAAACGAAAGAGCCATCACTAAAAACAGCTGAGTTAAGAGCTGCGAAAAAGTTATCAGTATATGGAACTACTGAGCCAAGATACTTTTTTATCAGCTCAGGATGATTCCTAATGGCTTCTGAAATAGAGCAAAAAATTATTCCTTTTTCTTTTAGCGTTTCCTTAAAAGTCGTTGCAACCGAAACCGAATCGAAAACTGCATCAACAGCTACACCTGCCAGCTTTTTCTGCTCTTCGAGAGGAATACCAAGTTTTTCGAAAGTCTTTAACAATTCAGGGTCAACTTCGCTAAGATCATTTAGCTGCGGTCTTTTTTTAGGAGCAGAATAGTAGCTTATATTTTGATAATCGATAGGAGGATACTTTACATTTGCCCAATGAGGTTCTTCCATTTTAAGCCAATGCCGGTAAGCTTTTAATCGCCATTCTGTCATCCATTCTGGTTCATTCTTTTTCTCTGAAATAAATCTGATGATTTCTTCACTCAAACCTTTTGGTGCCGACTCAGTTTCAATATCAGTAACAAATCCCCACTTATATTCTGATTTAGTGAATTCATCTAATACTTTTACATCTTCTAGCTTTTTTTCCTGTACTTTATCTATTTCTTGGTTCTTAATTTGGCTCATAACTCACCTTTTTTTACGATGTAAACCTATCTAATCTTGATAAAAAAGTCAAGATAACAAGTATTTTATTTGCTAAAATCTTTAACCCAAGTGTAAGTGAATAGTGTTGGCGAACTATTAGAATTTTCTGTATATATTCAAAAGAAGAACGAGTTAATAATTTCGTTGTCTAATTATTTCAAATAATATTACGCCTGCAGCAACCGAAACATTTAATGATGAGATATTGCCATACATAGGAATTTTTACAAGTATGTCGCAATTGTCTGCTGTTAATTTTCTTATTCCTTTTTCTTCATTACCTACAATTAAGGCTAAAGGAATTTTAAAATCTATATCTGTATAATTTTTTGATTTTTCAGAGATATAAGTTCCAGCAATCCAGAAATTAAAATCTTTTAGTCGTTGAATTGTATTGTTAAGATTGCCAATCTTGGCAATATTTAAGTGTGTCACTGCGCCAGCTGAAGCTTTTTGCACAGTATCATTTATTGGGGCGGTATTATTTGAAGTAATAAGCACACCATCAACTGCAGCACATTCGGCAGTACGTAATATAGCGCCTAAATTATGCGGGTCCTGCACAGAATCTATAATTAGAATCAACGGGTATCTCGACTTTAGAGAAATACTAATAATTTCTTGCAGGGATTTATAATGATATTCCGTTATTAATGCACATACACCTTGAGAGTTTTTGTTTTTTACAAGCTGATTAAATTTAGAAGGGGAAATTTGAGAAATTTTTATTTTGTTTTGCTTAGCTGAAGTAAAAATTTTATTTATTACATCTCCTCGTTGGCCATAAGACACATAAATATGCTCTATTTCAACATTTGAATTAATTGCCTCTAAAACTGGTTTACGACCGTAAATTATTTGCATCTAATTGACTTTTAATTTTCTGAACAACTTTTTCCAATTCATCTTTAAGAAAAGTAACCTGTTGCGAGGTGTTCATATCTTTCAACAATATTTCTCCCTTAGCAAATTCTTCTCCACCCAAGATTAAAACAAACTTTGCATTTTGTCTATTTGCCTCTCTCATTTGAGCTTTAACGCTGCGGTTCAAGTAGTCCAAATCTACAGATAAGCCATTTTCTCTAAAAAACAATGAAACGTTAAAGGCATAATCAGACAAATTTTTATCAATATTTACTATGAACAAATCCAAAGATTCATCATTAAGTCTTAATGATTTTTCATTAGCACATGCAAGCAATATTCTTTCGATTCCGGCAGCAAACCCAACACCTGGGGTTTCTGAGCCGCCAAGTTCTTTAACAAGCAAATCGTATCTGCCGCCTCCACAAAGTGCACTTTGTGAACCAACGCTGCCGCTAATAACTTCAAATGTTGTATGTGTATAATAATCTAATCCCCGAACTAATCGAGCATCAACCTCAAATGGAATTTTTGCAGAAAGGAGTGCTTGCTTTACTTTTTCAAAGTGTTCAAGACTCTCATCATCTAGATATTCAATTAATAAAGGTGCATTGTTTAAAATCTCTTGGTCTTTTTGGTCTTTACTATCAAAAATTCTTAAAATATTTGTATTAACCCTTTTCTTACTATCTTCAGAAAGTTTATTTAAATGTGGTTTCAAGTATTCTTTAAGAATTTTTTTGTAATTTTCCCTTGACTGCGGAACGCCAAGCGAATTTATTTTTACAGAAAGGTTTTTCAAACCAAGCAGTTTTAATATTCTAAAAGGGATGATAATCATTTCAGCATCTAAGATTGGGCTTTTACTTCCTAAGGCTTCGGCACCGAATTGATGAAATTGTCTGAGTCTGCCAGCTTGTGGTCTTTCTTGTCTGAACATTGGAGATATATAAAAAAATTTATTCAGGCTTTGTTTCTTTTCTAATGAATGTTCAATAAAAGCTCGTACCACAGAAGCTGTCATTTCCGGTTTTAATGTTATGCTTGTTTGACTTCTATCCAAAAAAGTATACATTTCCTTACTAACTATGTCGGTCGATTCGCCAATTCCCCTTGTAAACAATATTGTTTGTTCAAAAACAGGTGTACGAATCTCTTTGTAGTTAAACTCGTTCATTACTTTTAGCACAACTGATTCTATATGTCTCCATTGAGGGATATCGGCAGGTAAGATATCTTTAGTCCCAGTGATGGCTTTAATCATTTACTATCCCAATTAAATAATATCAAAATATTGTTTTTCTTCCTCTTCGAAAAGTTTATAAATTTCTTCATCAGATTTTGCTTTAAGAAGTGATTGACGAAACTCATCTTTGTTCATCATTCTCGAAATGCGGCTTAAGAGTTTTATGTGAGGACCAACTAAGTTTTCTTTACCAACTAGAAGAAAAATCAGGCTAACGGGCTGGTCATCCAGTGCCTTAAAATCAATGGGGTTATCTAACTTTCCAAAAGCTGCAATAATTTCATTAACTCCATCAGTTTTAGCATGAGGAATTGCAAATCCTTTTCCTACTCCGGTTGACATTATTTTTTCTCTTTCCAAAACTGCATTTCTTACTTGTTCTAAATTATTTACTCTTTCATCTTCATTAAACAAGTCAATCAGTTCATTTATTACTTCTTCTTTTGTTCTTCCTTTCATAGAAGCAATTATATTTTCTTTCCTTAATATTTCGCAAATTTTCATGATACCTTCACTTTTAATTAAAGAACATATTTTTATTTTTCAAATTTACTAAAGGAAGTTTCCTTAATCAATCAAAAGAAAAACAAAAGAGAGAAGGTACTTTTTAGTGATAAAAAATATTTTTTTAATTGTTTGCATTTGTGTTTAACAGTAATTTTGAAATGTTCGTTAACCATTAGAAAAATTAAATGAGGTAAACATGGATATTCAAAACAAAACTGTATTAGTATTAGGAGGCTGGGGGCTAGTTGGAAATGCAGTAACAAGAAAACTAGTAGCTGAAAAACCAAAAAGAATAATTATAACATCATTAAAAAAAGAAGAAGCTGAAGAAGAGGTAAAAAAATTATATTCAGAATATCCCGATATGCCAGATGACTACTTTGTTCCCTTCTGGGGAAATATTTTTGTTAGAAACCAGTTTAAGGATATTAGCAGATTGGAATTACTTTCCGACCCACAAAAAAGAAAAATTTTAATTACTGATATCATGGAAGAACTGAATGATGAGATACTGCACAGTTCTACCATTTATCAACTTTTATCTACATATAAGCCTGAAATAATTATAGATTGCATTAACTCAGCGACTGGCATTGCTTATCAGGACATTTATTCTACTTATCATAAAATTAAAAAGACAATTGAGAAAAAATCATCTCAAGAAGAACTAATTGAGCAAACTGAAATTTTACTTTCAACACTTTACATTCCACAGTTAATTCGTCACGTTCAAATACTCTATAATTCAATGTACGTAAATGGTACAAAAATTTATGTTAAAATTGGTACCAGTGGAACGGGCGGGATGGGACTTAATATTCCATACACGCACAGCGAAGAAAAGCCATCGAGAGTACTTTTAAGCAAATCTGCAATTGCGGGCGCACATACTCTTCTTTTATTTCTAATGGGAAGAACACCAGATGGACCAATCACAAAAGAAATTAAACCAACAGCTGCAATAGCTTGGAAAAGAATTGAGTTTGGTGAAATTAAAAAGCACGGCAAGCCTATTGAAATATTAAACATTTCACTTGATGAGGCTGTACCTTTAACCGGTAAATTACAGCTAAAGATGGATAAACAATATAAATATTCGGGTGAAACATTAAAATCGGTTTTTATCGACACAGGTGAAAATGGTACTTTTTCACGTGGAGAATTTGAGGCTATTACTACCCAGGGACAAATGGAATATGTTACGCCAGAAGAAATTGCAGTAGACGCAATTTATGAAATAAAAGGTGGGAACACTGGACACGATATAATTAACGCATTAGATAATGCTACACTTGAACCAACCTACCGCGCTGGTTTTATGCAACATTCAGCAGTTGAAAAGCTTGCTGAATTAGAGAAAATTCACAATACAAATAGCGTAGCATTTGAGTTATTAGGTCCTCCAAGACTTTCAAAATTATTACACGAAATTAACTTGCTTAAATTAGTATGCGGTGGAATGAAAGACATAGTTAAAGAAACAGCAGCTAATCTTTCTAAAAAAACTTACGATTATTTAAAAGCAAATTCTAAATTAAGAAATGAAATTATTTCAATCGGAATACCAATATTAACCCCTGACGGCAAATCACTAATAAGAGGAAATGAGATAAAGATTCCTCCCTTTAGAGGTGACAACGAAATAGAAATTACTCCAAAATCGATTGACCTATGGGCTCATGATGGCTGGGTAGATTTGAGGGAATCTAATATGGAAATATGGAAAAATAGATTAAAGTTATTGATAAACGAAGCTGAATCGATACCGCCAAATGATACAAGCTCGATGTATGTTAGAACAAAAAAATACTGGAATAATTTTGAAACAATTGACATCGGAAAAGTGGTTGGCTGGGTGTTTATCAAAGAGGAAAAAGGCGAAAGAATGAAGGCATAGCACTAAAAACAAAATATTCAAAACAGTTGCGTTGCTAATTAAGTTACATTTTAACTTGCTCGAAATTATATTGACAGATGGACAAATTATTTAAGCTTGTGTCTGCAAATAAAAATGAACTCCTAAAACCCAAACCCTTATTTATGAGGGTTTGGGTTTTTAGAAATAAATCACAGTACCAATAACAATCAAAAATTGGTGGTGAATTTCTTACCCTTATGATAATCTGCTATTATTTTAGCTGCTTGTACTGGATTATCAGTTAACGTAAACAGATTAACATCTTCTGGCGAGATAAATTTATTTGACAATAATTCATTTTTAATAAAAGAAAGCAATGATGTCCAATACTCATTTCCAATTAAAACTACAGGGAACCTTCTTGTTTTGCCAGTTTGAATAAGAGTTAACACCTCAAAAAATTCATCAATTGTACCAAATCCACCTGGAAAAAGAATATAACCTTGTGCATACTTAAAAAACATAACCTTACGAATAAAAAAGTACCTAAAGTTCAATAATTTATCATGGTCAATATACTGGTTTGGCAGCTGTTCAAAAGGTAATTCTATATTTACACCAGTGGAACTTCCGCCTGCTTCTTTTGCCCCTTTATTTGCAGCTTCCATTATACCTGGACCGCCTCCAGTAATAACACCAAAACCATTTTTAACAACCTCCTTTGCAGTCTCAACAGCCAATTTATAAAATTTATCGTTAGATTTAGCCCTTGCTGAACCAAAAAAAACAACACTTGGTTTTATTTTTGACATTGTTTCAAACCCCTCTACAAATTCAGCCATTATCCTAAATATTCTCCACAAATCTTCTTGTGAGCTTTGTAATTTTAATTCAACTTCATTTACTTTCATGTCTACATTATCCATAGTTTTCTCCTATTTTTGTTTCCAATTGCTCCACAAACGAAAATGAATATAATTAGATATCTTGAAAATCCTGAATAAGTCTTCATATATCTACATTTAGCAAGAAAGCCCTTATGTAGGTAAACAAATTCATTTTTCAGCGATTAAGTTTTTTGCTTGAATCATTAATCTTAAAGATAACTTTGTTTTTATATATACGACAGCAAAACTATGATTTTACCCTATCATCTACCATATCCTTTTGGCAAATAAATAACTTTTAATTCAGAATCTTGATATAGCATGAATTGATTTAATTTTATTTTCTGCCTGCTTAGTTAAAAGTTAATGACTCTTAAATGGCTCTTTTTTGCGAGTTCGTCATTAACTATTACGTAACGGGCATTATTATCAATGCTTGTTTTTCTAAGATTGTTACTAACAGAGTGGTTATCATAAGATGTTGAATATCTTGAGTATGGATAATGTTTCTTTACCACCTTAATATTAAAAGATTGCTTATTTGTTTCTATAGGGAAGTGCGGAACTACAGAATAATAGTTTGCAGGCAATTTGTACGAGGTTATATCATCTTTATTAAGTCTATTCTGATTCAGCAAAACTTCATCAGTGTAGATTTGGTCATTATGCTTGTTTTCCTTTTTGTAGAATAAAAAAGAAATAAATATTGCTACAATAAGCAGCACTATTCCAATTACTAATATTAATGCAACAACAGAGATTAATTCCATAATTCGGCAAATTGTTCATTTTTCAGTGTCAAACAAAGTGCCAACATAAAAATTGAATCATATTTAGATATAAGCTCAGTTGTAAAGAAAATTAAATTTTTTGTTGGACTTCACCGTTTCACAATGAGATTGATTAGAAAAATAATACATAATTAATTGAATAAACTTGATACGAATCATCTTTTTTAAAGTTATATTAATAGATAGCCAAGGAAGTGGTTTTAGTCATTTTTGTTAATGCATGACTTAGACAATCACTGCTTGTCGATAAGTGTAATTCTTCAGTATTATTGATAAGACCATTGTTCTTTGTTTAAGTGTTCAATGTATAATTCAAAAAATATTTTTTATCTTACACAAGAAATATTTTAATGAAACAGTAAAATGGAAAATAAAGATAGACTAAACAGAATAGAAATAATTGAGGGTGACATAACCAAATTAAAAGTTGATGCAATAGTAAATGCAGCAAATTCATCTTTATTAGGCGGCGGCGGTGTTGATGGTGCCATTCATAGAGCCGCGGGACCAAAATTGTTGGAGGAATGCAGAACATTAGGGGGTTGTTCAACAGGAGAAGCTAAAATTACAAAAGGATATAATTTGCCTGCAAAGTTTGTTATTCATACTGTTGGACCTGTATGGAGAGGCGGTAATAACAACGAGGATAAATTACTTTCTAACTGTTATAAAAATTCGTTATCGCTTGCTGAGAAACATAATATTAAAACCATTGCTTTCCCAGCAATTTCAACTGGAGTTTATGGTTTTCCGTTAGACCGGGCAACAGAAATTGCTATATCAACTGTCTTGAAATTTCTTGAGAACAGTAAAACAATTAATAAGGTAATTTTTGTATGCTTTGGTGAAGCTGCATATAAAACTTATAGAGACAAAATAGAAAAATTATATAAATAATATTTTACCGCAAGAACAATATAGTTACTCCACCTACTGCAATAAATGCACCTAAAATTGAAACCCAAGACAATTTCTCTTTATAATAATACTTAACCATCGGAAGCATTATTATTGGTACTGTGGCCATTAAAGTAGAAGCAATTCCCACTTTAGCATATTTTATAGAGACCAGACTTAAAGTAATGCCCAAATATGGACCTACTGCAGAGCCAATTAGAGTATAGGCAAATGCTCTTTTCTTGTTCTTAAAAACACTAAATGGGTTTGCTATTTTTTTAGCCATTACTGTCAGCGGATAAATAAACACTATAGCTGATACAATTCGTATTAATGCGGCTAAAAAGCCATTTATTTCTCCTTCATTAAAAGCCTGCTTAGCAAATATTAGTCCAACCGCTTGACCAACTGCTCCAATGAAAGCATAAAAAACTCCAGCTACATTAACTGTATACCGTGAAGAAACTTTCTCTTCTCTTTTTAATACTACTATTGCTATACCTAAAATAGTTAAAAATATTCCCAGCACTCCAATAAATGAAATTGATTCGTTGAGAAAAAAGTAAGCTAAAATTGCCGACATACCTGGCACCAGCGCCATAATCAGCATACTTAATCTTGCACCAATAAATTGAAATGATTTGAAAAGAAAAGTATCACCGATTACTAATCCAGCGAAACCGCTAAGGGCAAGATTAACAATTTGGTTCGAGGTAACTACCCAGCCTAATTGTAATGCTAAAATGGTAAACAATAAAAAGATTGCAGCAAGTATTAGTCGACTAATATTAACAAACAACGACCCCACTAATATTGAAGCTTCAGTAAAAACAATTGCTGTGGCCGACCAAAATAATGCGGTTAACAGTGCTGCTATTTCTCCAAGATATGGCATTACAAGCAATTAATTTTTTGAGCATAAAAAATAAGTATAAAGATAATTGAAAAAAAATGAAGAATAATTAGAGGGTGCAGAAACACACCCTCAATTTAGTTTAAGATTGTTTTGGAGGTACTATTTTGGAAACCAGCATTAAGCTTGGGCAATATCCAAAAATTCCAGCTAATACAATAGCAATTGCCGGTATGTATAAAAACCAGTGTACATTTGAGAAACCTGTTAATGCTATACCGATCCATATAAGTAAGCCAAACAGAATAAACCACACACGCATTGTAGAGGATGCCTTTCCCATTTTTTCTCCTCCTTATTGTTGAATAAATTTATGGCATATACAATCTAATAAATTAATTTAAATTTTTTAAGAAAATTATTATGCAAAAAATGTGTTCAGCGAATGGCCAAAGGTTTTTTTACAGAGTTAAATTAGAATAAATCTAAAACCCAATTGTATTATTTTTATTTTACTTAATAACGAGTATTCCTCAAAGGAAAATGCTTTTTCTGAAAAAAACTAAAATGTAGGACTAAGTTCACAAATAAATTGAATGCTAAAAGATTGTACCAATACTGTAGGCAAGTTTCACCGATTACAAATAAACATTTCAAATCCTACAGCCAACAGTTTTTTCAAACTAAATGGTTCAATGGCTAACAGCATCTAACCATACTATAAATATCAACACATAAGATTTAAGCTGGATTATAATTAACCGCATCAATTCCTAAAAACAGAGCCGTAGTATCGAGTTCTTCTTCAATTCTTAAGAGCTGATTATATTTTGCAATTCTATCTGTTCTACTTGCTGACCCAGTTTTAATCTGTCCAGCATTTGTTGCTACAGCAATATCAGCGATGGTAGTATCTTCAGTTTCTCCGCTGCGGTGAGAAATTACAGAAGTATAACCTGCATTCTTTGCCATTTCAATTGCTTCAAGTGTTTCAGTTAAAGTACCAATTTGATTTACCTTAATTAAGATAGAATTTGCCACTCCGTTTTCTATACCTTTAGCAAGTCTTTCAGTATTAGTAACAAACAAATCGTCGCCGACCAACTGAATTTTATTTCCAAGTTTATCAGTTAACAGTTTCCAGCCATCCCAATCATCTTCTGCTAAGCCATCTTCTAAAGAAATAATGGGGTATTGTTTGACCCAGTTAACCCAATAATCAACCATTTTTTCAACTGGGATTTCTTTATTAGGTTCTGACTTAAAAAAGTGATAAGCATTTTTTTCCTTAATAAAAAACTCGCTAGCGGCGGGGTCTAAAGCAAGGCAAACATCTTTTCCTGCTTTATAGCCAGCTTTTTCAATTGCTTCAAGTATTACTTCCAAAGCTTCTTCATTAGATTTTAAATTGGGTGCAAATCCTCCTTCATCGCCTACAGCAGTATTATAGCCTTTTTTCTTAAGAACGGACTTCAGTGAGTGAAAAGTTTCCACGCCCATTCTTAAAGCTTCAGCAAAATTTGAAGCACCAACAGGCATAATCATAAATTCTTGAAAATCCACGTTGTTATCAGCATGCTTTCCACCATTTAAGATATTCATCATTGGTACTGGCAACGTTCTGGCATTAACACCTCCAATATACCTGTATAGCGGAAGTTCTAACGCCAAAGCAGCCGCTTTAGCACACGCCAAAGAAACGCCCAATATTGCATTAGCACCTAATTCTGATTTGTTTGGAGTTCCATCTAATTGACACAACATATTATCAATAGCCACTTGTTCAGTAACATCAAAATCAATCAATTCATCAGCTATTTTTTCGTTTACATTTTCAACTGCATTAAGAACACCTTTACCAGAATAACGCGCTTTGTCGTTATCTCTAAGTTCAACTGCTTCATGCTCACCTGTGGAAGCTCCACTTGGAACTGCAGCTCTTCCTACTATTCCAGAATCAAGTGTTACTTCTACTTCAAGTGTTGGATTACCCCGAGAATCTAATATCTCCCTTGCCCAAATATCAATAATGTTAGTCATTTATTACTCCAATATTATATTATTTTTGAAGGCAAAACTTATCAAATTAAGCAGGTAAATTCAATTTAGGCGCATCTTAATTTTTTATTTGAGGTCATATCTGCCCAATATATTTTTTATTTCGTCCCTAAATGGACTTAATCTATTTCTTTGTTCTTTATCCTATAAATATTTTGTCATGACGGGACAATAAAGCTTTGATTATGCATAAACCAATGTAATCCCTTTAGGGATTATGTTATAGAATAAATAAGTATCAAACTGAAGTTAAAAGTCCCGTATGGACGAGATGGGGATTGATTTACAAGACAAGTAGAATAGTCCAAAATCTTGAAGTCTTCTAAATTTATTTGGTAATTCATCCCTTCGGAATTTGATTTCAAAATTATTTTGGGCAGCAGTGATTTGGAGTAAATACCTCTGTAACTTAACAATGTAGAATGGAAATTTTTCTAATAAAAAATTTTAGCCGAATTAATACGAGCGATTTCTAAAAAAATACTTTTTTATTTATTATTTATGCAAGATCGGGATCATTAATAAATAATTAGTGTAAGTATGAATAAAACATTGAGATAAGTACAAATACGACTAAACAATTATATTTTAGCCAAAAAGACTAAAAAGTAATACACTAAGTACAATTAAAGTGAAAAAAGAATACATAACATCTTTTTCATGAATGAAACCGACGAAAGAAAAAAATACTCTTAGAACCGGCGTAGCAATTAAGGCAAGAATCCCTAATTGAATAATTGACAAACTTTTCAATTCAAGCATACCTTTAAGTATGCTAAAAAAATTCTTCAAATCGGACGGTTCATTATTAAACACAGAAAAACGAGGGGGTTGATGACCGTAATTATATAAGTAAATAATACCGCCTACAACCACTAAAACTGCTGAAATTATTACACCTACTCTTAGCAAATCAGCTAAGAATGTTTCCAACTTTCGTTCTTCGTTGATAAGAAATTTTTCTTTCATAAATTCCCTGATATAGCGTTTTTAATCATTTCAAAAGCAAGTGACAGTACTAAAATTCCGAATAAAATTTTCAGCCACTTTGAAGATGTACGGCCTAAAATTGAAGCTCCAATAAAAGCGCCTGTTAAAACGCCAAGCAAAACAGGCATTATTAAAGGCGGGTTAATAAAACCATTTTTTAAGTAAATTCCAGCGCTTGCCGCAGCAGTAACTCCAATCATAAAATTACTCGTGGTGGTAGAAACCTTAAAAGGAATTTTCATAATTCTATCCATTGCAATAACTTTTACCGCCCCACCTCCAATTCCTAAAAGTCCAGATAAAAACCCAGCTAAAACACATATACTAAAACCTAATGGAACTCTTTGCATTGAATATTTTTTCCATTCATTTTTTTGTGGATAATAACCATTTAACTTTAACTTAGAAGCAATTTTATTTTCAGAGATAATCAAGCTATCTTCCTTTCTGGAGATAAAAGACTGGATTGCAGAATAAATCAGTACAATACCGAATACAACAGCGATAATATTTGCAGGTGCAAAACCAGCAAAGTATGCTCCTATAATAGCGCCAATTGTCGTTGCAATTTCTAAAAACATTCCAATTCGAATATTTGTGTAACCTTCCTTAACATAAGTCGATGCCGCCCCTGATGAAGTGGCAATCACAGCAATCAATGAAGCGCCTACAGCGTAATGAATATCAACCCCAAATAATAGAGTTAACATAGGCACTATTATAATTCCTCCACCCAAACCTGTTAAAGAGCCTAAAAAGCCTGCAAGTAGTGAGCCTATGTAAACAAAAACTGTAAAAATTATGTTATTCAATCTTATACCTGCACTTTTACCAATTAGCAAATTTTTCAAAAATTTTGTGTAACAAACTTATTGCAGTTATTTGAAATAAAAAAATTGTAGTATTTTTAAGATACTTTTTATGTTTCTTTAGCATAATTAATAATCAATAAAATTCAAAAATGAACACAACACAATTATTAATTTTACTTTTAACTGGATTGCTTTCTGGAGTTTTAAGCGGATTTGTTGGTGTAGGCGGCGGTATTGTAGTAATACCTATGCTAATTTTCTTTTTAGGTTATTCACAGCAATTAGCACAAGGAACTACACTTGCAATGTTGCTTCCACCAATAGGTTTGTTAGCAACAATAAATTACTACAAGGCTGGATACGTAGACCTAAAAGCAGCAATGTTAATGGTAATTACTTTTGTTATTGGCAGCTATTTCTCTTCTAAAGTTGCGGTGCAAATACCAACAGATTTGCTAAGAAAAATATTTGCAATTTTTTTATTCTTAGTGGCAATTTATTTATTTATAAAAAAATAATATTAGCCCCCGTAGCTCAGCAGGATAGAGCAGCGGTTTCCTAAACCGTTGGTCGGAGGTTCGAATCCTCTCGGGGGTACAAATTTTTAGTAAAAGGTAAAATTTTGACTACTTATAGAAACATCTGAAAAGTAGAATTATCAGCGGTTGTCATTCCCACGAAACCTTTTCTCCCGAGAGTGGGGAGCTGAAAATCTACTTTGAAAACAATGGATTCCCGTTCCCCACTTACGTGAAAAAAGGTTTTAAAGGAGTGACTCATCGAATCTTTCAGAAGTTTCTTATAACTATTTATTGCTGCTTTATAGTAATTTTTGTATATAGCTCAAAACTTTCTTAGAGGAAATAAAAATGAAACGCTTAATGACTAATATTGTTTTTGCATTGGTTGATATTGCATGCTTCCTTCAAGGAAGTATTATTATCTTTTATGCACTTCTTCATTTCAATTACAAGACTGAATTTCTCAGCGATTCTAATTACTATTCTCTCGAAAACTCAACTGCCTCTCCAATAATAGTCGGCGGCCATTATTATTATCACGACTCATATATTAAAATTGCCATGATTGGATTAGCACTTGTTATTACTGGATTTTTAATGCGCAGCTGGAGAAAAAGTTTTTAGCTTCATAAAATTTTTTGAAATATTTTGCTGAAACTCCAATTTCTGAAGTACCAATTGAGTTTAATTACGTTTGTATTGTATTTGGGCATAAATTTAGGTGATTATTGAATTTTTTTTGAAGCAGTACACATAAGCAAATTACATTACATTATTCATATCTTTTTTAATTCTCTTAAGTGTATTCAACAATGAAGTGGGTCTATAAGCTATCTCTGATTGAGCTTTTAAGGTAATTAAACCGGATTTTAGTGGCCGAGGAGCAGCTTGTTTTAACTGCTTTGAATCAATTGGTTTTATCAGCGATTCATCTAAATCAAAAAATTGAGCTATCTTTTTAGCAAAGTCAAAACGAGAAAGCAACTCGCCGCCAGCAATATTATAAATACCTTCTTTCTTAAATTCAATTAATTTATTAATTCCGTTAACTGCATCGTCAACGAAAGTTGGATTGTTAATTTGGTCAGTAACTACATTAATTTGTTTTTTTGATTTGAGTGATTTAATTACCCACTTAACAAAATCAGTTTTATTGTTTTTTGCTGAACCATACAAAACATTTGTACGCACAATGCAGTATCTTACTCCGCTTGCACGCACTGTATTCTCGGCAGCTAATTTTGTTCTGCCATAATAATTAATTGGGCAAGGTTTATCATCTTCGGAATATGGACCTGATTTTCCATCAAAAATATAATCAGACGAAATATGAATCATTAGAGCATCTACAGTCCATGAGTATAAGGCTAAATTTTCTGTACCACCCACATTTATTTTCCAAGAAATTTCTCTATCAGTTTCGCATGCATCAACATCAGTATATGCAGCGGCATTAATTACAACATCCGGGAAAAAGTTCAGAAGTACCTCTCTCACTTTATTTTTATTTGTTATATCAAGTTTTTTATACGGCACACCATCAATACAAGAATTATCTGAAGCTGAGGCAGCCAGTAATTCTATTCGCGGATTATTCTTGTAAAAATTAACCAGGTGTTGGCCTAATAATCCATTTGAACCAATTATTACTATCCTTTTTCTTATTAATTCTTCAGCCAAATACATTTTTAATTCTCTCGTATTCTTCAAAAGTGGTAAAAGTTGTAGATAATGAACCTGCTTCTACAGCCTTTTTAAGCGAGTTAAAAATATTTTTTGTAGCAATATAAAAATAAAAGAAAACCGTCCCAAAAACATCTCCACACCCAATTTTGTTAACTACTTGATATTGCTGTGCTTTAACAAAATAGGAGTTTAGAGCATTATCCTTTCTGTAAAATAATCTTGCACCTTTTTGGGCTTTTGTAACAATTAATATTTTAGGACCAAAAGTCAATACTTCGTTTGCAATGTCAAACTCGTTTGTACTGTCGCTTAATGTTAACAACTCATTCTCATTAGCCTGCACTATATCTACATTAGCAAGCCAATCTTTAGCATTTTCAATTTTTTTAAAATTCCTATTCCCCTTCTCATCAATACCTCTAGCAAGTGTGTGAACATCAAAATAAATAAGTCCGTTAAAACGCTTTCTAATAAAAAATAGATCTTTTAAGGTAATGTCGAACCCTGTAGTCATGTTAATAAATATTCCATCAAATTGATTAAAAGCAATAGATTCATTTATTGATAAACTCGCAGAAATATTTTTGTAAACTTCAGATCTCTCGTCAACATTCTGAATTATTAGATATACTTCCGGTATATTTTTTGATTCAACAGAAAATGAAAAATTAGTTTTTTTAGCAAACTTGCTGTAATAGGATTTCAAGTAGCTGTTATATCTTGTTAACAAAAACAGTTCGTCGGTATTTTTTAAGATAAATGAAAATGCCAAAGTATTATAAAAAACACCACCAGGTTTTAAGCTTAAACTTGGTGATTCGATATTGTCTAGTATTGTGCTGCCAATTAACAATATTTTCATGCTTAGCAAAAAAGAATTATTTTAGATGCAATAAAAAAATAAATAAGCATAAACTTAACAACTAATTTTATAAACAAAATGAAAATTGGAATTACATGTTATCCAACTTATGGCGGTAGCGGAGTTGTAGCAACTGAGCTTGGAATAGCTCTTGCCTCAGAAGGTCACCAAGTCCATTTTATTAGTTACGCTCTACCCCGCAGGTTAAATAAATATATTGAGAATATTTACTTCCACGAAGTTGAAGTGAGTAACTATCCACTATTTGAACATTCCTTATATGGATTAGCATTGACAAGCAAAATATTGGAAGTAGCTCAATATGAAAGCCTAGACATACTTCATGTTCATTATGCTATTCCACATGCTGTTAGCGCATATTTAGCAAAGCAAGTTAAGAAAAAAATGGGCGGAGATTTTAAATTTATTACAACCTTACATGGGACTGACATCACACTTGTGGGACTTGAACCTTCTTTTATGCCATTAGTTAAGTTCAGTATTGAAGAAAGCGACGGAGTTACTGCGGTTTCAAGATTCTTAAAAGAAAAAACACTTACAAATTATAACATAAACAAAGAGATAGAAGTAATACATAATTTTGTTGACACAAATATTTATAAGCCAAATGAAAACAAATCCTTTAGAAAACACATTGGTTGCAATGGTGAAAAGATATTAGTACACACTTCAAATTTTAGACAAGTTAAACGAGTACCTGATGCTATTCGGATACTGCAAAAAGTAAAAAAAGAAATTCCATCAAAGCTGGTGTTAATTGGTGATGGACCTGACAGATCAGAATGTGAAAGACTTACAAGGGAATTAGATTTACAAAAGGATGTTATCTTTTTAGGCAAGCAGGATGGTCTGGCAGATATATTAAATGCATGTGATATTTTTATAATGCCTTCACAATCTGAAAGTTTTGGTTTAAGTGCCCTTGAAGCTATGGCTTGCGGGTTGCCAGTAGTTAGCACAAGTGTAGGAGGTTTACCAGAATTAGTAGTTCACAACGAAACAGGCTACATTGCTGAAATTGGAGATATCGAACGAATGGCAAAATACGTAATTGAATTATTGCAGAATGAAAAAAAATATGCTGTATTTTCTGCCAACTCACGTGCAAGAGCGGTAAATAATTTTGACAAAAATTATATTGTACCAAAGTATGTTAAATACTACGAAAAAATCCTAAACCTATGATTTTTTCTGGATAACAGCTCTTCTTCCAATGCTGTAGTAAGTGAACCCAAGCTCCTCCATTTTATCTGGGTCAAAAATATTTCTTCCATCAAATATAATTTTATGTTTGAGTTCGCTTTTAATTTTTTCAAAGTCTGGATTACGAAACTCATTCCATTCTGTTAAAATCATCAATGCATCTGCATTTTTAAGTGCGCCATAGGGTTCATCTGAATATTCTATTGAATCGTTAAAATAGTATTTTGCATTTTCCATAGCTGCGGGGTCGTATGCTGCAACAGTAATTTTATTTCTTAACAGTTCTTTAATAACAGAGATAGATGCTGCCTCCCTCATGTCATCAGTATTTGGTTTAAAAGCCAAACCCCATACAGCAATTTTCTTATTATGAATATCATTATTAAAGTGAGCTTTTAGCTTTTCTATTAATATTAGTTTTTGCCTTTCGTTTACTTTACTTACTTGGGTTAAGATTGTCATTTCTGAGCCGTACTGCTTTGAAGTATTAATCAAAGCATTTACATCTTTTGGGAAGCAAGAACCACCATAACCAATTCCAGGGAATAAAAATCTTTTTCCAATTCTTGTATCCGATCCCAATCCTTTTCTAACAAGGTCTACATTAGCTCCAACTTTCTCGCAAAAATTTGCCAGTTCATTCATAAAGGTAATTCTCATTGCAAGGTAAGAATTTGCAGCGTATTTTGTAACTTCAGCGCTTTCATGATCCATTTCCAAGATTGGATTTCCTTGTCTTACAAAAGGCTCGTATAATAATTTCATTTTTTCTAATGCTTCTTTACTCTTGGCTCCTAATACTATTCTGTCTGGTTTCATAAAATCTTCAACGGCAAATCCTTCACGTAAAAATTCCGGGTTGGAAACAACATCGAAATTTTTTAGACCTTTTTCCTGCAAAATTTTAATCAATTCTTTAGATGTGCCTACAGGGACTGTACTTTTATTGACGATTATTTTCAGGCTTTTATTCCCTTTCTTTTTCAATATCGTTCCAATTTTTTCAGTAACCTCGCGCACATGTTTTAAATCGGCTGAACCATCTTCACTTTGCGGGGTGGGTAAACAAAGAAAAATTATCTCTGAATTTAAAACTGCAAATTGAAGGTCGTCTGTAAAAGTCAATCTTTTCTTTTCTAAATTTCTTGTGAATAGAATATCCAGACCGGGTTCATAAATAGGTACAATGCCTTTTTTTAATTTTCTTAATTTTGTAACATTATTATCAACACAAATAACATAATTTCCCATTTCAGCAAAACAAGTCCCAGTTACCAATCCAACATACCCTGTACCAATAATTGAAAGATTCATTAAACCTCCTGTTAATGCAAACAACTAATATGTAAAATCTTTGTCTATTTCCGAAAATAACTTACCATTTAAGTCCTTATCCGAAACAATTGGCTTATCAACTTTCCAATCGATAGAAAGATTAGGGTCATCGAACCTTATAATTCTTTCGCTATTCTTATTATAGAACGAAGAGCATTTATAACAAAAAACAGCCTCTTCAGATAAGACAGAAAAACCATGCGCAAAGCCTTTAGGAATTAAAAATTGCAGTTTATTTTCTTCAGAAAGTTCTATAGAAAAATATTTACCGAAAGTTGGTGAACCAAATCTAATATCTACGGCGACATCAAGAACCTTTCCAAGTAGCACAAAGCATAACTTATCTTGTGCACTTTCTCCAACTTGATAGTGCAATCCTCTAATTGTCCCTTTTTTTGACTTTGAGATATTATCTTGCACAAAATTATAATTCAATCCTATATTTTCGAATCTACTTTTATTATAAGACTCAAAAAAAAATCCTCTTGAATCGTAGTAAACATCAGGTTTTATAATCAGCAAATCTTTTATAAAGACTTTTTCAATGTTCATATTAGTATTTCGGATTTTTCAGCCATAAATAAGCAGTAGTAATGATATCATACAAATTATATTTGGGTTTCCAATTTAATAATTCGGCAGCTTTTTTAATATCTGCAATTAAAATTGCTGGATCGCCTTTTCTTCGTTCAGAAAAAGTGAAAGGAATTCTTGTTTTAGCAATTTCTTCAGATACCCGTAAAATTTCTAAATTAGAATATCCTCTTCCACTTCCTAAATTAATAATGTATGATTTATTTTCTTTATTAAGCAGCTTTATTGCTTTATAATGTGCTTCGGATAAATCAACCACATGAACATAATCGCGAATACATGTACCGTCAGGTGTTGGATAATCGTTACCATAAATGTACAACTTTTTCTTGCCTAATGATGCCAAAAGAACATTTGGTATTAAATGTGGTTCAGGGTTATGGCTCTCGCCAATAGAACCTTCAAAATCACATCCGGCAGCATTAAAATACCTCAAGCTAATATAATTCATCCCATGACTGCTCTCAAAATCTTTAAGCATGCTTTCAATGATTAATTTGCTTTTAGCATAAGGATTGATTGGGATTGGATATTGCTCTTCCGAAATAGGAATATTTACAGGATTACCGTAGACTGAGCAAGTCGATGAAAAAACAAATTTTTTTATTCCCGAAACTGCTGCAGCTTTAATCAATTTGTAACTGCCTATAACATTGTTCTCATAGTAAATATCGGGCTTTTCAACTGATTCCCCCACGTAAGCATAAGCAGCAAAATGAACAACAACATCAAAATTATTGTTTTGCAAAATTGAGATTAATTTATCGTACTCTTCTATGCCTATATGAAAAAACTTTACATTTTTAGGTATTGCTTGTTTATAACCACGCGAGAGATTATCAATTACCGTAATCTCATTATCGCCATTATTCATAAATTTTACAAAGTGAGATCCAATATAGCCCGCACCACCTGTAACTAATATTTTCATTGACAAAAACTTTAATATAAATGTTAAGCAAAAATAACTTTGTATTAACTAAAAAAGGAATATTATGTAAGAAATTTTTGCTAAAAAATTGAACCTCATATTGGATAATCAACAACTAATCTCAGTTATCAAGCAGCAAAGTAATTATGATAGCCATGAAAAGTTGGCAGTTGTCAAAAAAATAGTTCTAATGAATTTTTAAGCTAAGTATTCTATAATTATTAAGAAGCAAAATTTTTGTATAAAAATCAAAAGATGGGCTTGAAAGTAGACTTATAGTCGTAATTAAACACTAAATTAAGTAACGAGATATGCTTGTACATACTTGTGCAAAAAACTAATTTGCATAGTGAATTATAAGAGGTGAAATATGAATTCAATTAACGAAGAAGAGCTTTTATCACAAGCTGAAAAAATGGCTGAACTAACTTGTGAGATTTCAAAAAAGTGTGCTGACAAAGAAAAACATTTTGCCAACTTAATTAACTTAACGCCAGCAGAATTTAAATGCTTACGTTTGTTCACTTTCAAGAATGAAATGCCAGTAAAAGAAATAGCATCTAATTTGCAAATTACTCAAGGAAGGGTAACCCATATTATTACTTCGTTAGAATCAAAAGAGTTGATTAAAAGAAGAGTAAACGATGCCGATAAAAGAAATGTGATTGTATATTTGACCGAGAAAAGCAGACCCTTTTTAGCTTCCGTTGACAAAAAGTATATACAGCTTCACAAAGAAATTCTACAACAAATTGAACCTGGAAAACGTAATGTAGTTTTAGAAACGCTTAGCATTGTAATCTCTGCATTGGATTCTTGGCTGCAAAAAGAACAATCATTAGAAAATTTAACATTGTAGTTAACTTATCAGAATAAAAGGATTTTAGTAAAATTGAGAGAAGTAACTTGGGATTATAAACCTACCCATTTTAATTCAATAGCAGCTGTGCAAAAGGTTACTGCTATTTGGGGATTTACTGAATCTGTATTCGGAGGAATTCTTCATATATTAAAAATACCTTTTACAGGTTTAATTATAGGAAGTTTTGCGGTACTTTTTATTTTCCTTATTGCCCATTATAGTAAAAAACCAATAATGATTTTACGTTCAACTATGACTGTAATTTTAATAAAAGCAGTTGTTAGTCCCTATGCACCATTAACCGCTTATTTTGCAGTTTCGTTACAAGGGTTATTAGGTTTTTTATTTTTTAGTTTTTTCAAATACGAACTTCTTTCTACAATACTTTTAGGCGTTACTGCTTTAACACTTTCGGCTTTACAAAAAATTATTATCCTCACTATTTTATTTGGGACTACTTTTTGGCATTCAATTGATCTTTTTTATGAATCCATATTGAAGGAACTGAATTTGGTTGTATCTATTCTGCCACAAAACATAAGTATTGTTTTAATATCAATCTACATAAGTATACATGCATTTGCTGGATTAATAGTTGGTATTAAGGCCTTTTCAATTCCACAAAAAATTAAACAAATGGCCGACATGTTTAAGATCGACAACGAAAAGTTTAATAATAATATAGATCTTTTTGAAAAAAGAAAAACCAACAAAAAGAAAAAGTGGTGGCAAAAAACATCAGGGATAATAATTCTTACTATATTTTTTAGTCTTGCCGTTTACTCATATTTTACTCCGCAATTCAACAAACAGAAATCAATTGAAATATTATTAATGATTATAAGATCATTTGCTATTACTTTAATTTGGTTCTATTTTCTTTCACCAGTCATTGTAAAATTCTTTAGAAAAGTAATTGTAAAAAAACAATTAGCTTACAATTCTGAAATAAACAGAGCAATTAGCTTATTTCCAAAGTTCAAGACATTGCTTAACTATGCATGGGAGAATTCTCAGGATAAAAAAGGAATAACAAGAATTAAAAATTTTCTTTATACATCACTCATTATGATTCTTATTTACGAACTAAATGAGTAAGATAAATAACATATATATTTATACAGGTAAAATTGGCACAGGTAAAACGACACGTTTGCTGCAATGGGCTTCAGCTCAAAAAAATATTGATGGAATATTACAACCTCTTATTGAAGGAAAACGATACATTTACCATCTTTCCACCAAAACCTTGAAACCATTAGAAACTAATGAAACATCAAATTCATATAAAATCGGAAAGTATTTTTTTAACAAAGATACGTTTGATTGGGCAAAAATTATATTAAATCAAAACATAAGGAAAAATTTAAATTGGTTAATTATCGATGAAGTTGGGCCATTAGAATTGAACGGGAACGGACTTGAACCGCTAATTAGTGAATTAATCTATAATAAAAAAATTTTTGTCGGAAAAATTGTTTTAGTAATACGTGAAAGTATTTTGGAGAAAGCCATAAAGCATTATAAGCTCGCAGACAAGTATAAATTTTTCAATGAAATAATATAATAAACCTCAAAACTTTTTATGAAATTTAATTCTCACTATACTTTGCAGAACAATGATAATTATTCCTAAAATTTTCGCTTCCAATAATCAGAGAATCATTACACTACACTAATTGGCAAAAAAATTTGTCAACATCCTTCTCTTTTCTTTTTCTTCGGTTGCAAATTTATCATAGCAGGCATTTTAGGTACAGGCATTTCAATTTCAGGCATATTGTTTTTTTCTGTCAAACCAATTTTAGGAGTTCCGCCAAAGAATTTGCTTATTTCTTTTATTTTTTCAAATTCTGCTTTTTCCTCTGTATTTGCGTTTTGTGCTAATACTGGAAACAAGATTTTATTTTTCCAAGCTTCTAATCCGCCATTTAAAATATAGACGTTTTTATAACCATCGCTTCTTAAAATAAACCACGCTTGCGCTGCAGTAATGTCATCATTTCCATATAAAATTATCTTTTGATTTCGTAAAAGGTTAGAATTTAGTAGCTCATTCAAACGAATATTGATTGAAGTAGGAATATTGTACTCACTATAACTTTTACTGTCGCGTAAGTCAACTAATACAAAATCAGAATTGCCTTTAATTATCCATTCAGCTAAATCATTCACAGAAATTAGTTCTTTATCGTTCAATGTTGACTGAGCCAATTCTTTGACATTAACCCTTATGCTCGTTGAATTTTTGGGGTTACCTATAAATAAAGCAGCAATACCAAGCAGTAAGGCAATTAAAGCTAATTTTTTAGATGCATCAAGCTTTGAGAATATTTTATTCATTTTGAGACCTTTAATTTTTCAGACATTTTCTTTTCTACTTTTTCTGCCACAACAAAAGCAGCCAAAGCCATTACTACAACTAAAAACACCATAAACCCATACGATGTATCAGACCATTCTTGTAAAGTAACCTTGCCCATATAAGTCGAATAGTAAAAAGAGTTTATTAAAGGAAATACTACGCCAAAGACAAAGATTCCAAACATAACGCCTAAAATAAAAATCAGTCCATCTAATCTACCTGAAGCAAAAGAAACCACTGAGGTACCGGGGCAATACCCTCCAATTACAAAACCCACACCGAGAATAAAGCCACCCAAAGCTTGAGGTAGCATATAAGTATCGCTAATGTAGACTAAAGACAAGTCAAGCCAGCCAATCCATGTTAAATAATAAACGCCAAGCATCGCAGTAACGATTGCAGTAAACATCACTTTAAGAACGCGCATATCAGTAAAATAAAATTGAGCGGCCAAAATTCTTGCGTTACCAAATCCTCCTCTTTCAAGTGCAAATCCAAAAGCAATACCAATCACAAATGCAAGAATTAAACTAACCTCGTTACCAAAAAAACCGAATTTAAAAAAAGGTGCATTCATAACCATTGCCTCCTTATAAAATAAGCCATTGCATAAGCTCCGGCAAAAACCATTAACATAAAAACCCAACTTCCCAAATTAAGCAAAGCACCGCCTGTAAGTGCCTGTCCACTTGTACAGCCACGTGCAAGCATAGCACCAAAGCCCATAAATGACCCGCCTACAAAAGCAAAAACAAGTCGAAGCGAAGTTGATATGTGGGGTCCTTTTTCCACAGTTCTTTTAATTCTACCGGCAAGTAATGCTGAAATAAACCCGCCCACAAAAACACCAAGTACTTCAAATACCAGCCAGTCTTTAAGTGGATTTGTGGTTCCATCCCCTAAATAATTCTTAAAAAATGAATTTTGGGAAGCATATTCTGGGGATAATTTATCTACTGTAACAGCGACAATGCTTGACATTGCACCCGAAGCTCCCAATCCTCTGCCCATAATTACAAATGTAGCTAATAATACTAAACCAAGTCCAAATCCAACTAAGTATGGATTTGAATAAGGTTTAGCTTCAATAGCAGTTAATTCTTCCACCTTAATTTTTTTAGGAAATAATGCTGAGATTGTTCTCATTTGTTAGCTCCATATTAAAAATGAATATTCAACCAATTACTGTATTGTCCCGCATAAACAATAACAAATCTTAATATTAGTCCCCCCATAATAACCATTAATGGAGGAATAGGTGTATGCTTAACTTTATGATTTACTGCTAATAGTTGAAGAGGTAAAGGAATAAGGATACCAATACCAACAACAAGTACCCAAAACGTAGAGGCAAATGGTCCGGTTAGTAAAAGCTTAGCAGCATTTATACCCGATTGTGAAGAGGTAAGCAATCCAATTAACAAGAGAGCAATTACAAAAATTTCAGTTGTTAAAAATCCGTTATCCGCTTTGGCCAACAATTCTCTTTCGTATCGGTCTCTTGCAATCATATGAACAAAAGCAGCCGCAGAAGACAAACCTGAAACAATAAAAAGCATCCAAAGTAAAGATGAGTTCCAAAGTGGTCTTGCGCTCATTGTGCTTAATAATACACCAGTATATGCGCCAAGCAGAAAACCCCAAATCATATTTAAAACGCCTATCCACTTAATAAGATAGCTTCTTTCGTACAATTTATCGGAGATAATCTTAAGCTTTGGAATTTTGTTAATTAACAACTGAGGAGGCCTTATGAAAATATTTAATACTAATGCTGGATAAACTAAGATAAGTATCCATGCGCCGTAAGACATGGGCGATGTAAGTTGAAAAGTTGTATAAAGTCTCCAAACATTAATTTTATTTTCAAGGTCGAAGAACAAAGAGAGCATACCGATGGTCAAGAAAAAAATGCTAAAGAAAGGTAAAAAATTACAAGCGCAATCTGGATTTTTTTGTCTGCCGCTAAAAATAAAATAACCTGAAATTATCATCATACCTGCAACCAAGCCACCTAAGAAAAGGTAAATTGGAATTTCCCAGCCCCAAGCATGCAATGCAGGATCAATTAGTGGATTGTTCCTTGTTGTTGATAGTTCAAACATAATGCCGCATCCTATAAAAAAATTATTTATTAAATCGAATTAAAAATGAGTTTTCATCATTTCATTTTAAGTAAAATATTTTTGGTTCAGTCCCTATCTCCGGTAAAATAGTATGATGTTCACGGGAATTTAACAATTTACTCACTTCACTATTTGGATCATCTAAATCACCGAAATACATACTATGAGTAGGACAAACAGCTACACAAGCCGGGTCCTCACCTTTTTCTACTCTATGATTGCAAAAAGTGCACTTATCTGCATAGCCGTCGGGATGAATATACCTTGCGCCGTACGGACATGCTTCAACGCAAGCTTTACATCCAATACATTTATCATGGTCTACCAAAACAATACCCAATTCATTTACATAACTTGCACCAGTCGGACATACATGAACACAAGGAGGATTACTGCAATGATTACAACGTTCAGAAAGTATTTCAACTTTAGTATCGGGAAATTTCCCAATTGCAATTTGATTAACCCATGACCTTGAAAAACCATAAGGAACATTATTCTCAGTTTCACAAGCAATTACACAATCTGTACAGCCTACACATTTTTTTGTGTCAATTACCATTCCATATCGGGACATTTTAGACCTCTGTTTCAATAGTTACAAAATTTACATTCATAGCGGTGCCGCCCATTAACGGGTCTATTTTATAATTTGTAATTAACTGCGAATCGCTGGCACCTTTTAAATATGCATGTTTAAGCATTTTGGAATTATGACCAAATCCATGCACCAAAAAGATTGAATCTGTTCTTATCCTTTCAGTCGCCTTTACTTTTATTTTATTGCTAACAACACCATCAATATTTTTTAGTTTAACATAATCACCAGATTTTATTCCAAGTCTTTTTGCAATATCTGAATTAATCCAAACTTCATTTTCACTCATAACATTATTAAGAGTAGGATTTGTTTGGGTTCTACTGAAAGAATGCATAGGAGCGCGTCCAAACAATAGTCTAAAATAACCTGCCGGAGGTTCGGGGTGTTTTGTAAATTTAGGAATTGGGTCGTAACCCAACTTGGCAAGTTGAGTTGAATAAAGTTCAATTTTACCTGTCGGTGTATTGAATTCCGGTTTAAATCCTTCTTCAATATAAAGTGGGATTTTCTGACCTTTAACAACACCCTTCTTTTTCAGTTCTGCCAAGCTTAATCCTGCCATTTTCAGTCTAGTATCCAAATATTCTTCAATGTCTTTCCATTTGAAATATTCATGTAGACCAAGTTTTTCGCCAAGTTTTTTTGCAATCCACCATCCAGGTTTTTGATCTGCTGGAGGGCCAACCACCGGCTGTCTCAAAGAAACGAACGGCTGCTTGTAATATGGGGCAAACAATTCATCATATCTTTCTAAGTAGATTGCTTCCGGCAGAACAACATCTGCCCAACCAGCTATCTCGCTTGGTATAACATCTATTACAACAAGTAAATCTAAGTTTTGAATTGCTTTAACTGTTTCTTCTGTATTTGGCAGTGAATAAATCAAATTTGTGCCATAAACAAACCAGCCTTTAATTGGATAAGGTTTTCCAGTAATTGTTGCTTCTCTCAATCCAGTTGTATAACCTTCTTCACCACCGAAGGGATATTTTTTATTCGGATTATCCGCATTTTCTTTTTGCGGTTTTGGGTAAGGAGGATAAGGATACGGAGGAATGTAGAATACATCCTGATTAGTTAAACCTCCTTTTCTACCCCAAGAACCTAAGAGTGCATTTAATATTGCTAACGCACGTGCACGTTGAGTATCGTCTCCATACCAAACCGAATGTCTTCCAGGGTGAACCAAAGTGTTGGGTTTATTTTTACCCATTTCTCTTGCTGTAGCTTTAATCAGCTCCGGTTCTATTCCTGTTATTGGATAAGCCCATTCAGGAGTGTATTGACTTACCTCTGCTTTAAGCTGCTCAAAACCAAAAGCATATCTATCAATGTACTCTTTGTCGTATAAATTTTCTGAGATAAGAATATTTATCCATGTAAGCAACAATGCAATGTCTGTTCCAGGTTTAATTGGCAGATAATATTTTGCTTTAGAAGCCGCGGTGGATAATCTTGGGTCAACAACAATAATAGTAGCACCATTTTCAATTGCTTTTGCAAATTCTTGGACTTGTGTATTATGCATGTTTTCGCCGAGGTGAGTTCCGATTAATACTAAACACCTTGAGTTTTCAATATCAGTTCTTTCTGGTCCGCCAACAACATCTCCAAATGTTAATTCAAAGCCAACATCTCTTGGTCCTAAACATTGATCAAAAGAAGGAGCAGCAATGTTATTCGTACCGTAAGCCTTTAACAAATGTTTAATAAAACCACCACCTATACCGTGACTGAACAACCCAATTGATTCGGGTCCATAATCACTTTTAATTTTCTTCATTTTATCTGCTACAAAGCTTAGTGCTTCTTCCCAAGTAACTTCAACCCACTTCTCCTCACCTCTTTGTTTTTTACGAATCAAAGGTGCTCTAAGTCTATCGGGATCATAGTGTGCGCCTACTCCACCGGTTCCACGTGGACACAATCTGCCATTGCTTAACGGGTCTTCTGGGTTACCTTCAATTTTCCATAATTGCCCATCCCTCACATATGCTATTGCACTGCATTTCCAAAAACACATGCTGCAGTAAGTTGGAACTTTTCTAATTCCCTTTTCAACTTTGTTAAACTTTGTATCTATTCTCTTTGCTCCTTTAACGAGAGGGTTCATTGCACCAGCCGCAGCAGCTGCACCAATCGTAAATCCTGTTAGTTTTAAAAATTTCCTTCTTGATAATTCCATCGCTTACTTCCTTACCATAGATTTTAGTAATTCTTTGATATTTTTACATTGCGAATAGTTAGTATAAACATCACAATCTCTACAAGAATTTCCTTCGCAATCATTCGCTTTGTGTTTGTAGGTCCAGCATGGTTTTGAATGTTCAACAAAAGCCAGACAATTTTTTCTGCCGGTCTTAGAACATTTCTTTACTTCCCAGCATGGTATTAAAGAATAAATCGCTTTTATCCCATTAATACTTATTTTACTTTCATTAATTGCTTGTCGAATACAGCTAATACGTTCTAAATCTTTTTTGGAGAAAAGCCTTTGAGAAGAATCTTTTTTAAAAGGTATAAACAGTCCTTCTCTCTCATACATTCTTAAAGTATGAACCGAAACGTTTAACAGCTTTGCCGCAGTACCAATTGAATAAACAGGCATATCCTCAGAAAAATTCAAATTCATTTTTTAATTCTCGTATCAAAAGTTGACATTTATAATTATCAACTTACTTGCCATTTATCACTACATGTATTTACTGAATTTTTTCAGGAAAAATTTTGGATAATTATTATTACTAAGAAAAGCATAAGTTTTAGTTTTCTAAGTAAGAAATAGGCGAGATAAAATCTTGTTTTAGATTTGTCAACTAATACAAAAGGTAATAATTATAATAACTAATACCAATTCGGTAAAATACATTTACTTGTTCTTTTATTTAACAAACTCTCAAAATCAGTTAACGATTGTTTAATTAGAGAAGAATTTTCATCATGGCAGGTTAAACACGCTCCAACCAACAAAATTTTTTTCTGTTCATCTACTGTAAATGGTCTTGCACCTACTCTTGTTGACACCTCACCTTTACTTTCTTTCAAAAACCCAATCCAGGCATCCATCGGCAGTCCATCATAATTTGATATTTCAAATTCAGGTGTAAAATTCCATCTACCTTTTGAGTCTTTAATTTGATAAACCAATTTCCCTCTTCCATACCCTAAAGCAAGTGGATTATTATGACATGACTTGCAACTTCTACTTTCTTTTACAATTGTGTGGGAAAATGCCGGTGCGAATAATCTCTTGAAAATTGCACTGACAGTTTGTGAATTTTTATTTTTATGAATAGTCAGAACCATTCCAGGTATGAATGTATCAACTACTCTTTTGATGTTGCCATTTTTTTCCTCAATTATTCTTACGCCAAGTGCAGGCGGATCAGCAAAATAATTTTTACCATGCTCAATCCATTCACCCTTAAGTTCTTTTTCTGTAAGCAAATCAATTGCAGTTCCGTTTTTATCAAAGTTTGTATGACATGTAATGCACTGCGGCGACCAGCTTGTGTGACAGGTATTACACGATAAATCCTTATGAGCCTTAGTCCCTGTGCATTGAAAAATTGGCGGTTTCATTAATGCTTTTTCACTGCTCTGTTTTTTTATAATGTATGAATTGCCAGAAGAATAATAAGTATTTACAAGCGGAATATCCGACGCTGAAACAGTTAAATAAATTCTTGATGTATCATTTGTCTTTCGCAATTCGGAAATCTTAAGTGACTCATTATCAAAATCACTGAGTTTCTTTGTTTTGGGACTATCTTTCAAGTGGCAATCAACGCACTGAATTTTCACTTGGTCTTCTTTATGAAGGTAAAAATTTCCATCGCCCATTATTTCGTATGAAGTGTGACAATCAACGCACAACATTCCTTTTTCGTAATGAATATCTGCCGACTTTTTTTCAAAAACTCTTTCATCCTGTAAAACTCTAAATCCCTTTTTTCCGAAAACATCCTGAGGTTTCAATTGAGTTTCGTGCCAACCTTCATAATTCGTTGAAATTCTTCCGGAACGGCTGTGACAGCCAAAGCAATGATTGTTATTTTTAGTTAAAGAAAGTGAAGGGTGTACCGAAAATTTAAATTCGCCTTTCAAGAAACCTTCTTCTTTTTCTTCATTAAACTTTTTTAATTCATTTAATGAATTTTTGTCGTATTCTAAGTGACACGCGTTGCATCCACCACCGCGTGAAAGTTCATTAATTGGTCCATATTGTTTTTTTTCGCCTCCCAGATGGCATGAAACACACAAATTCCTAAGATGTGTATCTGCTTGTGAATAGCCCAGATTATCAACATGATAAAATTCATTTAAACCATTTGATTCGCCAAAAACAAATTTATCAACGGCAATCATTCCTGTAAGAGTTGTCATAAGAGTGGTATTTATCCGTTCGGTTATTTGAGAATGACACTGAGGACCGCCACAGCTCTGTTTTGCATCTGAAATGTTTCCAGGAATTAAAATTATTCCTTTATGTGCTGCTTTTTTATTTAAGGAAAACGGATTACCTGAATGACACGAGTAACATCCGATAGCATTAGGATTATGTGCAGGCGAGAAACCTTTAATATTGCCGTGACACGTTAAACATCCTTCTCTATGTCCCAGTACAACAGGAACATTCAATTGAAGCGAATCTGCAGCAAATGCTGATTTAATATTGTTTATGGGATTATTAAAACTTTTTGAGAAATAAGGATTATTCCATGGAAATACAAACTGCCAGTTTTCACCTCTAAAAAAATAACCAACAATAGAAAATACACTGTAAATAAAAAATAAAATCAACAAAATTTTTTTTGTGAAGTATGAATACTTTTCACTGAACCTTTGCAAATAATAAATTAGCACAAAAAGAAGAATAACACCAAAAACAACTATTATAGGATAATAAAGCCAGTGAAGAATTTCCTGTAAGCCGACAAAATACCACGGACCTTTTATCACTTTTTCATTGCCAATAAATAACGACGGCGGGAAAATATATCCAGTAACTACTGATGGGATTAACAAATAAGCTATAACAGAAATTCTTGGCCAGTAGGTCTTTGCATGCTCAACAATTACGATAAATAAAAATATAGCTGCTGTTGCAATGTGATTTACATATAAAATTTGATGATCGCTTTCACCGCCTAACAAAATGTATCCCAAATTCTTGCCTATTATTGGGATAGACTCAAACAAAGAAGTAAAAATTCGTTTAGCTTGAAGACCTTCAATATCACCCTTAAGAATAAAACCACTTAACAGAATAAAAAATGTGAAAAAAATTGAAATTGTAAGACGAAGCCATACGCTCTTCTTTACATTCTTCTCAGTTGAAAGAAAAAAGTGATCATATAAATGAAGAAGTGTGAAAACCAAGAAAATCTGTGAACTCCAGTAATGTATGTTTCTAAATAGAACTCCAGCTGGATTCGAAAGAAGCATTAAAGAAATTGAATCAAAAGGTTTTGTTACATCGTAAGGAATTGCTAAAAATACACCGCTGATAAGAGCAATTAAAAAAGAACCAAAGGAAATTTGTCCAAATGTAAACCCAAATAATTTTCGATATTCTTTTTTTGTGCCGTTATTAAAAAGGTTGTTCATAAACAAAAAGTCTTCCAGATTCAATTTCTTTATTGATGCTAAGTTTTTTTAGCGGCTTTACTGCTGGTCCTTTTACAACTTCACCGTTTAAGCCATACACAGAACCGTGACATGGACATACTATTTTCCCATTCTCCACTTTATTTATTTTGCAACCTAAATGACTGCACTTTGAAGAGTAGACACTTATTTTTTCGCCCTCTTTTATTATAATAACGGAATTAAAAAAGAAAATGCCATTTCCTAAATCAGCTGGTAAGTATATCTTTTCTTTTCTTTTATCGATTTCAATTTTTCTCTCTACCTCAGAATTTAATGCATATAAAAATGGTACTGATACAATAGTAATTAACGAACTAAAAAACTTTCTGCGGGTTATTTTCATAATTTAAGCTTGAGGTTTTGGAAAACTGTACTTATGCATAAAAATTTTTGAATTACTATCCTAAAAAAGTCAGCTTAATAGCTTTTATTACGTTCCAAGATTAACAAATTCTTGTTATTAATTTTTTACAAATATTCTACTTTTTATCAACTTTTGAAAATAATAATAGCAGTACCATTCTATTTTTTTATTAATCTAACTCTAAACTATGCCATTGAAAAGTAATAAATATTCTTGTGGTTAGATGTGACTGATGCTGATTGGATGCTCTGAAAATAGATGGGTAATATGCTGCTGTTCAATGTTATTCCTGTTGGATCAAAAACCAAGACACTAATTTCACGAATTACACTAAATGCAAATTTCAAGAAAATATTACTTCATTGAGTCTTGTTAAGTAATGTTAATATGATTGTGACGACAATTTTTATTTAAAGCCAAATAAAAAGAAGCTGTCTCAAAAGTGATTCAAATTAAAAACTTGTCTGCTGCAAGCAGGTCTGTGAAAATCCGTTAAATCCGTGTTTATCTGTGGGCTATTATTTAAAAAATTTTACTTTTGAGACAGCCACCGAATAAATTTTAAGACTCAGTTTGTTTTGGTTGAGCAGGTTTGTAAATTAATGCTGTAATTAACCCAAGTATTAATGCTTGAACTAAGCCATATACAAACCACTGAAATATTAAACTATACGGCAGTGGGTAAACAGCATATTGATAATAAGATGAAGTCAAATAGAAGAATATTCCTATGTAAAAACCGTATCTAAGTCCTTCAATTACGCCTCTATTTTCGTAACCCTTGGCAAAAAAGAAAACAAAAAAGTAAGACCAAATTAAATCTACAACCCACATAATCCACATATTGCTTATTATTTTATCTGTAGGACGAAATACTTTTGATACTTCTTCACTGCTGTAAGTAGAATTAAGAATTATTCCATTAATGACATAGTCACTCAGTATAAGAATAATAAATACTACTAAAAAAGCCACCCAAAATTTTTTGTTTTTCATGTTACACCCTCCATGCAGTTATTAAAATATATTAAATTAACCAGAAAGAGAAGCAGTTGATGAGAAACTAACGAGGTAATTCTATAAAAGCAATAAAAAACAGATTTAAGGTTTAACTATGGGCTAAAGAAATCAACTTTTATACATACAAATCAGATATTTCTCCACACAATTTCGCTTTTATCTAGATTATCTTTATCAAACTCACCTTTAACAAGTAGCTTTTTCATATCTTCCTTAGTTAGTTTAGATGCTTCATCAATTTTATTAAAAAGCTCATTAAGATAACTTCTAACTATATAGAAACTGCCTAAATCAAAAAAGTTACCCAAGACTGTCATTTGCTCAACCATAGTTTGGAAATCAGTATTGGGGAATAGCTCCGGTTTCCATGCAACAAAGCTCCAAAACACCTTTTTGGTAATATAAAGAGCATAATTAATTTCAGTTAAAGGGAATCTTTCATTAAATCTTTCTCTACCAATTTTCTCGAAGAATTGCTCTGCTTTATCGTTTGATGCACCAGTTTTAAGCCATTCAATCATATTTTTAAAAACAGCTTCTTCTCTTAATATTATTTTTGGCTCATCAAGCTTTCGATATGTTAGCATAAAATCAGATTTTTGTACCTGCTCGTAATAAGCGCGAGCTAATGTAGGTATGTTTGCTTCAAGAAAAGAAATAATTTTTGAAAAATCCATTTTTCACCTCCAATTCATCTATAACTATAAACTTTTTAGTTCTCAGTTAAAACTATACGTTTTATCAATCCAATATTCCACTTTATTTCCTTCAATTGTTATTGGCTGCCAACGCGATTTATAAACAGCATCAAGAATATTTTTAATTTGCTTTCTATCATTTATTGTACTGGCTATTATTCTATATTCCTTAACAAAACCTTCTTTACCAATTTTTAAGGAAAATTTAATGTAGCCGTTTACGTTCTCAATTTTACTTGGGACTACTTCAAGAATTTGTCGAGGTACAAATGGGAAAGAAGATGCATAATACTCACCGCCTTTATTTTCTGAAATTCTCCCTTTAGATGAAATTGAATCTGAAATTGAAGAAGCGTCTGGAATTACAACATCAGGCAAAACCTCTAGTTCGTCAACAAATTCTAAGGTTACTGAAATTGATGGCCTGGGAGGCGGTAGCTCATCTTCTTTTGGTAAGTCTAATTTTGTGCTTGGTATGTCGGCAACTGTGATAATGTTTTCAGGAAAGTAAAAGTTTTCTTTTTTCTTTGGAGAGGGAGACGGCGTGAATGTGAAAAGACATAAGATAAATAGTTCGCTTATTATTATTGCGATTTTAATATTCCTAGAATAGTGTAAACTGTCTTCCTTATAAAGTTTCATAGTACAATTTAAGAAAGAGAAACCGAAAGTGCAGTACATAAAGAAAAAACTAGTCTCTGTACAATTGAGATGACCAAACAGCTTACTTTTTCACCGCAGAGACGGAGAGACGCTGAGAAAAGTTTCTATTAAATATGTTTAATTTATTACGCCGCATCTCAGCATCTCTGCTATGAATTAATTCTTTTGAGAAGTAAGATGATAAATTAAAAATTAAGTACTTTTCTATGAAACCCATCGATAAGTTTCGGTACATTAAAGTTAATCAATAATCCTAGTCGTTTATTCATTAATTTCATATATGTCAATAACTGTGCATCATGAACTGGTAATAAAATCTCTACTGCTTTTAATTCTACAATCACTTCATTTTGGACCAATAAATCAACTCTAAAATCTACATCAAGTTTCTCATTTTTATAAATGACCGGCACAGGAACTTGTCTTTCGACAAACAAATTTCTATTTCTAAGTTCTTTGTATAAACAAATTTCATAAACACTTTCAAGCAAGCCAGGGCCCAAATTTTTATGTACTTCAATAGAACAATCTAAAATTAAACCGCTTATTTTATTTAATCCTTCTCTATCCATTCCTCTGCGTCTCAGCGACTCTGCGGTTAAATATTCAGATAATTGTTCCAAATTTTGTAAAGTTCGTAAGTTGCCCTAACATCTTCACCACAATAAATTGCAATGTCTTTTATTCTTTTGGCATTATACAATTCTTTTACTTCCATTCCAGTAATACCTTGTGACTTAGGCGATTTAATTCCAAATGCGTGACAGTAAAAGTCAAGATTAAATTTTTTTATCAGTCCATAAAATGTAAATTGCTCTAACAAATCAATGTGTTCAGAAGTACTATACCTATTTTTAACAAAATTTCTAGTGGGTTTAATTCCAAGAAGAGCTGAGCGAATCATTAAAAAAGGAACATCAAAATTTCTGCCGTTAAACGTAATTATTTGTTCTGCTTTTTCTACATAATGCCAAAAATTTTTTAACATCTCCTTTTCTGACATTGACTTATATTTTACTTGCTTTTCTCCTGCAGTCCATTCCTCCTCTTTATCATTTTCATAAATAACATAACAATTTTCCGTTTCTGTATTTAGCATGCCAATTGCTATAACTTTTGCAGTTAACGGATACAAACTAAGATATCTTTTTATCTCTTCGATCTTTTGGTTCTTGATATCTGCATTAGATTCTTGTTCAACATACCTTAAAAGAAATTCTTGTTGTGATTCCGACAAAGAATCAAACTCGAATCCCACGGTCTCTATATCAAATACTATTTTCATTTAACTGCTTATTTTACATGAAATATCTAAAAAATATTTGAATAAAGAAATAAAATTCTCATAAAATAATTAATGTTTTTTTCTTTAATGTAAATATAAAGGGCGCTAAGTTACATAGGAAAAAACGGAAGTTTTGAAAGTGAACGGAAAGCAACGTCTTCTCTTTGTCGATTTGCTTCGCGGGTGGGCATTAATTATTATGATTGAAGTTCATGTGTTCAACGCCTTCTTACAACAAAATATAAAAGACGAAAGTTGGTTTAGCATAGTTAATTTCGTTAATGGCCTAGTTGCTCCTTCTTTTTTGTTTGTATCAGGTTTTGCATTTATTCTTTCTATAAATAAAGATTCTCAGGCGATAGACAATAAACTTTGGAGAAAAATTAAAAGAATCGGTCTAATTTTTTCGCTGGGTTACATACTTCATATCCCATATCCTACACTAAAAGGAATAATTGGTAAAGCAACTCCAAATCAGCTGCAAGAATTTATTAAAGTTGACATACTTCAATGTATAGCAGTTGGATTATTGTTACTGATATTTCTTAGAATCACAATTTCACATGAAAAACTTTTTGAATACACATTACTGCTAATCAGTGTTTTTGTTATTATTATCAGTCCTTTGTTTTGGTCAATTAATTTCGAAAAATTTTTACCAATTTTTTTTGCTGCTTACTTTAATCAAAAAAGTGGTTCACTATTCCCCATATTTCCTTGGATTTCATTTTTACTCGCCGGCTCAATTGTGTGTATTTACTATTTGCGATTTAGACAGAATAACAAAGAAAATTTATTTATTAACTACACTATTTTCTTAGGTTCAACGTCAGCTTTTCTTTCTTATTTGATTTTACACCTCAATATATTCAGTAGTCTTTCATTATTAAAACCAAATCCTTTTTTCTTTACTGAGAGATTAGGAATAGTAATGCTTCTTTTAAGCTTCTTCTGGAAGTATACACAACTACGTCAAAAAGATTCATTTGTTACTGATGTAAGTCGTGAATCATTATTAGTTTATTTTTTGCATCTTGAAATCATCTACTCAAAAATTTTGGGGAATAAAAGTGCAATTACACTTTATGGCGGCAAATTGAATATTAATGAAAGTATTGTACTAACTATAATCTTAATTATAGCAATGATAACAGTAGCAAAAGTTTGGAGTTATTTAAAAAAATATAAACCCGATGCAGCAAGCTTAATTATGAATCAATTATTTGTAATGGCTGTTCTTTATTTTTTTATAAAGTGAAATTTTAACCAGCGCAATTGAGTGTAATTCAACCAATTACTTTTTCTAAAATTTTTTTAGCAATTTCAATATCTTCAAAAGAAACATCCATGTGGGTTACAGCTCTAATAAAACCAACGGCTCCTTGACTAAGCAGCAAGCCGTTTTCTCTACATTCTGTTAAAATTTGTTCGACAGATTTTTTCTTTGGTGAAAACATTAGAATATTTGTCTGAACACTATCTAAATCAATTGAGACAGAATCAAAAGAATTTAAAAATTTTGCTAACAATTTTGCTTTTTCATGGTCTTCGGTAAGTCGAGAAATATTGTTTTTAAGTGCGTATAAACCAGCGGCTGCAATAATTCCAACTTGGCGCATTCCTCCGCCCCAGGCTTTTCTAACTCTATAAGCCTCATTAATAAAATCTTTATTACCGGCAATAATGGAACCAATAGGTGCGCCAAGCCCTTTCGAAAGGCAACAAGATACAGAATCAAAATAAGAAGCATATTTAGCAGGTGTTATACCTGTTTCAACAGATGCGTTCCAAATTCTAGCTCCATCCAAATGGCAAAACAAATTATATCTTTTTGCTAATTTGGAAATTGCCTCAATATTTTCGATTGGATTTATAGTTCCGCCTGCTCTATTATGTGTGTTTTCAATTTCTATCACTTTAGTACGCGCCATGTAATATGCACTAGTTGGTCTTATCAAAGGTTCAACTTGTTCTGGAGTAAATATTCCTCTTTTACCTTCAACAAGATTTAACTGTATACCACTCAAAGCTGCAGGCGAGCCGGATTCATAATGAAAAATATGTGCATCTTTTTCACAAATAACTTCATCGCCCGGTTGGGTCAACACATTTAAACAAATTTGATTACCCATTACACCGCTAGGCACAAAAAGAGCTGCTTCTTTTCCGAGTAGTTCTGCTGCGTACCTTTCAAGTTCGTTTGCTGTAGGGTCTTCTTTGTAAACATCATCGCCTACTTCAGCTTCATACATTGCCTTTCGCATTGCTTTGGAAGGTTTTGTAACAGTATCGCTTCTTAAATCAATTATTTTATTCATTTCTTTTTGTCCCTTTATGGTTAAAAAAATGATAGAGCATTTTCATAGTAAATAATAGTATAATCGTTATAGATACAAAAGAAGAAGTTAATGGGAAAATAAGGGGATACTTTGTGTAAAAGGTAAGATTATCTTCAATACCGGCATCAACAACAAGAAATGATTTAGTAAACAGTTTTGTTTCGTTCAAAATTTTTCCTAATGGATTTATAATACAAGACACACCACCGTTAGCTGCTCTTACAACAGTTCGTCTATTTTCAACTGCTCGTAAAATGCTTATAGCCTCATGCTGAAAGGGTCCACTTGAGTAACCGTACCAACTATCGTTTGTCACAACTGCAATAAGATTAGCTCCGCGTTGAACAAACGAAGCCACAAAATCTGGATAAATTGATTCTATACATATTAATCCCCCCACTTTTATTTCACCTGAAATAATAACTTTTTTCTGTGATGGGTTTTTAATTGTTAAATCAACATTTGCCAATTTAAAAACGACAGTATCTTTTCCTTCGTTCCAGCTTGAAATTCCCACTTGCCATTTTATTAAATCGCCAAGAAAAGGGAACTCTTCAACGAAAGGAACTTTTTCACCAAAAGGAACTAATTTTATTTTTTGGTACTTCTGAATTTCTTCTGTAAATGGTGAAAAAAGCAAAATCGAGTTATACGAAGTGTAAAAGACGTTGCCTTTAAGAGGCTTAGCATCTTTTGGTGCTTTTGTTTTATCAAAATAAAAATTTGCATCAGGCATACCTGTTAACAAGTATATTTTATTATTTCTTACAAAATTTTTAATCCTCTCAACTTCATATTCATAATTACCAGAAAGTAAGTAGACCGGTAAGGCGGATTCAGGCCAGATAATTATTTTTGCTCCTTGATCAACTGCTGCTTGTGATAATCTAAGATAAATATTTAATAGCTCGCTGAGATCACTAACTTCCCATTTTGCCCAAGGATTCAGGTCGGGCTGTATCAACCCAAGTTTAACTTTAATTAAAGAAGGATGATTGGAAAAGCGTTTGAATAAGCCATATGAAAAAACAATGACAAAAATTAAACTTGCCGCACATAGGTTTAAGGATAATATCTTATGTGTCGATTTAAATTTCACATAGGCATTAAACAAAAGAACGTTAATAAACAAAACAATCAACGAAAGTCCGTATGCCCCTACAACATCAGTGATTTGTATAAATGTGTTAAAATAAACCAGGCTGTTAGCTAAAATTAACCACGGAAATCTTAAATCTGTAAGTGAATAAAGATATTCAAATGAAACCCAAAAAAAAGGGAATAAATAAAGAGCAACTTTTTTACCTAATGATTTTTTGCAAAAGAAGTAAATGGTTGTTGGAATAAGATATAGTGCAGGATTTACGAATAGTAATAGAAAGCCAGAAATCATCAAGAACGGATCTGCTTCTTTAGTCCAGCTCCCCACCCAATAAAGAGTAATTAAGGTAAAAACAAAAAATGCTAAATAAGAATATCGGTTTATTTCTCCTAATGTTTCCTTTTCATCGATAACTTTAAGCAGCGGCACAAAAGCAATAAAAATAAAATATGGCAATGGTAAAGGGGGGTAAGAAATACCCATTAAAAAACCACTAATTAGAACAAGAGCAACATCTTTGTTTCTTTTTTTTCTTTGTTCTGGCGTAAGAACTATTTTATATCTTCCAAAAAGACCTTTCATTTGCTGGGTTTATTTTTCCTAAGCAAAAATTTTATAAAAATAAAAACAAACAGTAAAATTGTAAGGCTCAAAATAATATTAGAGTATGCTTCGAGGTATTTATCGATAAGTTGTACATTTCTTTCTAATTGGACACCCAAATAAATTAAAAGTGAATACCACAAAAAAGAACTTATTGCCGCATATATAAAAGTCTTTACTGGCACTAAATTATGTATACCGCAAAAAAAACTGACCACAGATCTAGTGCCGGGTAAAAATCTGTTAATTATAATTAGCTTATAACCGTATTTAGAAAACCATAAATCTGCTTTGTATAATGCTTCTTTTTTTACAAACTTTAACTTGCCCTTTCGGATAACTTTCTCACCAAATTTGGAACCAACATAATACATAACAATAAATCCCAAAGAGCTACCTAAACTTGTTATTAACAGTATAGGGATGAACAAAAAAATTGAATTTGCCACTATAGTAGCACCGATTACAATTACAATATCGCTTGGGGAGGGTGGAAAAATATTTTCAATAAAAGAGAAAAAAAACAGCACAATTACAATTAAAAAAGGGTTAAGGTTATTGATATAGCTTAAAATTTGTTCGAGCATTAACTTTATTTTTTATGAAGAAGAACGACAGCATAAGCTTCAGCTCCGCGTTGTTCTCCAACAAACCCTAATTTTTCAGAAGTAGTAGCTTTAATGGATACTTGATTTACTTCAACTTTCAATATATCTGCAATAGTTTTTTTCATCGAATCAATGAAGGGTAATAACTTGGGCTCTTGGATTACGAGAGTCGAATCAATATTAGAAATATGATAATCACTTTTTTCCACAAGTCTGCCAACTTTTTCAAGCAATATTTTGCTGCTTATATTTTTGTAGTTAGGGTCAGTATTAGGAAAATGTTTCCCAATATCGCCAAGTGCAAGAGCTCCAAGTAATGCGTCACAAATTGCATGAAGCAGAACATCAGCATCTGAATGACCAAGCAAGCCTTTATCGAACGGAATTTCAACACCACCCAAAATTAATTTTCTATTTCCAGCAAATTGATGAACATCGTAGCCAAAGCCTATTCTAAATTTTGCATTCAATATCTTATCTCAAATTTTGTGAATTCATTTGTCGGTTCAGATAATTTAATAGAATGTTTTCTTACATCAGCATGCATTGGTCCAATTTTCATCTTATTATAGAATTCTTCTATCAATTGCCTTTCACCTTCAACCAATGCATAAACTTCACCAGTGTACAAATTTTTAACGTAACCTTTTAAACCTAATTTTTCGGCGGTTCTAAGTGCAAAGTATCTAAAGCCCACTCCCTGTACCAGTCCGTTAACCACTATTTCTGCTCGTCTTAATTCTTTTTCCATTTTTGTTTTTTATAGAATCTAAGACTTCTGATAAAACTAACCCTGTAAATATTAATGTGCATCCTATCAAACCAAAATTAGTAATTTTTTCGCTGAGTACAAAGAAGGCGAATACTGCTGCAAAAACAGGCTCAAAGGAATAAATTATTCCAGCCTTAGAAGGGGATACTTCCTTTTGAAATTTTGTTTGCAAGCCAATATTAACTAAAGTTGCCAGCACCGCAGTATAAAAAAAAGCAAATAAAATGTAGAAGTTAAAATCAAAGCGGAGCGGTTCTATATTCGTAAAAGAAAATATTAGTGACGCAAGAAAACCCTCAACTGCAACGGAAGCCAACTGGATAAATAGTAATACCCAGAAATTATGTTTAGGGGAAAAAATATCGATATAAACTACTTGCAAAGCGAAGACTGCTGCACACAACAAAGTAAGAACATCACCCAAATTAAAATTTGTCCCTAAATTAGAAATGAAGTTAAAAATTGATTTTCCACTTGATGACAAAAAAATTAATCCAAGCAGTACAAATAAGATTCCAATTATCGTTCCCCTCGTTGGCAATTTTTTTTCAATAACAGTTTGAAATATAGGCACGATAATAACAATTGTACCAGTAATAAAACCTGAACGTGAGGCTGTTGTAAACTGTAAGCCAATTGTTTGCAAAACGAATCCACCAAATAAAAAAGAGCCGAGTAGAAACCCATGCAGCAAAACTTTCTTATTCCATTTCTCTTTTTTAATTAATACTAATGGGAGTAAGATTATACTTGCTATTGCGAATCTAAGGGCTACAAAGAAAGTCGGGGAGAAATTATTCAATGATTCCTTAACAACTACAAATGTTCCACCCCAAATAATAGTCATAAACAGTAATATTACTTCTGCTAAGTATTTGTAAAAGTATTTAACTTTAACGGGAAAGAATTTCATTCTAAAAATTTATCCTTCTGAAGAAGTATCGTAGCCAAACTTTTTAAGAAGTGATGGATCGGAACGCCATTTTTCTTTAACTTTTACTCTAAGCTCAAGATATACCTCACGACCGAGAAAATCTTCGATAGAGCGGCGGGCGGCTTTACCAATCTTTTTTATTGATATACCATCTTGACCAATTATTATTGGTTTTTGAGTTTCTCGTTCAACAATAATATTAGCAAGTATATAATCTTTACCTTTTGTTCTTTCTTTAAAGTCTTCAATTTCTATTTCAGTGCTGTAAGGAATTTCATCATGAAACAATTCAAAAATTTTTTCTCTAATAATTTCAGAAACAAAAAATCTTTCGTTTCTATCAGATAATTGGTCATCAGGATAATACTTAGGATGCTCAGGTAAAATTTCAAGTATTGCTTGTTTCAATTCTGCTATGTTATAGCCGGTTATTGCAGAAATTGGAATAAGCTTATCAAACATCTTTGTTGATTCTAATTGTTCTATCAACTTTTTTACTTCACTTTCGTTGGATAAATCAACTTTATTTATTGCCAATATTTTTTTAACACTTTTAAGAGAAAGAATTTTATTTACCACCTCATCTTCTAAAAATTTTTTACCTGTTGGGTCATCACTTATATCAATTAGCATTAAAATTATGTCGGCATCTTTTACTGATTCATAAACATAATCGAGCATTTTTTCTTGCAGTAAATAACGAGGTGTTAAAATACCTGGCGTATCTAAAAAAATTATTTGGTAATCTTCAGCTGATAAAATGCCTAAGATTTTTTTTCTTGTAGTTTGTGGTTTGTTAGTAGTAATTGATAGCCGCTCACCTAATAATACATTCATTAATGTTGATTTTCCGGTATTAGGCTTTCCAATAATTGAGACGTATCCAGATTTAATAGCCATTTAATAACCTGCTGCTAAAAAACAAAATTAAAATTCAGGATAGAGCATTAAAACTTCCGTCTTTTTTCCGGGACAAGAAAAACATACAACTGAAAATAATTAAGCCAATTCATGTTCTTCAAGCCATCGCTGAGCATCTAATGCCGCCATACACCCTGTACCAGCCGCAGTAACTGCTTGTCGGTAAACTTTATCTGCAACATCGCCAGCTGCAAAAACACCTTCTATGTTTGTATAAGTTGATCCAGGTTTAGTTATTAAATACCCTGTTTCATCCATTTCAAGCTGTCCCTTAAAAATCTCAGTATTTGGTTTATGACCTATAGCCATAAAAATGCCATCGACGTTAATTTCACTAACTTTACCATCTTTCACATTTTGTATAAGTGCGCCGGTTACAGTTTTTCTTCCATTTTCTTCTTTGCCTAAAATTTCTTTAACAATAGAGTTGAGTAAAAATTTTATTTTAGGATTTTTTTTAGCTCTTTCTACCATTATCTTTGAAGCGCGAAACTCATCTCTTCTATGTACAATAGTAACTTCACTTGCAAACTTAGTAAGATAAGTAGCTTCTTCCATTGCAGTATCACCACCTCCGATAACTAAAACTTTTTGGTCCTTAAAAAAGAACCCATCACACGTTGCACAAGCAGATACACCGTACCCTTTGTATTTTTCTTCACTAGGAATTCCCAACCACTTTGCCGATGCACCAGTTGCTATTATTACTGCATCTGCCGTATAATTTTCATTATCCACTTTTATAATAAATGGTCGTTTAGAAAAATCAACTTCTGTAACATTCTTAAACAAGCATTTTGCACCAAATCGGCATGCTTGTTTTCTCATAATGTCCATTAACTCAGGTCCTTGTATTCCTTTTTCAAAACCCGGATAGTTTTCTACTTCTGTTGTAATCGTCAATTGTCCGCCAGGTTGCAATCCTTCAAAAACAATTGGATTTAAGTTTGCACGAGCTGTATATAAAGCAGCTGTTAACCCTGCGGGGCCAGAACCTATAATTACTACCTTGTGATGATTTTCAGCCATTACGTGTCTCCATATATGTTTTATTTTTGTTGTATTAGATAATATTTTCACTCAAAAGATTCTTTGACCTTAATGCGACTTTTTCTTAAGAATTGAGCATTTCTTTTTAAGCCAGTTAATTTAGCTCTCTTAATTGGACTATTAGCGAACTTAATTTTGAATTGTTCATCATCTAAAGTAAGTATCTCATCCAAATTTAATTCTTTATTTAAAGTCATTCCAAATTCTTTCTCATTAGTTACAATAGAAAATTTTTTATTCCAGGGACATACCTCTTGACATATATCGCAGCCAAAAATCCAACCTTCAAACTTATCGTTAAACTCATCGGGTATCTCTCCCTTATTTTCTATAGTTAAAAAAGAAATGCACTTGTTTGCATCAATAATATATTCATCAATAATTGCATTAGTTGGGCATGCATCAATGCATGCAGTACATGTTCCACAGTAGTCTTCACTTGGCAAATTGTATTCAAACTCAACATTAGTTATACAAGTAGCCAAGAATATCCAGCTGCCAAATTCTCTGCTGATAACATTAGTATGTTTACCAAGCCAGCCAATTCCAGCTTTTACAGCCCAAGCTTTATCCATAACTGGACCAGCATCAACATAAAATTTCATTTCAAAATCAGAATCTAATTTTCTTAAATAACTATCTAATTCTTCGAGTTTTTGCCACATTACCAAGTGATAATCCTTACCCCAAGCATAACGCGATACTTTACCAAAATTATCCCCATCTAAAAAATTTTCATCACAAAAGTAATTGAGTGCAAGAGAAATAACACTCTTAGCGTTGGGTAAAATATTTTTTACATCCAATCTTTTCTCAAAATTACGCTCCATATATTTCATTGTTGCATGGTAATTTTTATCAAGCCATCGACGTAATAACTCTGTTTCGTTATTTAGCTTTTCTGCGGGTGCAAACCCAACCAAGTTAAAACCAAGTTCTTTTGCTTTTTCAATTACTGTTTTATTATTTATCTGCATTAATCACCTTAACATTTTTTTACCATTTATACTCATCCTTTTTAGCTTTTACATAAACATTATCATTTATAACTTCGACTTCGTATGTATTAAGTCCTTTTCTATTACTTGGCAGCTGACCTGTCTTCAAATCAAATTCCCATCCATGGACGGGACAAATAACTTTACAATTTTCTACTAAACCCTCATGAATCAAATGTGTTTTTTGGTGGGGACAAATATTACTAACAGCAAAAATTTCATTTTCCACTTTAAAGATGGCAATTTCTACATCATCCACAAAAAATTTTTTCCCAACCTTTTCTTTTAATTCACTATAACTACATACCTTTTTAAATTCTGATAGTATATTATTCATACCAGTTGTTCAAATTTTTCTTTCACTGAGTATCCTTTGTCAGTTTGTGTAACAGTAGCTGCTGCTGAAAATGGGTCGTGTTCAAAAAATAAAATCCAATTTTCTTTTATAGCGCTCTTTAAAATATCTTTTTTTTCTTCTATAGTTATCAATGGTTGTAAGTCATACGCCATTACATAAGGAATTGGAATATGTGAACTTGTAGGAAATAAATCAGCACAATATAGTAGTGTGTTTGAAGAATCTGCAACTTTAACAAGTTGCTGCGAAAATGTATGTCCATTAACCACAATTAACTCTATTTCATCATCTAAATTATATTTTCCATTTAACAATTCTAACTGATTATGTTCATAAAGCGGAAGAAATCTTTCATTAAAGAAGCTTGCTCTATCGCGCTCGGAAGGGTTCCGAGCCCATTCAAACTGCTTTTCCTGAACATAATATTTGGCATTTGGAAAAGTAGGTAGCCATTTACCATCAACTAATTTTGTTGAACCACCCGTATGATCAAAATGAAGGTGGGTCAAAATTACATCTGTAATTTCTTCAGAGGTGATATTTTTTTTCGATAAAGAACTCAATAACGGTTCCTGCAGCTGATTAACACGATAAATCCTCCTAAATTTGTCGTTCCAATCACCCCCCAATCCAGTATCGACTAAAATTTTTCTATTAGCACTTTCAAGAAGTAATAATCTGGCACCGAGCGTTATACGGTTTATTTCGTCTGGTGGATTGGTTTTTTCCCACAATGGTCTAGGTACTACACCAAACATTGCACCACCATCAAGCGCAAAACTTCCGGTTTCAATATAACTTATTTTGTATTTGCCTACTTGCATATCAACACTTTTTTATTATTGACTATTTATTATTTTCAAAAAGTAATTAACTTTTCATTTAAATATAAAAATAATAGAAGTAGCGGGAAAAACAAGTTATAATTTTTATTCTTGCCAATACACTTTTATCAATGCTGTCCAAAATAATTTTGGAATCAAATCCCGAAGGGATGAATTGCCAAATAAATTTAGAAAACTTCAAGATTTTGGACTGCTCTACTTGTCTTGTAAATCAGTCCCTATCTCGTCCCTACGGGACTTTTAACTTAAGTTTGATATTTATTTATTCTATAACTATATAATCCCTAAAGGGATTAGATTGGTTTAAGGATAATCAAAGCTTTATTGTCCCCTCAGGACAAAATATTTATAGGATAAAGAACAGAGAAATAGATTAAGTCCATTTAGGGACGAAATAAAAAATATATTGGACAGATATTTTACATTGAAATGCTGTAAATCTGACAACAATTTTCTAAAACCAAAATAACTATGCAACAAAATAGCTGTTAAAAAGAGAATGTTTAATATCATTTATCCCAACCTAAGCATTAGAAAATTATATATTCACCTTTACTTGTCACTTTTCTACATACTATCTTTATTTATCTTTTTTATTTATAAATTCTTCTCTTTACTTTATTCTTACTTTTTCTGTTCTAATTGTCTTTAGTCGTTATTCTACAATAAAGTAATAAGGTTGAGCCACTCTGAATTTTATAAAAATGATTGGGCGAAGGGGCCTTGGCCTCACATCTGTTTTCATAAGTTGACAAAACTAAAAAGATACTGTCTTTGTGACTCCTGACTTTATCGGGGCGAAGTAATCACTAGCATTAAGATGGTCGGCACAATTTTGTGCTTGGTATTGCTTTATTCGCTTCGTTCGTTCGCAATGACTGCAAGGGGGTTATTTATTTTTAGCGGCGGTCACAAAAACACGGGAAGTAACAACATAAGAATTACTGTCGTTGCGAGGGAGCTCATTGCACTTTTCATTAAGGCAACCGAAGCAATCTCTAATGAAAGAAAAATGGTAGAACTTTTTTGTTGGAGATTGATACCCTACACTGCCAATAGGCAGATTTTCACAATGAATTCATTCCTAATAATTTTATAGATTTGGGTATAAACTAAAAAGGCTGCTCAAAAAGTTGGAATTTTGAGTCAGCCTCTTTTTTAACAAATTAGAAACATTTTTCTTTACACTTCAATTGAAATGGAAACTTTATCTTCCCATTGCATCGAGCTTTTCTTTCTTAGCCAATAATTCTTCTTTTGATTCAACGTGTTTTGGATCGGGTATGCAACAATCTACAGGGCAAACTGCTGCACATTGTGGTTCATCATGAAATCCTACGCATTCAGTGCACTTATCAGGAACAATATAAAAGTAATCGTTAGAAAAGAATCCTGTTGCACCAGATGGAGCTGGGTCATCAGGACCATATGTTTTTCCACCTAATTCCCAATTTGCACCTCCCTCATAGATTGCAGTATTTGGGCATTCAGGCTCGCATGCTCCGCAGTTTATGCATTCATCAGTTATCATAATAGACATGGTAGAATCTCCTGTATTATTAAAAGTTTAGTTAAGGACATGTTAGTATAAAAATCTACTTACTCAGCTATTTTTTCAAAATTTGCACTTGTTACAAATAGTTTTTAAAGCAAGTGATTTCTTATCATTTTTTAACACCAGGCAGGTATTTCCTAACTAAGTAACCATTCACTGAGCTGTCACATATAGAGCTTATTTAAAAACTAAAGCGCAAAAACATGAAAAACCTGCTATGGATAGCCTTTATTTAATCAAGATTAAAAATAGCCAATTAAGTAATTGGATTAAAAACATCTTTTCAAAATCAATCAAATAATAAGAAAACCAGCAGTGAACTTCAAGCAATAATTGATAAGTAATCTTTTTTTACCAACTTCCGCTTGCGCCGCCGCCACCAAAAGAACCGCCACCTCCAGAAAATCCACCAAATCCTCCGCCTCCAAATCCACCACCACCTCTTCTACCACTACTACCTAAGATAGAACCTAATAGCAGCCAGGTGCCTAATCCGCCGCCTCTCCTTCCAGATAACAAAAAAATTATCAAGAACAAAATTAAGTAAATAAATGGAAAACCTATTTTTTCATCTTCGTTCTTTTTACTGTTTTTGTATTCACCCTTAGTCGCATCTATAATAGTTTTTAACCCTGCTTTAATCCCATCATAATAATCATCGTTAATAAAGTAAGGTCTAACTTCATTTCTTAAAATTGAACTTGCAAGAGCATCAGGTAATACAGCTTCTAAACCATATCCAACTTCAATTCTCATCTTTCTATCATTTTTAGCGACAAAAAAAAGCACACCATTATTATTTTTTTCAGTTCCAATTTTATTTTCTGACGCAACTTTATAAGTATAATCTTCAATAGGGTAACCGTTTAAGGTTGGTATCATAAGAAATACAATTTGAGTAGAGGTTGAATCGTCAAAAGATTTTAATAATGAATTCAAATCGTATAATTGAGAATTTGACAATGTACCAGTAAAATCATTTGCATAATACTTCAACTGTGGTATCTCTGGTTGAGCGTACAGAAACAATGGGATAAAGCAACTCAATAAAAATTTTCTAAACAATTTCACTCCTTTATTCTGCATTCTGAATTCTGAATTCAAAATTGTACTTTAGGTGCTTGTTCAGCACCTTCTTGAGCTTTAAAATATTGTTTTTCCCTGAAGCCAGTCATATTTGCAATAAAATTAGCTGGGAACTTTTTAATAGCAGTGTTATAGGACTGTACGACTTGGTTAAATTTTTGTCTTTCTACTGTTATTCTATTTTCAGTTCCTTCCAGTTGAGCTTGTAAGGTTAAGAAATTTTCGTTTGCTTTTAATTGGGGATAATTTTCAGAAACTACTAACAACCGCGAAATAGCATTACCCAGATTATCTTGAGCTTGTTGAAACTTTTGAAAAGCTTGGGGGTCACTTAATTGATCGGCAGATAATTTTATTTGTCCAACCCGAGCTCTAGCTTCAGTAACTGCAGTGTAAGTTTCCTTTTCAAAATTAGCTACACCTTTAACTGTAGCAACCAAATTTGGTATAAGGTCGGCTCTTCTTTGGTAGACATTTTCAACTTGTCCCCACGCTTGATTAACTCCTTCATTTAAACTAACTAGCTTATTGTAAGTACTAATTCCCCATATTACAAAGATTCCAATTATTATTAGAATAAAAGCTCCCACGCTGCAGCCGATTAATAGTCCTTTATTTTTCATTATACCTCCTCAAATAATTTTCATTAAAAAATTTACTGTCCTTTATGGAAATATAATTCAGCAAGAAATCATTCCGATTCAATTTGTTAAACTTCTCGAGGGTGCAGGAATTCTGCCGCCTCTTCCAACAAAGTTATTACAACTAAGTTGGCTCACTTTCATTATAGGCGCTTTGCCTAGCAGTCCGCCATAGTCAACGAAATCACCGACTTTTTTACCAAAAGCCGGTATTATTCTTACGGCGGTAGTCTTATCATTTATCACGCCGATAGCACATTCATCAGCTATAATTCCAGCTATAGTAGCAGATGATGTATCACCTGGAACAGCAATCATATCCAGTCCCACCGAGCATACAGCGGTCATAGCTTCAAGTTTTTCAATTGTCAAATGGCCTAATTGTGCAGCTTTAATCATGCCGGCATCTTCGCTTACAGGGATAAAAGCGCCGCTCATGCCGCCGACAGAAGAACTTGCCATCAATCCAGCTTTTTTTACAGAGTCGTTCAACATCGCAAGAGCAGCAGTGGTGCCAGGTGCTCCTACATCTTCGACTCCCATTGCTTTTAATATTTCCGCAATACTATCTCCTTCTGCTGGAGTTGGAGCTAAAGAAATATCGACTATTCCAAAACTTACATTTAGCTTTTCAGCTAATTTTCTTCCGATTAGTTCACCAGCTCGTGTAATTTTGAAAATAGTTTTTTTAATTACTTCTGAAAGCATTTGAAGGTCGACCTTACCAGCTTCTCTAATTGCATCTAAGACTACACCAGGGCCACTAATACCAACATTTAGCGCAACCTCTGGTTCACTTACCCCATGAAAAGCACCGGCAACAAAGGGGTTATCTTCCACAGCATTTGCAAAAACAACAAGTTTAGCACAGCCGATAGAGTCATTTTCTTTTGTTTTTTCTGCGGTGGATTTAATAACATCTGCCATCATTAGAACCGCATCCATGTTAATACCAGCTTTAGTAGATGCAACGTTAACGCTTGAGCAAACTCTTTTAGTTGAAGAAATGGCATCGGGAATTGATTTAATCAATTCTCGTTCTCCGTTTGTCATGCCTTTTTGAACCAATGCCGAAAAGCCAGCGATATAATCAATCCCAATTTCTTCAGCAGCTTTATCCATAATTTTAGCTATTTCAATAAATTCATAATAACCAAACGAATCAAAAGGAATTGAAATTGGTGTAACAGATATTCTCCTATTAGCAATTGAAATTCCAAATTGCGATTCTACTTCTTTTGCAAGTTTAACGTGATTCTTACCATATTTCAAAATCTTATCATAAATTTTTTGTTTTGCTATTTCAATATTTCTATCATAACAATCACGCAGACTAATACCTAATGTAACAGTTCGAATATCGAAATGTTCAATTTCGGTCATTCGAATTGTTTCAATTATTTCTTCAAATTCGTAAGGCATATATCAGGCTACAATTTGTTTTAGACTGAAAATTTATTAACAAGACTTTTTAACGCACATTTAATTTTAGATTCGGTGCATATATTTAAAAACATCTTCATGTTGCAGATAAATTTTTATTTTTAATTCATCTGCAACTTTAGCCATTTCTTCTTGCAAGGCTTTCAAATCTTTCGGCGAGGTAGAAAGGTCTACTATCATAATCATTGTAAAAAAATCACCCATTAATTTTTGTGAAAGATCCTGAATATCGCAGTTGGACTCAGCAATTGATTTTGTAATAGCGGCAACAATGCCTGGTTTATTTAAGCCAAATGCAGTTAAAATTACTCGGCCAGAGGAAGTATCAGGCTTAGAAAAAGAAATATTGTTATCAGCAAGTTTTTCAATTTTTTCTCTAACTTTTTGTTTTACTAATTCTGGGGTTGCATCCTCTCCTAATTCGGCAATAGTATCGAGCGTAATTTTTCTAATTTCTTCTTCTTTTAACTTCATGGCTTAATACCCTCATATTGTGTTTGCAGATAACGAAGGGTTTTATTTGCTATGTCAATATTTTTTTGAACAGCAAACTTTTCTGCATTTTGAATATTGCCTCTATAAAATCTTAACCATACTAAATCACCAACTACAAAGCCATCAAATATGCGATTTGAAACGAACGAATTAACTGTCCAATAACCTGCAAGCAAATTCCAGCTTAAAGACATCAAGCCAGATAAAATATGCCCCGTATAAATTTGCCCCGCACCAGGCAAAATATAAGAAATTACCTTTGCAAAAGTAACTGAATATTTTTCTTTATCAACACGCTGGCAAATTATTTTTAGCGGATGTTGATTATCTATTTTAGCGAAGCTATTTGCTGCTTTTTCCCATTCATTTGCAAAAATAAATGCCCAGCCGCGCCAATAATTAATTGTGTCTTTTTTTGTATCATACAGAACATTATTATCGAGACTATCCAATAATTGTAGCGCTTCTTCTGTTGTTCTTCTTAGTATATTGGTCCTAATTATTTGAATCTTCGAATTAAATTTCTGTTGGGTTGTAATCGCGTTTTGCTCTGAAATAAAAAAATATTTTATAGCATTGTCAAAATGAGCACCCAATTTATAACACATAGCTATTTGATAATTTGTTTGGTAAGCGTATTGTTTTGCAGTATCAAAAAATTGTAATCGTTTATATTCTGTGATAGCATCAAAATATTGATGTGCAGCGAACAGTTTATTTGCATAGTCAAATTGTAATTTCAATTTGTTTTGGGAAAATAAATCAGTGAATATAGCTATGAATACTAAGAAAAATATGCTTTGATTAATAACTTTCAAAAGACCAGTTCCTTATTTAATAAAATCAATTGATGGCAAAAAATAGTTTCGTTTTTCAAAATACAACTTTATTTCTTTATCGAGATTGAACCTAATTTCTGCATTATAAAGTTGAGCCGAAGCAGCCGAACCATAAATGTTTCCCGCATAGCTAAGCAGAGCAAGACCACTAAAAAGCCAGCCCCGAAATCTATGCGATGCATTAAAATTATCTATTGCTAAAAATGTCAATATACTTGTTGCTACAAATGCTGTAATGCCATCACTAATTTGACCTGAATAAATTTTCCCTGAACCTGGCAAAACCGCTGATAAAAGAGAGGCTTTTAAGGGACTTTTATAAGATGGAAATTTTTTCCGCAAATAAAAATCTTTTATTTTTGATTTAACAGAGTCACTAATAAAATACTGTAAAAAGGCAGTACTGTCGGGCAACGAGATATTATCAAAAAAATAAGAAATTGCACCTAATCTTTTTACTTCTAATAAAAATTTTTCAGGCAAATAATTTTCCTGATTAACAGTTTGTCTAAAAAAAGAATAATTTCTGCTTAAAAACAATGAGCGATAAAATTCTAATTTAGCATAGTCTCCTAAATCTCTATTAAAAAAAATTTCTTTAAAATGATCGGCTGCTTCACTAAAACGAGAAATATTTAATAAGGATTCAGCAAGTTTAAATCTTGCCGTATCGTTTGACTCCTCTTTAAGAAAGGCACGATATTCTTCAGCTGCTCTTAAATAATCTGATTGAGAAAAGAGATAGTTGGCAAATTTCAATCTATTCAATGGAGAAAAAAAGTCTTCCTTTAGGGCTTGGGGAAAAACATTCTCTGTAAATATTGGACAAAAGAGAAATGACAACAATGTAAGCAAAGAGTATAAATGGATTTTATCTATTTTCAGAAAATTCATCAATAATAATTCCACCTGGTTGATATTTTATTTTACTAAAATCAAGTGTATAGTTATAAACAGGGTCATAAAGTTTTCCTGTAATATAATAAGGGTAATGATTTGTTCCCTTAACAGGATTAACATCACGGGTAAATCTATCTACAAACATCAGTAGTCCCTGAAGCAGATTTGTACTTTTAACGGAAGCAACAAAAAAATTAGAACAGGTGGGGTAAAATGGACAGTTATCGCCATCTAAATCAGAAATTAAGAAGTAATAAATATTTTTTGCAGCACTTATTAATTTCGTCTCAAGATTTGAATAGTCAATAGAATAATTTTTCCCAATATCATTTTTAATTTCATAAGAGATTTCTTTACCGCTCCATCTTACCCAGTCTGTCTGAGAATAAACAGCAGCTGCAAGAGAAAAAAACAAAATAAAAATTTTCATGAAGCAATTAATAGTTTTTAGAAATAGAGTTAATCTTTTAACAATTCTCGTGCTATTATAATTCTTTGTATTTCTGATGTACCTTCATAAATTTCAGTTATTTTAGCATCGCGGAGGAATCTTTCCACAAGGTACTCTCTAACATAACCATAGCCGCCATGAATTTGAATAGCTTCAAGAGCACATTCAACGGCTATCTGAGAAGCGAACAATTTAGCCATAGCAGCTTCTTTAACAAATTTTTTACCCGCATCTTTTAATGCTGCTGCTTGAAGTGTAAGTAATTTTGCGGCTTCAACTTTAAGTGCCATATCAGCAAGTTTAAATTGAATTGCTTGATGATTAGCTATTTGAGTACCAAATGCTTTACGTTCTTTAGAATATTTTTTAGCTGCTTCCAAAGAAGCTTCGGCAATGCCCACTGCTTGAGCGGCTATACCAATTCTTCCACCGTTTAATGTTTCCATTGCAAAGTTAAAACCTTTCCCAACTTCCCAAATTATATTTTCCTCAGGCACTTCACAATTTTCAAAAGTTAATGAACTGGTATCAGAACTTCTAATTCCTAGTTTATCTTCCTTTATGCCATGAGCAAATCCAGGCGTACCCTTTTCAACCAAAAATGTTGTTATACCGTGATGTGCTTTTTCTCTGTCAGTCTGAGCCATAACTAAAAAATAATCAGCAGTTGTACCATTAGTTATCCAATTTTTTATACCATTAATAACCCATTTACTCCCGTTTTTATGGGCTAAAGTGTGTTGTTGAGTTGCATCGCTGCCGGCTTCAGGTTCAGAAAGTGCGAATGCACCTAACTTTTCACCTTTAGCTAATGGTCTCAAGTATTTGTTTTTGATATAATCGCTGCCATATTTTTCAATGCCAAAACAAACAAGTGAGTTATTAACCGACATTATTACTCCTACGCTAGCATCAACTTTACTTATTTCAATCATTGCAAGCACATAAGAAACAGTATCCAAGCCGGCTCCATCCCATTCCGGTGAAACCATCATCCCCATAAAGCCAAGTTCACCTAATTTCTTTACTATTTCCTTAGGGAACTCTCCGTTTTTGTCTCTTTCAACTGCTGAAGGCGCTATTTCGGATTCCGCAAATTCTCTCGCGGTTTGCTGAATCATCAGTTGTTCTTCTGTAAAATCAAAATTCATTTTCAACCTCTTATTTTAAAAATTACTTTTGGTAATTTGTTTGTACAATGATTCCTTTTGGGATATCATTTAATACTAAAAATAAATTATTCATGGTTTCTTTGCAATGAAACTTATAAATAACAATATGTGGTATTCTAAAAATACTCAATTCATAAGGTGATAAAGCACAAGTTCTTCATCGAATATTATTTGAAGTATTACTTTTGTGAACCCTAATTTCATATTTTATTTCATTGCATTTCTAAAGAGTTATTACAATTAGTAAGATATACTGTGAATTAATATTGCATCCTTTTCTAAAAATCATTAAGTTTTCAGTGCCACAGTCCTTTTGTTGACGGACAGTGGCAATTTTTTTTATCCACTAAAAGGAGAGTTTTACTGTGAGCAACTTTGTATATCTAAGCAAGGAAAGAATGCACGAATTGGAAAAAGAATTGGCAGAACTAAAAAACAACGGCAGGAAAAAAATGGCAGAGAGAATTGCAGAGGCTCGTTCTCATGGCGACCTCTCGGAAAATGCAGAATACGACGCAGCAAAAGAGGAACAGGGTTTACTCGAACTGAAAATTAGTAAACTGGAAGACATCCTTTCTAGGGCACGTCTTGTAGATTTATCAGCCATGCCAAAAGACCAGTCCCACATTCTCTCTACTCTTGAAGTGCTAAATTTGAACAATAAGAAAAAATTTAGATACACATTAGTTTCTCCAGAAGAAGCTGACCTCGAAAAAGGAAAAATTTCCATATCATCACCGGTCGGACAAGCATTGATGGGTGTTAAAGTGGGACAAACTGTAGAAGCCAAAGTGCCAGCGGGTATAATTAGATTTGAGATTTTGTCAATTGAATAATTCAATAAATAGATTTTTCGCAATCTTCTATTCTCTAAATTATTAATGTTTGATGAAGTCTATAGAACAAAAAGTATTAAAGTTTATTGATGATAATTGCCTAATAGAAAAGGGTGATTCAATTTTGATTGCACTTAGCGGCGGACCAGATTCTATTTTTTCACTTTTTTTCCTAAACAAGTACAAAAAAAAATTTAATGTAAAGCTTGCCGCTTTTCATGTTAATCATAAATTGAGAGGGAAAGAGGCTGATAACGACGAGGAATTTTGCAAAAAAATTTGCAGTGATTTATCTATACAATTTTCATCTGTTAAAGTTAACGTTCGCGCTTACGCAAAGAAAAACAAAATATCTGTTGAGCAAGCCGCAAGAAAATTACGTTACGATAGCCTGCAAAAGTATGCTGATAAACACGGCTTTAATAAAATTCTTACCGCTCATAATCTCGATGACAATGCTGAAACTATCCTATTAAATTTATTTTCTGGCACAGGTATAAACGGAATTGCTGGTATTCCTATTAAAAGAGAAAATATAATTAGACCAGTCTTATGCTTAAGCAAAAAGGAAATTATCCAGTATTTGGACAAACATAAAATTAATTATAGAATAGACAGTACAAATATCACGGACGACTACAAAAGAAATTTTATCAGAAATAATATCGTTCCATTAATTAAAAGCAAAATTAATAGCTCATTTGAAAGTGCATTATTCAGAAGCAGTAAAATAGTAGAAGAAAACCTTAAACTTTTTGAAACACTCGTTCAAAGAATAATTGATAAATTTATCGTTATAAAAAAGAATGAAATTTCGATTTACTTAAAAATATTGGATGAGATTGATAAAGAACACTTGGGCCAAATTCTAAAAAAAATTTTTACAGAAAAACTAAAAATAGAATTCTCATACAAAGTTCATGTTGCATTAATTTCTTTAATTGAAAAACAAACAGGCAAAAAAATTAATTTGAGCAACAACTATATAGCCCTTAGAGAAAGAGATAAAATTTTAATCTATAAGAATCAAGAAAAAGATAAGCAGCAACAAATATTAAAAATAGGACAATCTGTTAATTTTAATGGCAAAGAAATCCATTTAGAAGAAACTAAAAATTTTAATGGTGATTTTTCTTCTAACGGTAAAGTAGAGTTTATTTCGGGCGATAAAATTGAAGAAAATTTTGTTTTGCGCTGTTGGAAGGCGGGAGATAAATTCATTCCATTAGGAATGAAAAATCTTAAAAAAGTATCTGACTTTCTTAACGAACAAAAAATCCCTGCAAAAGAAAAAAAAACATGGCCTGTGCTTGTTAATAGGAACAACATAGTATGGGTGGTTGGTTTAAGAATAGACGATAGGTACAAGATTGATTCAAAAACTAAAAAGATAATAAAACTATGGACAGCGTAAATAACAATGAAAAAGAATTATGGATTGGTGATGAGAAATTTATACCCTTTCTAAGCGAAGAAGAAATCCAAAAGAGAAATGCTGAATTAGGAAAAGAAATCTCTAATGAATATCGCTCAAAACTTCCTATATTTATAGGAGTATTGAACGGTTCTTTCATTTTTATGTCAGATTTAATGAAAAATATAAATATTAATTGTGAAATCGATTTTTTTAAACTTTCTAGTTATGGAGATGAAAAAATTTCATCCGGACGTGTAAGACTAGTTAAAGAATTAAACGCAGATATTAGAGATAGACACATTATAATTGTTGAGGATATCGTAGACACTGGTTTATCAATAAAATATATTGAAGAATTAATTATGGAACATAAACCAGCAAGCATGAAAGTGGTTACTTTACTTCTTAAACCTGATAGTCTAAAATATGATGTTAAAATTGATTATATTGGTTTTAAGATTCCAAATAAATTTGTAATCGGCTATGGACTTGATTACGCTCAAAAATATCGGAATTTAAGATCAATTTATGTATTAAGTGAATAAAGGAAAATTATTAGATGAACTTAAAGCTAAATAAATGGTATATGGCAAACAATGCTAACAACGGCAATAATCCAAAGGCAAATAAAAAAGGGTCTAATTCTCCTCAAAAGCCGGATGGTGATTTTGATTGGGGTAAAATTATTAGAACCGTCTTTAGCTGGGGCGCAGTAATTGTTGCAGCTGTAATTGTAATGCAATTTATGAAGTCAAGCTCTAACAGTGCAGTTGAAGTAACATACGATGTGTATCAAAATCTCCTAAATGAAAACAAAATAAGTGAAGCTAAGATATATAAAACAGATGTTAATGATTATCGATTTGAAGGCACTCTTAAAGAAAGAGAGAACATAAATATTCATGGCACTTTAACCCCAGTAAAAATCATATCGGTTACATTAGTTGACCCAATAATACAAGACCAAGTTAAAATATGGAATGAAAAACAAATTAAATATACCTTCATAAAAGAATCTAATGAATGGTTTACTGTTCTTATTGGATTGTTACCTTGGATTATAATTTTTGGCGTATGGATTCTTTTTATGAGAAGGATGCAAGCTGGAGCCGGTGGAACTAAAGGCATTTTTAATTTTGGAAAAAGTAGAGCAAAATTAATTTCCGAATCTGCTGTTAAAGTAACTTTTAAGGATGTTGCTGGTGCTGATGAAGCTAAACAAGAATTAGAAGAAATTATTGAGTTCTTAAAAGAGCCAAGTAAATTTCAAAGATTAGGAGGTAAAATCCCACGCGGAGTTTTGCTATTAGGACCTCCGGGAACTGGAAAAACTTTACTTGCAAGAGCTGTAGCCGGCGAGGCAGGAGTACCATTCTTTTCCATAAGTGGTGCGGATTTCGTTGAAATGTTTGTTGGAGTTGGCGCAAGCCGTGTACGTGACTTATTTGAACAAGGTAAAAAAAATGCACCATGTATAATTTTTATTGATGAAATTGATGCTGTTGGCAGACATAGAGGCGCTGGATTAGGAGGCGGCCATGACGAACGCGAACAAACCCTAAATCAACTTCTGGTAGAAATGGACGGCTTCGAGCAAAATAGCGGCGTTATCATTATCGCTGCAACAAATAGACCCGATGTTTTAGACCCCGCATTATTAAGACCCGGAAGATTCGATCGCCAAGTAGTTGTTGATAGACCCGATGTTAAAGGACGTGAAGGAATCCTTAAAGTACATACAAGAAGAATACCTTTAGATTCAGATGTTGATTTGGAAGTACTAGCTAAAGGAACACCGGGTTTAGCTGGTGCCGAAATTGCAAATATGGTCAACGAAGCAGCTTTACTTGCTGCACGGAAAAATAAAAAGAAAGTTAGTATGGACGATTTCGAAGAAGCTAAAGATAAAGTAATGATGGGCATGGAGAGAAAGAGCCTTATTATTTCTGAAGAAGAAAAAAAGGTAACTGCCTATCATGAAATTGGACACGTACTCGTAGCAAGAATGATTCCAGAAGCGGACCCTGTTCATAAGGTTACAATAATTCCTCGTGGACGCGCACTTGGAGTTACCACTTACCTGCCTGTGGATGAAAAACACACTTATTCCAAAGAGTATTTGGAAGCTATGATAACTTATGCACTCGGCGGCAGAGCTGCTGAAAAAATAGTTTTTAACAGATATACTACCGGTGCAGGTAATGATATTGAAAAAGCTACCAATATCGCCCGAAAAATGGTATGTGAATGGGGTATGAGTGAAAAACTTGGACCATTAGCTTACGGCGCTAAAGAGGAAGAAATTTTCTTGGGCAGAGAAATTACTAAACATAAAGACTTCAGCGAAAAAACTGCTCAAGAAATAGATAGTGAAATTAAAAAAATAGTTGTTACATGCATGGAGCGTGCTGAAAATATACTAAAAAATAATATAGATTTATTACATAAGCTGTCTAAAGAATTGTTAGAAAGAGAAATACTCGATTCTGAAGAGATAGAAAAAATAATTAAAGGCGAAGAATTGCCGCCTGTGAAGAGAAATGGTTCAAAGTCAGATGAAAAAGAAATTCCTGAGCATGTTCAAAAATTAATTGAAGAGAAAAAAAAGAGAGAATCTGAAAAACAGACAAATAATGCGAAAGATACCAGCAATTGATAATGGCCATATTGACTATAAAAGTGAGATTTTAAGAAAAGCTATTCATCTTTGTTCGTTGTCTATTCCAATTGTTTATTATTTCATTAGTAAACAATTAGCACTCAGCATTTTGGTTCCCCTTGCATTTCTATCTTTAATCATAGACCTTGCCCGATATTTTAACAGCGCCTTTAGCGAATTTTTTTATAAGGTCTTTGGATTCATGCTGCGTAAACATGAAAAGGATAATACTAAAAAGAACTTAAATGGCGCTACTTACGTGCTTATCTCAGCTGTTCTTGTAATTTTACTTTTCCCAAAACCTTTAGCAATTACTGCTTTCGCTGTACTAATTATTGGTGATTTGTCCGCTGCTTTAGTTGGTAGAAGATTCGGACGTACTAAATTTCTTAGTAAAAGTCTTGAGGGTACAGCTGCTTTTTTCTTTTTTTCCAGTATTGTTATCTTATTTACTCCAAAAATCAATGGGAGTCCCTTAGAATATCTAATTGGTTTTATTGCTGTAGCAATAGGCGCCATTGTCGAAAATATAAGCTTTGGCTGGGCAGACGATAATTTAACTATCCCGATTAGCGTCGCAATTTCAATGTGGATTTTATACACAATTCTTTTTCCTAATTTACCCTTAGTACTTTTAAACGTGCCAAACTAATTTGAAACAATAAAAGGCATTTTTTGTATAACTCATAAAATTTAACCGGGTCAGTATGAAAATAAAATTACTAGAAGCTCACACTTTCACTTTTCTTTTGATAGTTGCACTAACTCTCCTTTTATTTTCTGCATGCAACGAAAAAAAGCCTGCCGTTGGAAGCGAAGATGATATTTACGTGATTGCTGATTCATCAGAATATTATGACCTTGAAGGTTCATTGCTGACTGTATTTAGCAAGGTGATTTATACTCCACAACCTGAAATATTGTTCAATTTGAAAAGAAAAAATTTATCTGAACTTGACAACCTGAAAGTTTTTAAAAACATAATAATAATTGCTCCTCTAAATTCTAACTCCCAAACTTCTAAGTACATTAATTCGATCTTAGATCCAAAGGTTAAACAACTTGTTAATGAAGATTCAGTCACTGTTATAAATAAATATAACTTATGGGCTGACGGCCAGTTAGTTATGTTCTTAACAGCTCCTACATTAGAAAAATTAAATCAGAGTATTTTAAAGCAAAGCGAAAATTTACTCCACTATTTCCAAAAAGAATCTGATGATCGACTTTTTAAAAGTTTATACAACCCCAGATACGAAAAGAAAGACATTGAAGCAAAATTTCTTAAAGATTATGGCTGGATGATATACGTACAAGCTGACTATTTGTTGGCATTAAATGTTCCTAACGACCATTTTGTCTGGTTGCGCAGAGCACCGGGTTCAGATATGGAAAGATGGATTTTTATTTACTGGAAAGATAATGCATCGCCAGAAGACCTTAATCGAGATTCAGTTTACGCTATACGTAATCGATTGACAAAAAAATTCTACCGAACAAGCGATAATAAAAGCTATGTAGAAATTTCAGACGATTACATAACTACAAAAGAAGTAAATTTTCTTGGCAGATATGCTCTTATGACTCAAGGTCTGTGGAGAATGGATGATAAAAGTATGGGGGGACCTTTTGTCAATTATGTTTTTTATGATACTAAGACTAAAAGAATATATATGCTTGACGGTTCAATTTATGCACCTAAGTATTACAAAAAATCTCTAATTCAACAGGTAGATGTTATACTTCGTTCTTTTATGACAGAAAGTGAATTAAGCAAAGACAAAAAACAAGATATTTTAAGCTATTACCCTAAACAAAATGAAAAACAATAATAAATTCAGCGGCTAAGCAATAAATTGTTGTAACTCATTATTTTATACAGAAACATCAGTCATAATTTTTGCGGATTTACTTAACTACCTGCGCAAATATATCCATTGTAGTTTTTATCGCTTTGTTTAATGCCTCCTCAAATTCATTTTCATTTTTGAAATGAAGGAAACTATACAACTCTTTCTTTTGTAGCTTATCGGCTGGAATATTTTGTGAGCTGCTGTTAAACAAATTTTGGTTTGCAAGTAGAATGTTCTTAAATAAATTAAAATTACTAAGTAAGATTTTACTTCCTGCTTCGTATGGCAATTCTTTAGTAAATAGTCGAATTCGTTTTACAGTACTTAGGCCAAAACTTTTGTTCAAGTTATGATGTGTTTTTAGTAATAGGAAAGACAGGATAAAGTCGATTGTTAACAAACCACCCCGCCCCTTTTTCAAGTTAAAAGAAGATTTTAGTACTGATTGAAAATTACTCTCAGCTCTTTCATGCATTTCTTTTATTTCTTTTGAAAGAATATCCACTGGAATTTCTCTAACTTTTTCGTTTATATATTTAATAAACTTATTATAAAGACGTTTGTTACCACAAATAAACTTAATTTTTGATAATGCTTGAAACTCCCATACTCTCGCTCGCTTATTTATATAATCAATGTAATTGTTTATGTCCCACACGATATAACTACTTTTACCTTCTGGTCTCAAACGAAAATCAACTTGAAAGGGGGATAGTTGAATTTTTATATCTTGTGAAAACTTTTGAAAAACTTTGTTGGCTTCGGATAAAAGGTCTTCATTTTTATTAACAATTATTAAATCAATATCGGAGTTGAAAGTAAGTTCACCTGTTCCAAAACTTCCAAGTCCTGCAATAAAATATTCATCTTTAAGGCTCAGCTCAGAAGATTTGTTAATAATTATCATTCTCAAAAATTCAGTAAGATACTTTGAAACTTTTCGGTGGTTAATTAAATTCATTGAATATTGTATAGAAAGGATAAAAATCAACTGTCTGATTGTTAAATAAGAAAAGTGGTTCTCAATTTTTTTTATAAAAACAAAATGGGTTAGTATATGTTCGCCTAAATTTTTGTCAGTAAACAAGAGGTCAATTGCCTTTTGGTTTCGCTCGCAAATTTTCAATACATTTTTAAAAAATGTATTATTAGTCATTTCATTATACCATAGCGATGGAAAAGTAGTTGTTCTTATTATTTTTGTTAAATTGTCGAGAGTCTTATCTGGGTTAACAGATTTTTCAAGAAATCTAAAAAGTGTTTTTGAAATTTTGTTGAACAGGTCAATTGTTCTGCTGTCGAACTCTTTCTTCTCCAGCAGGCCTACCCCAGTCTGCAAAAAACTCAAGTTCCGTAGTGCAGTTTTTAGATTCGCAAATTTTATTTTTCCCCAATCAATTCTTTCTAAATCAAGTTTATCTTCACTTAAGATTGATTCATAAATTTTTTTAACCTCTTTTCTGTTTTTTTCTACTAAATAATAGAATTCATTTTCATCAGCTAAGCCCAAATAATTTATTAGCTTACAAAGTATTTCTTTGTTTTTTGGTATTGTATGCGTTTGCGTGTCATTCATTAACTGTAAAAAATGCTCAATTTTTCTATAGAAAATATATGAGCCTGTAAGCTGACTGGTTTCTTCATCACTAAGTAATTTTAACTGGCTTAGTAGGTTAACTGCTTTTAATGTGTTACCTGTACGCAGCTCGGGATTTCTACCACCGTTTAATAACTGAAGAAATTGGACAGAAAATTCAATATCTCTAATACCTCCCGAAAAGAGTTTAACATTTTCCTTTTCACTAAGGTTCTGTTCTATATTATATTTTAGTTTTCTTATTTGCTCTTTTGGTGAAACAATAAAACTTGACGGAAATATAAAAGGAGTTAAGTAATTCTTAAACTTTTCAAAAAGTATTTGACTGCCGCAGACAAAATTTGCTTTAATAAGCATTTGACGCTCCCAATCCTCTCCCCTCGTTTCGTAGTATCTGAGATAATCACTCAATGATTGGCAAATTGGAGAATTCTTTCCGTCGGGTCTTAATCTAAAATCGACTCGATAAATATAACCTCTTTCAGAAATTTCTGTTGATGATTTTATAAATAAAAGTGCAGCTTCGGATAAAATTTCACTGTAACTTTTAGCTAAACTAATTTTAGGATAAAAATCATCTTCATAGAATAAAATTAGGTCAACATCGGAACTGTAATTAATTTCATTGCCACCTAATTTACCTAACGAAACTAAGCAATATTTTTCTTCGTCAAGCTCAACCTTATATTTTTTTAGAGTTTCTGTGTAACATAAATCAAACAAAATTTTATTGATTGCCTTTGCTAAGATAGAAAGTTGTGCTATTGTTTCTTCCAAGCCTTTTATACCAAGAATATCTGCAAGTCCAATCCGTAGTATATATCTTTTTTTAACTTGTCTTAATAAATTTAACTTTACTTCAAGGGATTTGTATTTACCAAGTCCTTCTGCTATTTCATTTAACAAGGAGTTTTCTTCCAACTGTGAGTTTAAATAGCTTTGGTCAAATAATTGATATAAATATTCTGGGTTGCGTACAATAATATCTGTTAAATAATTACTGCTTGCTGCAATTGCATAAACTATTTCTGCATGATGAGGATAATTAATGCAGTCATTAAAGAATGATACTTTGTCAAAAAGGGAGTTAAAAATTCTGAGGAGATTAGATTCAGTTGTTTTATCGTAACAATACTTATTAAGTTCTTTTTCGAATGTGGAAAGCAGTTTTTCAAATTTTACAGAATCGAAAAAACCTTCTGTGTAAGTAATCAGTTTTTCAATAAATTGTTTTGAAAACTCTATTATTCTTTTTTCCAAGTTACAGTTTGTTATTTGTTTTACTGTTGTCATTCAAAAAATGTTTGTAAATAAAAAATAATATTTTTTGATGAATTATATAGCTTAAGCAAAATTATTATCTCACAAATTTCAAAAGATAAAAAATCACTTTTGCATGAACTTGTTTTTCACAGCAAGCAGAGATAACCTTAAATAAACAGAAATTGGTTCATTCTTACGATAATGGCAGCCAATGCCAAATTTATTTCTTTTGAAAATTCCCAACTAACTAAATCAAAACTGAAACTAATATTTTACTGCGTGTTATAATAACTCAAAAAAAATTATTGGGAATGTCCCTTAGCAACAGATGCAAGGTAAATTTTTTTGGTTAAAAATTTGGGTTGGGACTGTGGATTTAGAGTGGACTTGGAAAAATACGTTTCATTGCATTTCAGAAGCCCTTTATTTAACTTTAATTTTTGAAAAACAAGGAGATTTTGATGTTTGAAAAAGTAGTAAAAAAGATTTTTGGTGATAAAAATACGCGTGCTCTTAAAGAATTATATCCTATCGTTGATAAAATAAATGAAATTTATGAGACTCTTAAAGACCTCACGGATGATGAACTTAGACAAAAAACTGTTGAATTTAAAAATCGAATAAATTCTGAAACACAAGAACTTAGAACACAAATTGAGCAACTGAAAGCCAAGTTAAAAGAAGATACTTTAGCAGAAAGTAAGCATGAGATATACGATAAGATAGAAGAACTTGAGTCTCAATTAGATGAAAAGTATAATAAAATATTAGATGAAATACTCCCGGAAGCATTTGCAGTTGTGAAAGATACTTGTCGTAGACTCGTTGGCAAAACTTGGGAAGTTGCTGGAAACAAAATTACATGGGATATGATTCCTTACGATGTCCAATTGATAGGCGGAATAGTTCTTCATCAAGGCAAAATTGCAGAGATGGCTACCGGCGAAGGTAAAACTCTTGTCGCTGCCCTTCCTATTTATTTGAATGCTTTAACGGGAAGAGGTGTGCATTTAGTGACTGTCAACGACTACCTTGCCAAAAGAGATTCTGAATGGATGGGAGAAATTTATAAATTTCATGGACTTACCGTAGGCTGTATATTAAATACAATGGACAGTCAAGAGCGCATAAAACAATACAATTGCGATATTACTTACGGCACTAACAACGAGTTTGGGTTTGACTATTTACGCGATAATATGGCAATCTCAAAAGAAAATTGTGTTCAAAGAGGGCACAATTATGCAATTGTTGATGAAGTCGACTCAGTATTAATTGATGAAGCACGAACTCCGCTTATTATTTCTGGACCAGTTGAAGTAGCTGAACATAAATTCGACGAAATGAAACCTAAAGTTGAAAGACTTTTTAGAAAACAAGCTAATCTTGTAGCTAACATTGTCAACGAGGCTGAAGCACTACTGAATTCAGGCAATAGTAAAGACAGAGAATTAGCAGGCATTTATCTTTTTAGAGCACACAGAGGACATCCTAAAAATAAAAAATTGCTAAAATTGCTTAGCGAAGCTGAGAATAAAAAATTAATGCAGCAGACAGAGTTGGAATTCCTTAAAGAAAATGCTAAACGAATGCCTGAAATCGATGAGGAGCTCTATTATGCAATTGAAGAAAAAAATAATCAAATCGATATAACCGAAAAAGGAAGAGAAGAACTTGCCTTAGGAACACCCGAAGGTAAGGAATTTTTTGTACTGCCAGACCTTGGCTTAGAAATTAGTAAAATCGAAAATGATGAATCTCTCACACCCGAAGAAAAAATTAAAAAGAAAGATGAACTTTACCACATTTATAGTGAAAGATCAGATAGGATTCACACAATAAATCAATTATTGAAAGCCTACACATTATTTGAAAAAGATGTAGAATATGTAGTAACAGAAGATGGCAAAATTGCAATAGTAGATGAATTCACTGGACGTATTCTGCCCGGAAGAAGATACTCAGATGGACTTCATCAGGCTATTGAGGCTAAGGAATCAGTTAAAGTAGAAAGGGATACTCAAACATTAGCTACAATAACACTGCAAAATTATTTTCGGCTTTATAAAAAACTGGCAGGAATGACTGGCACAGCAGAAACTGAAGAGTCAGAATTTTATGAAATATATAAATTAGAAGTTGTTGTAATACCGACCAATAAACCAGTAGCAAGAATTGACGAAGACGATGCAATTTACCGAACTAAAAGAGAAAAGTACAACGCAATAATAGAAAAGATTAAAGAATTAAGAGAGCAAAGAAGACCAGTTTTAGTTGGTACTACAAGTGTAGAAGTTTCTGAAACATTAAGCAGAATGCTCAAAAGGCAGGGAATACCACATAACGTGCTTAATGCTAAACAGCATCAGAGAGAAGCAGAAATAATTGCATATGCAGGTCAACCAGGAGCAGTAACAATAGCAACCAACATGGCTGGCAGAGGTACCGATATTAAACTTGGTGCAGGTGTAAAAGAAAAAGGTGGTTTGTATATACTCGGTACAGAACGCCACGAATCGCGACGAATCGATAGACAATTAAGAGGTCGTGCTGGCCGCCAAGGTGACCCAGGCACATCTAAGTTTTTTATTTCCCTCGAAGATGACCTGATGAGATTATTTGGAAGCGATCGCATAACTAGTGTAATGGGTAGAATGGGAATGCAAGAGGGGGAGGCGATTCAGCATCCGCTTATTACTAAATCTGTAGAAAGAGCCCAAAAAAAGGTTGAAGAAAACAACTTCGCCATTAGAAAAAGATTGCTTGAATTTGATAATGTAATGAACCAACAAAGAGAAGTGATTTACTCAAGAAGAAGGCAAGCCCTTGAAGGCGAAAGATTAAAAGACGAGATTCTCGATTACCTTGATGAGTATATTACAGATTTAGTTGACAAGTATTATGATGATGGCAATATTGAAGCTATCCATAATGAAATTCTTCAACACCTATTAGTCGATTTTCGAATTGAGCCTCAAGTTTTTCAGGATATTGGGAAAGACGGCGTAAAAGAGAAAATAATGCACGCTGCGATAGATTTTTATGAGAGAAAAGAGGAAATGTTAGGCCATGAATTAATGGCGCGTCTCGAAAGATATGCCGTTTTAAGCGTTATAGATGAAAAATGGAAAGAACACCTAAGAGAAATGGATGACCTCAAAGAAGGAATAGGACTAAGAGCATATGGACAAAAGGACCCACTCCTTGAATATAAAGCAGAATCATTTAAATTGTTTGTAAACTTACTTGAACAAATCCGAAATGAAGTTATTTCCTTTGTCTTTAAATTCTTTCCTCAAATGCCAGATGAAGTTCAAACAAGAAGACGAGCTCAAGCTCAACGCATCAGTGCCATTAAAGATAACGTTACTAATATGGGATTACATTTGCAGCCAAGTGATGGTGAAGCAGTTCGTAGAGGTAAACCTCAACCAGTCCGCGTGGAAGCAAAAGTAGGAAGAAACGACCCATGTCCATGTGGAAGTGGTAAAAAATATAAAAACTGTCATGGAAAACTTTCCTAAGGTAATATATGAAAAAAATTGAAGCTTTAATAAGACCGTTCAAACTCGATGAGGTTAAAGAAGCTCTCTTAGATGAAGGAATTCGCGGAATGACTATTACAGAAGTTCGTGGCTATGGCAGGCAAAAAGGTCACAAGGAAACTTATCGGGGAAGTGAGTATCAAATAGAATTTATACCAAAAATAAAAATAGAAATAATAGTTGAAGATGATATAGCCGAAAAAATTGTAGATACTATTTTACGTACTGCTAAGACTGGTCAAGTAGGAGATGGCAAAATTTTTATTTCAAACATTGAAGACGCTGTAAGAATACGAACTGGGGAATCTGGCGGAGCAGCTCTGTAAAATCTTGCGATGAGACTAGTATATGACCAATAAAAATTTTCACCTCGTGAAAATAATTACTTTTGTTGCATTTCTAATTGGACTTAGCTCTTGCGGCATTTGGGAGAATTTTACTGTTTATTTTAATACCTATTACAATGCCTCCACTTTATTCAATCAAGTAGAAAGTGATATTCAAAAAGCTATTAAAGACCCTTTCGAATTCAAGCTATTGCCAATTACAAATCAACAAAAACAAGATTTAACAAAAGTTATTGAAAAGTGCTCTAAAATTTTGCAGTTCAACAAAGAATCCTCGTACTTTCAAGATGCACTTTTTATAATTGGCAAAGCTTTTTATTATCAAGGTGAATTTGCAAAAGCACAACGCAAATTTCTTGAACTTTCTTCAGTAAAAGAAAATAATTACCTCCTTGATAACCAACTGTGGCTTGCTAAAACACAACTCCAATTAAGAAACTTTGATGAGGGACTTGCGCTCATAGATTCAACTATTGCAAGTGCGTTGAAAGAAAATGACAGAAAGATTTATACTGAAGCATCTATTGAACGAATCTCTTTCTTAATTTATAGAGAAAGATATGACGAGGCAGCAGAAACTGCTAAAGAATATTTGAAGAATTCAAAAGACGACGAAATGAACGCTTTGGTAGCTTATCAACTTGGTGTCATTTATGAAAAAATTAAAAATTACGATAAAGCCGCTGAAGCGTTTTCTTTGGTTGAAAATTACTCGCCAACTTTTGACGTTGAGTTTAACAGCAAGTTCGAACATGCGCAACTTTTAATTCAACTCAATAAACTTGATGAAAGTCTCTCTGAACTGGAAAATTTGAAAAACGATAACAAATTTAAAAATTTCTTGGACAGAATTAATTTAGCTATTGGTGAACTATATTATGATCAAAATAAAATTGATAAAGCACTGCAAATCCTAACATCTGTTGATTCAACATATAGCAAAACCGAATATGGTGGTCAAGCAAGTTATGATATAGCAAAAATCTACGAATTTAAAATAGCTAATTATGATAGCGCTAAAAAGTATTATGCAAAAACCACTTCATCTTTAGCAAAAAGGGAATTAAAAGATACTTCTACAGTAAAGGTAGTGTTATTTAATAAGTATTTTGGGATTAGAGATAATATTAGAAATTTTACTGACCAGCTCCGCTACATTAATGACCCGATTGCATACGAGAGAGATTCAATTGATTATTACCTTACTGCAAGAAAACTTATGGAACTTCAAGATGAAGAACAACAGAGAATCCAAAGTCAAAGACAATTCCCGCAACAAATGGGAAATGTGGTTAACAATCCGGATTTAAGTGAAACGCAATTAAAAACTTTAGAGGCACAAAAGCTGCAGGCAGCAATCAATTGGGCACAGCAAAAATTACAATCGAACCCAACACCTGATATTTTAGAGGTCGTTAAAAAAGGCAGATTAATTAAGCCTGTAAAACCAGCAATTTCTAAAGACTCTGTAAATGCTCTGCTTTGTAAAAATTACTATGACTTGGGCAACCTTTTCTTTACTGAATTTAATTTGCCAGATTCAGCATTTTATTACTACCAAAAAATAATTGATAATCCTAACAATAAAACAATTATTGACAAAGCCTACTATGCAATAGCTTCTTATTACGAAATTGAAAATAAAAAGGAATTGGCAGATAGTATTTACACAATAATTTATAACCAGTTTGAGAAAAGCCCTCTCCATTCTGAAGTGGCTAAAAAATTAGGAAAGGTTAAAGTTGAATCCAGTACCGACCCGGCGGAAAAACTTTTCATTGAAGCAGAAAAAAAATATTTTGATAAAAAATACGCTTCCGCAATAAATGATTATTACAACATTTACTTGGAATACCCCAAATCTGCTTTTGCTCCTAAATCTCTATTGGCTATTGGAATGATTTACGAAGACGCATTAGCAAAAAATGATTCAGCTGCGGCTATATACGATACACTAGTTAAAAAATATTCTATTACAGATTATGCCAGAACAGTGCAGGCAAAATTGCAGGAGTATGAGAAAGAAACAAAGTTAAAGGAAGCTGAAAAACAAAAACCTAAACAAGATTCACTGCAAAGTTCTGCAAGTAATTCAGCAAGTGATTCCCTAAAAAACCAACAATCGAAATCAATCAATGATAAAAAGTTGCCCATAGAAGAAAAAGATTCTAGACAGAAACCTGAAATAGATAGTTCAATTGTTTCGCAAAAAGAGAGCCTTAAGGATGAACCCAAACAAGAAATAAAAAATTTAATTAAGTACGACACTAGTAAAACAAAGAAAGACACCTTAAAAGAAGCAATTGAAAACAAAAGTAAAGTTGATACAACCAAGAAGAAAAATTTTTTTTACAGAAAGTAGTTTAATTCATTAAATTTACAATCATCAAAAAGACCACTTAGAACTTATCTAACAATTAGCAAAAATGACACACGAACAAGCTCTTGAATTAATCAAACAAGGCGAGGGATTAAAAGTAGAGTTCAAGCAACGATTTCCATCGTATGAAAAATTTGCAAAAGAAATGATTGCCTTTGCAAATACTTGCGGAGGAGTTATACTTTTAGGCGTTGATGATGATAAATCAATCTTCGGTATTGAAAGTGAAAAAAGTGATATAGAGTTAATTAAAGAAACTGCTGAAAAATACTGCGTCCCTCCAATAAATTATTCTGTAACATTATTCGAAATAAAAAGAAAAGAAGTCTTGTTAATTGATATTCCAGAATCTAAAAATAAACCCCATAGAATACAGGATTATCTGCCTACCCTTAATCTGAACACTGCAGCTGTTTATATTAGAGTAAAGGATAAGAGCGTTCTTGCAGGTAAAGAAATGATTAAGTTAATGCAATCGCAAAAAGAAGGAGTACCATTAAAAAAATACAGTATAGGGAAAAATGAAAAAGCTGTTTTTGATTTTTTAGAAAAGAACGAGCATATAACAGTTAAAGACCTTAGTAACACTGCCAATATTTCATTAAGAAGAGCATCCCGCACACTTATTAACTTAGTACGGGCTAATTTGTTAATGATTCATGTAAATGAAAATGGAACTGAATATTTTACTTTAGCCAGTTGAGTTTTGATTATCATCGTATATACGCCTCAAGTCAAAAATAGCAATGCCATAAGCTACAGCAACATTTAATGATTGTTTAATTCCATACTGCGGAATCTCGATTGAAAAATCACAAAGTTCAAGTAAGTCTTGTGAAACACCATTTATTTCGTTGCCCACAATTAAACACACCGGAAAAACTTCTTTTGTTAATTTATAGTAAAGTTGACTTTTGTCTGTTAATTCTAAAGCACAAATTTTTACTCCCTTTACTTTAAGAAAAGTAATTACTTCTTTGGGGTCGTTTACATATTCCCATTCAACACTTTCTTGCGACCCAAGTGCTGTTTTTAATACTTCTTTTTGAGGCGGGTGAGGCGTGTATCCGCATAAATACAGTTTTTCTATCATTGCTCCATCGGAAGTTCTAAAAATTGAACCAACATTATATGCACTCCTGATGCTGTTCAATATAACATAAACCGGCAGTCTCTTTACTTTATGAACTGTTTCTAAAGTACTCCTTTTTTTTGAAATTTCTTCATGAGATAATTTTTTCATACTTATGGATTTGATTTGGTTGTAAGATGCAAACCTATAACTCCAATAAAAATTAAAAGTATAAATAAAATACGTAATATATCCTTAGGCTCATCAAAGTAAATCATTCCATATATTGACGTGCCAATTATACCTAAGCCAGTCCAAACTGCATATGCAGTTCCAATTGGAAGATTTTTTACCCCAAATGCAAGAAAAACATAAGTTAATATCATACTAACAACAGTTAAAATTGAAGCTCTAATTTGAGTGAATCCTTGACTGTACTTTAAGCCGACTGCCCAAGTAATTTCGAAAATGGATGCAATAAATATATATAACCAAGACAAATTTTTACCCCATTTATTTATAGATTTATCGTTAAAGCAATCATTAAAGAAAAATCAGTAGTTGAATTATTTCTCTTATATAGGCAATGTATTTTCTCTAACTCTTATAAATTTTTAACCAAAGAAAAGAAAAAATATTAGACAAAAGTTGCAAATTCTTTTTACTCTTTTTAATTAAACAGTATTAATATGTACTGATTCTTTTAACTGAACTAAAGTAACCCATCTCCATCTTGAATTTGACATTGACTTTACACTGCATAAAAACCTAATGAAAAAATATCATGAATATGATTTGACAATTTCTACTTTATATGGTCTTAATATTTATTACTGCTATGCCACTAAAATCGTTCAGCTTTATATTTATTTTATCCGGCAGACCTCTAATGATAGTCTGAAAATTAATTTGGCTTTGTACCTGCTTACTAAATATTTCAGTATTTTTTGAATATACACTAATGTCTAACGAACCCGTTTGAAATGATGATACAGTGATAGTCACTTGAATTGAATCTTTTTGAAAAATAACATCGTAACTCTCATCATACTGATAATTAGTTGTATTAGCAGTGAAATTAAATGAATTATTGCTTATATCAGCCGATACCTCGTTCTTTGTAGTATTATTATCAACAATTTCTTCATTTTTATTACATGATATAAATGAGAAAAGTGTAATGAATAAAATTGTGTTGATATATTTGTAATATTTCATGACTAACCCCTTTCATTTTTTGTGTAAAAAATTCACAGATAGAATTAATATTTACTTTGATTTCAATTATCGCAGCTATTTAAATTTAATTGCAAGCTGTCCGCATGCAGCGGCAATATCGTTACCCTGTGTATCGCGTATCATAACAGTTATATTGTTATTCCTTAACTTATCAGCAAAGGAATAAATTTTTTCAATTTCTGTTGTCTTTAGTTCAGCAGAAATACCTGAAGGATTCATATGTTCTATACTGTTAAAAGGTATTATATTGATTTTAGATGGTAGCTGTCGGCATAATTTCGTAAGCTGTCTAATGTCAGCTTCGGTATCATTAATTTTTTTCAGCATAGTATATTCAAAAGTGATTCGTGTATTTGTTTTTTTTGCATAATACTTTAATGCCTCGATATTTTCACTAAGCGGGTACTTTTTGTTTATAGGCATTATTTTATTTCTGATGCTGTCAAATGCAGAATGCAAAGAAAAAGCAAGTTTTACTCTGTAACCGCTGTCAGCTAATTCTTTTATTTTATTAGGAATGCCGGCAGTAGAAATTGTAATTCTATTTCTGCTTATCCCTTTGTTCAATTGATTTGTAAAAATTGAAATGCTATTTAATGTGCTGTTAAAATTTAGTAATGGCTCACCCATTCCCATGTAAACAATGTTAGTAATATTTTCTTTGCCAAAATTTTTAGCTGCAAATAAATATTGGTCAATAATTTCTGCAGCGGATAAATTCCGTTTATAGCCCATTAGACCCGTTGCGCAAAATTTACAGTCCAAAGGGCATCCAACTTGTGTAGAAATACAAAGTGTGTTTCTATCTTTTTCAGGTATTAAGACTGCTTCAATTTTATTTTTGTCTGTAGTTAAAAATAAAAACTTTTGCGTGTTAGTTTGATTAGATTTCTGTGTTGTTAATAGTTCTAATGAATTTAAAGTACAAATTTCGTTAAGCTTGCTGCGAAGTGTGGCGGGTAAATTCTTCATTTCATTAAAATTATCTGCCAAATGGTTGTAAATCCAATTAAAAACCTGGTCACCTCTAAACTTAGGCTCTCCTAAAGAAGAGAAAAAGTCTCTTAGATCAGACAGGGTTAATCCTTTTAATTGTGTTTTCTTTTCGGTCAATTTCATAGTTTATCCTAAGACTTAACACAAAAATAAGATTTATAGTAAAACATAGGAATATAACGTGAAGCTAATTTCAAATTGTTATTTTTCTATATCTTTTTCTTGCAAGCAATGTTTGTAGAAAAAAATAATAGTTCAAGATAGAAATCCCCAAAAGAACTAACTAAAAGATTATTTGGGGCAGGATACTTTGGAACAACAAATTTAGACTGCAGACTATTTTTTTTCTTTTATTATAATGGAATAAATTAGTGGTAAAAATAATATAATAAAAAAATAAGATACTATAATACCGCCAGCAATGCTAATACTTAAGTGCTTCCAAAATGTTTCGGATTTCGTTAACATAAAAGGAATGAGAGCACCAAAAGTCGTCAACGCTGTAGATGTAATAGCCCGAAGGCGTACTTTAACAAGTTGAATTAAGTTTATATTCTGATGCTGAGAATATTTAGAAAAGTAATTTACTAATACAACAGAATTAGAAACTGATAAACCTACCAACAACAACATACCGGCATAAGCTCCTCTATCAATATTACTATCAGTCAACCAAAAAAGAAGAATTGCCCCAACTATTGCATAAGGTATTGCCAAGATGATTACCAAAGGTTTCTTAAAAGACTCTAAAAAAATAGAAGTTACAATAAATATCACAATTACAGCAGCACCTAAAATTTTCCAAATATCTATTTCATCTTCTTCAGAAAAAAGAAATAAAAAGTCTAAAGGCTTAATAGAATATCCTTCGGGTATGTTAATCGAAGCAATTGATTGCTCCATAAAGTTTTTTCCGTATTTATAAGGTCCCTTGTACTCAAAACTGATATAACGTACATATTGCTGATCAACTCGATTAATGGAGGACAAAACTTTTTTTTCTTGAAAATTAATTAGGTCTTTAACTTTCAATTTTTCTCTTTCGCCTTCAGTAACAATAAGGTTTTTTAATTCTTCCAACTGAATATTGCTATAGTTAGAAAATTTTACTCTGTACTGCACAGCTTCATTGTCGATTCTAAATACATTGTAACTAAAATTGCCTGCGGTATTTTTAGCAATTATTGAAAACAAATCATTAACATCAACACCAAAAGCGGCAAGTTTATCTCGTTGGATATTGCCTTGTATTTCATATGTATCCTTTGCCCAAAATGTGCGAGTTTTATCAATATCAACGTTATCTATTCTGGGATTTATTTTTATCTTGTCTCTAAAGTTTTCTGCCAGTGATTTAACTTTTTCATAATTATATCCTTTCACTTCAACATTATACATGCTGGAATACCCGCCTGATGTATTTGAAAAACCAGGACCAAAACCATATACATATGAATCCACGCCTCCAAGTCGTGTTATATAAGCAGTAATATAATTTTTGAGAATATATGGAAAGGCTGAATTCGCTTGTTCTGGAGTGAATTCTATATTTAAGATTGCTGTTTCTTCATTTATTACATTAGCAGTAAGAGTCTTAAAATTTTTCTTATACTCTAAGATTTCGTTCTCAAGCTCTCTGGAAAGCTTATTTATTCTTTCAATTCTATTACCGTTAGGCAGTTCGAGACGAACATAAATGTAAGTAGTTTCACCATAATTCCATAATTCACCTCTTGAGACATGATTAAAGAAAAGATTTAGTACGCCACCAAGTGAATAATTTATGTAAGGTTTTATATCATGATATTCCTCTGAATCAAAAATAAAGTTGTAAACGCTGCCTATAATTGGCACATCAATTCTTGATGGAAGCAGCCAAACAGGCAACCCAATTACAAGAATCAAGAATAACAAACACAATTTTTTTCTTTTGATTACCTGCTCTGCTATTGTATAATAGATTTTAAGTAAGATATTTTCCTTTGTATTTTGAGAGATAATATTTTTATTTGCTTTATACGTTTTTAAAAACAACATCGGAACAACGACAAAAGAAACCAACAATGAGGCAAAAAGTGTAAAGCCTATTCCCAAAGCAAACTGCTTAAAATACAGCTGCAATTCTCCAGTTAAAAAGATTAAAGGGAGAAAAACTGCAATAATTGTAGTTGTAGATGTCAATAATGGCAAAAACATATCTTTAACAAGAATAGTCAGATACTTTTCCCCTCGTCCATCATAGTGCTTATCAAGATAATCGATAACAACAATTGAATTATCGACAATAAATCCAAAACCAATAACAAAACAAGAGATAGTGATTATGTTAAGAGTAAGATTAAACAAATAAAATAAAGCAAAAGAAGCTAAAAGAGAAAACAAGATGGATAAAATTATGATAAACGCAAAACGTAGGTTTTTAAAGAGTAGAAAAATGATAACTAGTATAATAATCAACGAAAAAATGCTGTCCTTATATAATTCATTAAGATCCTTGCTAATATCTTCGCTTCGGTCAATCTCTTTTATTATATTGAAATCTGCAGGGAAAGATTTTGCTAAATCATTTATTTTTTCTTTTACTAATTTTGCCACCGATAAAGTATTAGCACCAAGTTCCTTGTCAATAATTAAAGTGACAGTTTCTTTACCATTGATTCTGTAATAACTTAATGGTTCATCATAATCATCTATGATTGTAGCAATATCTTTGATTCTTATTGAACTTCCGTCTGGAAGTTTTTTAACAACTTGCTCCCCTATTGTTGATGGTTGAGTTATATGGTTATCAATTTTTAAGAAGATGTTACTGTTATTACTCTCAATTTTACCAGCCAAAAGTATTTTTTGAGTTTCTAAGACGGCAGTGTTAATTTCTTCGTTATTAATATCAAGAGATTTAGCCTTATTGTAATCTATAATTATTTCAATGAGTCGTTCTGAACCTCCTTTTACTTCAACATTAGAAACACCGTCAATATTTTTCAATTTCAGCACAACATTATCTAATAAATATTTTCTGACCTCGTTAGCCGACCTATTAGCAGAAATTGAATATGTTAAAAAGCCACCAAGATTTTCAAAATCTTTTGGAATATATTGTGAGATGCTCGGTGAACTAATGCCATCTGGCAAACTTTTTTTTAACGAAGAAAGTTTTTCATTTATTTGAACACGAGCGAAGTTTATATCAGCAGAAGGGTGAAATTCAATTGTTACCGTAGAATATCCTTGTGAAGATGTAGAAGAGATTTTTTTTAGTCCATTAAGAGTCGCTAATTCAGCTTCAATTGGTGAAGTTAAATATGCTTCAACTGCTTCCGGTGAAACACCGGGCCAAAACACCGAAACTGTTAATCGCGGGTATTCAACATGTGGTGTAAGTTCTACAGGCAAGTTGAAAATTGAAACTATACCAACAACAACCACGCTGAAAAAAAACATTGTGGTTGTTACCGGTCGTGTAAGAAACGTGTAGAATACTTTTTTCATGGTGATAAAAAATTACTCATGTAAATTGTCTGAATGTGATTTCTCAATTAATTATTTTGTGAGTACCCGTGTAACTATCTCTATCCACTTGTTGCCTCATGCGCTTATAGAACACGGATAACACAGATAAACACGGATTTACACGGACAAATATTCCCAAACTTGCTACAGCAGGTAAACTAAAATTTAATTTTATTTCTTTTATTTAAAAATGGTTTAATAATTTTTCCATTAATTCTATACATTCAATTTCATCTTCATTGCAGTCTGGCAAATCCACATGTAATCTGTGTTATCCGTGATTTATTTTAAAATTACTTTTTATACAACATTTTTTAATTTATTACTCTTACCTTTGCATCGTGTGCCAAAGTGTATTGCCCTTCTACTATAACGTCTTCGTTTTCTTTAAGCCCTTCTTTAATTTCAATAAAATTATCGTTTTGTTCGCCAATTTCTACATACTTCCATTTAGCAAGGTTATTTTCAACGGTGAATACAAGATTTCGTTTATCTCGCACTAATAATGCTTTTTTAGGGATTAAAATTCTATCTTTAAGCGTGTTGGTTTCAATCAAAACATTTGCAAACATGCCTGGTTTTAAAATATTCTCAGGATTATCAATTTTTACTACCACTTTACAGGTTTTTGTGTTAGGGTCAATATAAGGACTAACATTAACAACATTTCCTAAAAATTCCTTTTCTGAAGAGGGAATAGTAATTCTTGCTTTTTTACCAACAGAAATTTTTGTTACATCACTTTCAAGCACACCTACTTCAACTCTTAATGAAGAAACATCAAACAGTTTAAGAAGTTTTTGACCTACGGCAATTCTTTGTCCTACTACCAAATTAAAGTCTCCTACTACACCATTAAATGGTGCCAAGACTTTTGTGTACTCATAATTCAATTTAGCTCTTTTGTATGCATTGATAGCGCTTGTAAGTCCACTTTTATTAAGAATAACTTCTTCTCTCTTAGCGCCTGTAAAAATTAATTTCATGTCGAGTTCGTCTTTCTTTTCGTTGTATTTTTTTTCATCGATTTTTCCTAGTTTGTAATCGTTTTCCAGCTTTGCAATTTGGTCTTCAATTTCTTTTGCTTTAGGATTAACCGTTGAATCTACAGGATAATCTTTAGTTAAAAACCCAAACTCTACCTTTGCATCAGTTACTTTTACTTTTGTTTCGTTCAATGCAATTTCATATTCTCTGTCGTCGAAACCAATGAGCAAATCACCTTTTTTAACTGACTTTCCCTCGTAAACATTAATAGTGTTTATAACGCCATTTATGTTAGAAGTAATTTCAAGTTCCTCCGCAGCACGAATTAATCCGCTTGTATTGATGTAAAGAGACAAATTGCCTTTTCTAACCTTTTCAGTTTTTACATCAAAGACAACCTCATCAAGTTTATTGTAATTTACATTTACATCATCTGTCGATGTATTTTGAGCTGAACTTGATGGGAATAATAAAAATGCAATAGCTAAAAGGACAATAGCAACAATTACAATTGGCAGCCATGATTTTATTTTCATTCTATTACTCTTTTTTTAAGGTTATTTGTTCAAAAATTTTTTCTTTGAGTATTTTTCAAAATATGAGTAAAGGACTGGGATAATAATTAAAGTTAAGAATGTAGAAGAAATAAGTCCACCCACAACTGCTAAAGACAAAGAAACACGTAATTGTGTAGCTGCACCGATGCCAATCATCATTGGTATTAATCCAAAAACAACTGTAAAAGTATTCATTACTATTGGTCTAAAGCGGTCTTGCCCAGCTTGAATTATTGCATCATGAAGAGAAAGTCCCTCTTCTCTTTTTCGAATAATAAATTCTACTTTAACAACAGCATCGTTATCAGCAATACCAACTAAAATAATTAATCCCATAATTGAAATAATACTTATGCTTTCGCCGAAAATATAAAGGAGCAAAATACTGCCGATAAGTCCAAGTGGAATTGAGAACAAAATTACGAACGGGAAGAGAAAGGATTCGAATTCAGAAGCTAGAACCATATACATTAGCAAAACAGAAATAACAAGTGCAATATAAAGAGCTGAAAAAGCGCTGTGAATTTCTTCGTTTGTACCGCCAATAGTTATTATTTCATTGTTATTTTTGGGCAGCTGTGAGATAACTTTATTGATTTTGTCAATAGTTTTATCTAAATCAACTCCGCTAATAGACGCATAAATTAAACTTGTTCTCGATTGTTCTTCTCTCCAAATTTCGCTGTAGTTGTATCCAAAGCTGTAATTGACCAAATCACCAATTTTTATTTTTTTATTCTCACTCTGCACATAATTATTTAGTATCGATTCAATATTAGAACGATTGTCCTCAGTAGATTTCACATTAATCCCAATTTTTTGATCAAAACTTGAGAAATAGACGGGTATATTTCCTTTAGCAATATTTACAATTTGATTTGCTACTTCATCAATATTAAGTCCATAAGCCAAACATTTCTCTCGGTCAATAGTTATTGAGTATTCGGGTGTAGCTTTTTGAATACCAAGTCTAACTTCCTTTAGTCCATCTATATTTGCTTTTTTAATTCTGTCGATAATTAATTCAGCTTTTGAATAAGCTTTATCGAGATCTTTATTTTTAATTTTGATTACGATATCATTATCAGAAGGATTAATAACAGTAGAATATGTTGTTTTAACATCTTTAAACGAGTATTTAATACCTTTAAGATTACTGAATATTTTTCTTAATGCTTCTTTAACTGCGTAATAATCCTCATAAGAATTTATTTTTACAATTAAGTTGGTTTTATTAACATCTATTTGTTCTTTATTCAGAAAATCAAATTCATTAACTCTGCCAATATTTGAAATTACAGCATCTACATTAGGAACGGATAAAATTGAATGTTCAATCTTAGAGGTCAATAAAGCATTGCCTTTAAGAGAAGTACCATTTGGGTAATCAATTTCAACAATAAATTCATCTTGAGCGCCAGCAGGAATAAATTCTTTTTTCATTTCGTTAAATGCTGCTACTGTAAGAACCAACAGAAATGCAGTAATTAGCAAGACTTTCTTTTTATTATTAAGCGCCCATTCCAACAGTTTTTCATAATAAATTAAAGTTGCTTTTAAAAATCGTTCAACTATCTGAAAGAAAATGCTTAGTTTTTGAGTTAATACTTTCCCTAAAAAAAGATAGAGTTGAACAAATATGTAAACAAACGACCTGAAAATTATAATAAAGGGTAGTTTAATAAAGAAAGAGACTTTCTTGAAAAAAGAAGCTTTTATAGGTTTATCTATATACAAATAAGAAGAAGAATATTTTGAGGGATTTTTGATTAACTGGAAATTATCACGCGAAGCCAACATTGGAATAAGAGTTAATGCTGTTACAATTGAAGCCGTTAGAGAAAAAGCAATTGCATAGGATTGGTCCTTAAACAACTCTCCAGCAATACCTCGTACGAATATCAAAGGCAGAAAAACAGCAATAGTAGTGAGAGTAGAAGCCACTATAGGCATCGCAACTTCATTTGTTCCTTTAATAGCAGCAAGACGATTACTAAAACCAAGTTCTTTATAGCGAACTACATTTTCAATTACAATAATAGCATTATCTAAAAGCATTCCAACACCAACTGCAATTCCGCCAAGAGAAATTATATTGAAATTAATATCAAACAAATACAAAAGAAGCACTGTAATAACAAGAGAAGATGGAATTGTAATGCCTATAATAAGAATATTGCGAAGATTACCAAGGAAAAAGAAAAGGACTAATACAGCTAATATACCACCATAAAATATTTCCTGTTTAACATTAGAAATTGCTTGCTCGATAAATCCCGATTGGTCAGAAACGACAAAAAGTTTATAGTCTGGGTAATTTTTATTTAGAGAAGCTATTGTTTTTTTAACTTCTCGCGCTATTGACACAGTATTTGCATCAGCCTGTTTATAAATTAAAATTCCAACAGCTTCGTTACCATTAAAACGGGTTAAACCTTCTCTTTCTTTAAAATTTTCTGTAATTGCTGCAACGTCTTTTAACAAAATCACTGTATGGTCATTATTTTTGCGGACAATTGTATTTTCAATATCGTCTATAGTTCTAAATTCACCTATTGTGCGCAGCGAATACTTAAACAATCCTTTCATTATAGAACCTGCGGGAAGATTAAGATTAGATGATTTGAGTGCATTATTTAAATCATCGTAAGTAAGATTAAAAGCATAAAGTTTTTGAGGGTCAACTTGAACAAGGATTTCTCTTTCTAAACCGCCGGTTACTACTGCTTGTGCCACACCTTCTATTTGTTCAAATCTTCTTTTAAATATAACTCTTGCTGCTTCTTTCAAATCTATTAAACGTTTTATTTGACTATAGTCTGATGAATGGTCTACATACTCAATATCAGAAAGCGGATAGGCAGCATTTGAAAAAAATTTATCATTAGAAGAATTAGAAGGTGCTAAGACTAAACTCATTATTGGTGAAGATGATGGGTCAACACGGATAATAGTTGGTCGACCAGCTTCTTTTGGTAATGCAAAGCTCATGTTATCTAATTTTTCACGTAGAGAAAGAACAGCAAACTTAATATTTGTACCCCACACAAAATCAATTGAGATAACGGAAATACCTTCTTTAGATACCGATGTTACCTTTTTTACACCGGCTACTGTTGAAGCAGCAGCTTCAAGAGGTTCTGTAATTTGTTTTTCTACTTCTTCAGCAGATGCATTAGGATAAGTTGTTTGAACAACCAAGTGTGGAACATTTACATTCGGCAGCAAATCTATACCGAGCTGGCTCAATGCAAAAATCCCCAATAACGTAATGCTTACATAAAGCATTACTACAGAGACTGGGTGACGGATACTTGTTGAGCTCAGTGGCAATGAAATAAATTCCTTTTTTCAACTGATAACAATTCAATTTATAATAATATTAAATTAAATGCAAAAGCTAAAAAGTTATCTAAAAAACACTCTGGCAGCTTATTCCAGGATACAAATATGAATACATAGAAAGCAATAAATACTAACGAAAACCATACCCCTTATTTTAATTCAACTGATTTTCAGCCAATTTATCTGTCATTATTAAAAAGCAATTACTAAATGTTCTCTCTATAAAAAAATCCATTTACAGAATTTTTTTTACATACTCTAATGAATTACAAGAACTCTTCTATTATTTTTTCTATTACTTTAGAATCAGCAACACCTGAAATCATTTTATTATTGATTATTAAAGTGGGAGTTCCAGTTATTTTATACTCCTTTGCAATACTGACATCCTTTGCAATTACATCAGCGGTTTCCTCATAATCAATACATTTTTGAAACTTTCCAATATCTTTAATGCCGATTTGCTTGGCAAGCTCGGTAAAGTTGATACTGTTCAATTTGTATTGATTTCTCATAAGCTCTTTATGATACTTATCAAAGTACCCTTGCATACTTGCACATTCAGAAGCTACTGCTGCTCGGTAAGCCAAGGGATGAATGCTTAATGGAAAGTGATAGCGAATGATTTTAATTTTATTGTTATACTTCAATCGTATTGTATCTAAAGTTGCTTCTAAAGTATTGCAATATGGGCATTCATAATCAAAGAACTCAATTAAATAAACTTTGGAACTGCTGGTGCCTATTTTCTTATCATAAGTAATAAGTTTCTGCCAATTAGCAATATTGCTTACATTCGTGGTACGTTCATTAGTAAAAAATTCTTTCTTTAATAACAAAAAAGTTACAATCAAAGCGCATATTACCAGAATGCCCGTAAAAATATTGTCAATTTTAATTTTCATATCTTTTTACCATTCTTAAAAATAAAAGCAGCCATTGGTCATTTTCTTTCAACTTTATATCTAATAACAGATTGAATTCCACGATTGTCAGTATTGATTCCATAAGCAAAACTTTTATTGACTACTTTAATCACAGTTTTATTTAGTATCGGAACTATACTGATTAACTTTCCTTGGTTATCAAACACATAGTATTTATAACTTCTATAATCTTTTTCGTTTACAGCAACCCATATATTATTGTCATCATCAATAGTAAAATCATCAAAAACTGGCAGGTATTCAGGCAAAGGCATCTTTGATTTTCTTATGTCTTTTAGGGTTAAGTTATAGTTTTCTTCTAACTCATCTTGCCATAATTTATCCCTAATAAAAATTTTGTCAATTTTATAACTTATTTCATTTTTCTTTTTGCCATAAAGATCAATAGCAGTTATCTTAAGATCATTAGTTTCAGCATAGTAAATAATTCCATTTTTATTTAGACAAATTACAGGTTTCCTCCCAAAAGGCATATCAGAAACCATAAAGCCGCTTCCAGAAGAAATTTGTAATCGCTCTACATCCTGTAATGTTAATATTGGTTTTTTCTTAATAAGTCTCCCTTTATTATCAATTAAATAAAGTTTAGAATAATGTTTTTGTTTTTGGGTCAAATCATTTAACGAATATGGCACGTTATAAATAATTAAAAACTCTTTACTATTATTTTGGGGAAGCCACAGTCCAGAAATACCAGAATATAAATTTCCAATAACTCCTGGTCTATCTGGTTCGTTTTCAATAGCAGGTATCCTAATCGTTTTAATTGGAGAATCAAATTTTCCAGGCGCATATATTGTAATCCTGTATAGAATTCCATCATATACAACTAAAGTATCTCCTCTTGTTATTTTAATACCCCATATATATTGGAATTCACCTGGAGCTTCACCTTTCCTACCTATTTTGCGTATAAATTTCCCCTTAGAAGAATACAAATGAATACACTGATTTATTCCATCGCTAATATATATTTGTCCGGTACCATCAATTTGTATTTCATTTACTTTGCCAATATCACTACTATTAATAATTAAATCTTCTTTTAAGATTATTTCTGAGTTATTCCCCGAATTAAAACAAGCATCTGAATTGAAAAATATTAAACATATAAAAAATAATTTGTAGAAATAATAAGCCATATAACTTCCAATGTATCTATTTCATATTATGAATAATAACAATAAATAGTCCTACTCCCTTTTTTATAAGGGTTGTCTTTCACTTTACTTATAAAGACAACCCTTAACAAAAATCAACAATTATTACATTCAACAATTAGTTGCACCAACAGTGTGTGGCATCGGCCCCACAGGGCCCCGAACAGGTACAGCAAGCACCATTACCTGCACAACATGTGTTAGGTGTACCAGCAGCATAGTTAAGATCTGATAGGGTCAGAAAACTTCCTAAAAAAATTATTAAGGTAGCAACACTATTTATCATTAAGTGTCTCATATTTTGCCTCCTTGTTTAGTTTTTATTGTTTTATTTCGCCCGGCGCCAGAGCGTTTCTATTCTCTCTTTCTAATACAACAATTGAAAGAAGAAGAAGGAAAGCATTCCTCCCAACCATCCCCCAACCAAACTCACTTTTTATTGCATTCCCAAAACACCCACAATCTTTTTCTATACCAGATAACATTTCGTAAATAGAAAACAATAAGAAAACCATAAAAAGTATTGCAGTTATTTTTATTGCTGTTCTTTGTTTTATCTTTAGCAGCAGCATTATTCCTAATCCTATTTCCGTTATTGGCAATATCGTTGCTATTACAATTACCAAATCATTTGGCAGTTTTATTTGTTGCAGCACCTCTATTAATGGGTTTACATCTATTATTTTTGCTATCCCAGAAAAGATTAGCACTGAGGCTAACAGATAGTAGAAAGAATTGTAAATTAGGTTTGAATATGAGAATTGACCGCTTTGTAATTTGAAGTTATTTAGCGGGAAAGATTTCATTTAATCTTTAACTTATTTTCTAAAGGCAATCTAAAAAAAAAAAAAAATAATTTGTCAAGTAAAAAATGTTAAGGTTTTGTTCTTTTTCTTTTTGACATTAATATCTTATTAGCTTCAAGTGATTCAGTAGTTTATTTTTCTAACGTAATACTTACATAAAGCATTACTACAGAGACTGGGTGTTTTATTGATGATGAAAAAAGTGACATATAATTAATTTTTTACATAAAGATGCTTAAAAACTTAAAAAGTTGCTAAGGAATTTTACTCATAAAAATTCTACAAAAAACGTTACGGGAAAATAAAGTAATCCTCAAGCGAAGCGGCTTCAATAGTTTTAAGTGGTCTGCCAAACAAAGGATTCTTATCAAATAAGTTGTTTATTTTTCTATAAGATACTTTATTAACAAATTTTCCATCGGGATAGTCAGATGCGTCCCACACCCAAACATTATTTCCGTTATCCCAATTATAAAAGACGGAAACATGCTCAATAATATTATCTTTGTCGGAATCAAAAAATATAAGGTCGCCTGGTTTTAATAGGCTTATATTGTAAAACTTTCTAACATTATAACGATACAATTTATCTGCTGAAATGTCATTAACAAGTAAGCTGCTATCCCTAAACCACTTACATCCAATTTTACTGAAGAGATAAACAATCAAACCTGAACAATCTAAACCTTCTTCAGGGTTTTTACCTCCTTCTTTATATATAGTACCTTTTAGTGATTTAAGATTTTGAAGAAATTTATTTGTCTCACACTCAGTTAATGTTTTCTGAACAAATTTACTTTCCTTTTCTACTAAATAATTCTTGCTGTTGTATAAATATGTCAAATACTCAACTCGATTAAAATTCAATTTAAACAGCAGTGTCAAGAATAATAGAAGAACTAAAATTCTCATTACAAAATCATCTATGATTCACGTTTCTAATAATTATTGTCCACCATCAGTATTTTGCAGCTTTTTTAATAACCGTTCGTAGAACAACTCTGAAAATTGAAAATCTTTTGTGACTGGTTTAAATGCCGAAACTACAATACCTTTCTCTACTAATAATACTTGAGGACATTTTTCATCAAATGAAAGTTGTTCTCTTAAAATATTATCATCAACATAATATAGCGGTATATTCAGCTTAAGAAATTTCATTTGCGAATATATCTGGTTTACTTTGTTTTTCGTAGTTATGCAAACTACTTTTATTCCTTTTGTTTCCAACTGCGGTTTTATTTTCTGCAGTTTCAACAGTTCATTCTCCTGGCATTTTGAACAATCAAAATCAGACAATAAAGCTATAAGGTAGCTTGAGTCTTGTTTTATTATACTAAAATTTTTTGCATTTATTGGTTCGTACCCCGTCACCTCATGTATATTTCTTCTTAATACTATATTTGACTGTAGGAGTGAAGAAATTCTTTTTTCGTTTTTTTCTTTTTCAACCTTCAGTTCTTCCTTTGAACGAGTGCGTGATATATTCCACATATTAAAAAGTGAAAAGGAAATTATTATAAAAGCATAAAAACCGTATTTATAAATACTGTTCATAAGCTACTCTTCAATTTTATAACTAAGAACTTCTAGCTCAAGGTTATCCTTTAATAAATATAACCTTTCTTTATCCATATAAATATTTCTCAATATATCCATATCTGACAATGTGAAAGAATACAGGTAATCACCATTTGAAATAGCATATGCATCTATAACATAATCTGTACCCGTGGTTTTCTTTTTCCTCGCCTGGTAGCTTACATTATATAATTTATCACCAGTGACAAATGACCTCCAGGAGGATGTGTACTCTTCAGGCAATCTAAAGTCCACCATTTTGGCATTATCCCTATCAACAGATGGTAATTTAATATTCTCGATTGTATTACGGGCATAAATAATTTTTCCATCAATGGAATATTTGACGAAATGGTTCATAAATACAGGTACATACAGAAAACCGTTTTTATCAATTCTATAGATGTCTCCATTCAAGAAAGCAAGTGGTCCTAAATTTACACCTGTATTATTAAGTATAAGATTTTGACACTCAGTCGAGTTTCCATTTACGATATCATATTTTATTAATGCAGAATAATCAAAGGGACCAATCATTTGTAATGTACAAAAGACTTTGAATCAACAAAGCAAGCTCCCGTTGGCATTGAGGTCAGTTTGAATTGTTTTGTTTTATCACCATCTAATATTTCACACTTTCTAAGATTCGGATCCAATACCAATAGTTTACCATCTTCAGAGACATCTATTCTAAAGGGAGACATAAACTCACCTAGACCTTTACCCCTTCTACCGTATTTTCTAATAAATACACCATTACTGTCAAATTTTTTCACTGAGCCATCCTGCATATCGAGCACATAGATATTTCCTGAGTTATCTGATATTGCAAAGGTTGGATAATAAAAAATAGTATCCTGGATGCTGCCAATCTTAAATAAATGTGTCATTTTTATATCAACAAATTTTCTTTTTTCCTTTGATTGCTTATTCACCTTATAATTCAAAGATACTTTGTGTATCTTGTTGCCAAGTTTTATTTCAATCTTAGGATATTCTTTCGGATTCGAACTTTGAGGTAAGTTATTTGTTTGATTCTGTCTATCATCACAAGAAGATAGGATTATGGTGAAAAGTATAAGTAGATACAAGAGAGATATTCTATGATTTTTATTCATTGAGAGACCTCACTAAGCACTCAATAATTTAATTCTGCATTTGCCACTTCATATACATAAACTTTAGGATTAACTACATCTTTATTATCATTAATGTATGGCTCAGTAATTTCGTAAAGATAATTACCATCTGTAGTAAAATAATCTTTATCATTAGGACTTTTTACTGCAGTAATAAAATTGCCATTATTGTCATATAATAAAAAATAATCATCTGCTAAAACAATAATTAAACCATTATTAAAGCAGAAAAAGTCTAATAGTGAAGAATAATTATTCTTTAACCATTTTATTCTATTTATTCCTAATTCGCCAAAGTTTGGAGGCAACTCTTTAGGAACCTTTAAAACGGAAGGTATCTCTTGACTTATCCATAATACTTTACCAGCATTTATGTCATAGCAGATTATTTTAAACTCATCAGCTCCTATATATAATAACTTATTGTTGTAACTACTTAACCTAAAACTACCCCCAAACATGAACCTTCTTTTTTCTTCAGATAAAGACTTGGGAAAAGTACTGGATGAAATTTTATTGCCCAAAGAATCGAAAATTTCAAAATCAGTTTCGTACCCTTGACCAACTCTATTCAACATGGCAAGTTTTCCATTGACAGTTGTCATTGATTCATAAAAGTTTCTGACTCCCCAACTTCTTAAATAATTTCTATCATTTACACTAAAAACCGAAATCCGTGATAAAATTGGATCATAAATAAATAATTTATCGCTTACTAAAGCTGCGAGATTTGGGCTTCTAAACTCACCTGGACCATCTCCTACCCTACCGATTGTGCCTATATACCTACCACTACCAGAAAACACAAAAATTGACTTTGCAGTTATCAAATCTATAATGATAATTCTATCATTCTGAATAATAACCGACCATGGCCTACCCATTACATTTTGCAAAGTTGTTTCCAACTGCACTTTTCTTTTCAAAGTAAAAATATCTCCAAAATTATTAAACTTGCTTAAGCGCTGGAGTTTCTTATTTGGTTCTAATGTCCCTAAATCCTCTGTTGTTATCTTACTTTTAAATTCATCTGAATTACAAGCTATTAACAATATAACGATAAGCATAGATAAATATTTTTTCATAATATGGCCCATTGTTATTGGAAGTAAAAAAAGTAGCCGGCAAATTTAAATTGCCGGCTAAGCTTATTAGTTTATCACTGAGGTGAACATACAGTCCAACTCCACAGCCCTGTACATTCCCACCTATCACCTAATGAAATAGGCTCAAAACGGCACAAACCATGGCTCGGATAATATACCCATTTACCATATCCATTACTACCTCCCGTTGCATAAACCGACGGCATAAAAAGCGAAATCTTCAGTCCAAACAAATCAATATCTCCATTGCTGTTTGGGTTTGTTGCTATCTGCAAATTAAAAAACATTAGCAGAACAAATAATGCAGCACCGACAAGCTCGGCTGCCTTTTTCTTTTGACATTTTCTAATATTTGATCCCCAGCTGTTTTACTATATCTCTTATTATCTTTTCTGTTGTATTATTATTTTTAATTTTGATAGCAGTACCAGAACTATCCGTAAAGCCAAATATTATTACTGGGGTCGAGATGTTATGAAGACTTTTTTGAATATATCCTGTTACATCTAGTAAAATAGGCACTTTGTTTTTATATAATATACTATCATTTCTGAATTTTTCAATCTGTCCTATTGTAATGAAAGAACTTATATTTTTCTCGCTATTTCTTTTCTTTAGGTTATTAATTATTTCATATCCGAGTTTAATACAACCACCACAATCTGTTCTTATTGCAGTAAAATAATATGAAATTCTTCTCTCTAATCCTACTCTTAATATCGTTAATATCTACTCTAAAAATTCTATAAGTCTTGTTTTCGTTAGCTATATTACGACTTGATTTATAATTATAATATGTTATAAATAACAACACAATTATAATACTGCCAGTAATAACTGGCTTATAATTTTTCATTATTAACCTCCTGACTGAACTTGTACTTAGCAAGCACACCCGTGTCTCTGTCATAAACTACCACATTACCATTATGCACTGATATTGCTGTAATAAATTTCATGCTCTCATTAGTGGAAGACATTAAAATAACTGGTAAACTCAAGTTATTACTTTTATAATCGTAGATTAATAATTTATTAGCGTATGTTTTGTCTTTTGTTCTATCGAAATACACCATATATACTTTATTATTGCTCAAATATGAATCTTTAATAATACTAAAAGTGTTCCTTTTCATGCTTGCGTTTTTTCTAATTTTTTCGTTTTTAAATTCATACATTGAAGCAAAAAAACCTTTATCTGATAAATCTATTCTTTTGACAAAAGACAGGTCGTTAGTATATATATCAATCACTGGATCCGTGATATTTACCAAAACAATGTTCTTTTCATCATATAAAACATCCCACTGATTAGTAGAATACTTTTGTTCATCACTATATTTATTTGTTAGATGACCAAAAGAACTTATCAGCTCACCGTTTTTGTTTACCATTACAATTGGTTCCTCGCTATATGGGTGACAAAAAACTATTTGACCCTTAGATACAAAGAATTTACGATAAACAGGATATTGCACCTCAAGTTCTTTAATGAAATTACCATCTATACTAAACACATTAAACTTATTCTTATTTGGATCAAACGCATATAGTGTATCATTATCAATATAGATTTCTGTAACTGCAGTAAATTCACCAGGTCCTTTGCCATATTTACCAATTGAGTTAACATATGTTAAATTTGTGTCTAATATTAATACTCTATAATTATCCAAGTCAGATACATAATACTTATTTTTATAAAAAATTATATTGTAGGCGAAAGAAATATATGAGCTGTCTTCTAATATTGTTTTTTTCACAATTGGAGCTTCCACTATATATTCTTTACTTTTAGTACATGTGCAAAGCAATAAGGCTACTAATATTAAAGATAATAAGACAAATTTTATTCTCATTTGTAACCTCAATATTTATAAAAAATACCTCTATGCATCAAATTGAATGAAAAAGAATTTACTGTATTGATGCATAGAGAATGGTACTTAAAATTAGAATGACAAAATTCAACAACATGCGCTTACTGAATCACAGTAAACACAACTACCTAAAATGCGGCATTCTCTATCCCCGCTACAACTAACGGTGCCGCTTGTGCCACATTTCAATTCAGCTTTACAACTAGCAGTTGCATAAACCGACGGCATAAAAAGCGAAATCTTCAGTCCAAACAAATCAATATCTCCATTGCTGTTTGGGTTTGTTGCTATCTGCAGATTAAAAAACATTAGCAGAACAAATAATGCTGCGCCGAAACTATGCCGTATAATTAAATAAATACCGCCTTCGATTTTCAATACTTGATAAGCTTTCTCAAAATTTTTAACTGCACTCAATTTTTTAAGCGTTAAAACAAATTTTAATTTACTAGCTAGAAATATAATCTAACGATTAAAGGAGTAATTTCAGGATTTATATACATAACCATTAAAATATGATGTTTTTTATTGTATTATAAAAATTCTCTGAAAATTGATCGTCTCCAGGTATAGCAAATAATGACGCTAAAATTCTGTTATTTTTTATTAAATAAACTTGTGGATAAGTCTCAGAAAATGATAAATCCCTAAAATTTTTATCATCTACAGTAATTAAAGGAAAATCAATTTCTAAAGTTCGACTTATTATTCTTAATAAGTCAGTTTCTTTTTTATTTGCAATGCAAAAAACGTTCGTATTTCTTAAGAATTTTTTTACACTTCTAACGTTTCAAATTTCTCGAGTTTGGCATTGGCTACAACCTAATTTAGACAATATTATTACTAAGGTGGTTTTCGCAAAGTTAATTTCCATTTCTTTGTTTTCTTTGAGAAGTTTTCCCTTTTTATTTAAAATTACAGTACCTTGTATTTTTTGAGAAAGAAATAAAGAGTTATACCTTTGTTCTTCTTTAGTATGAAACCGATTATTATTGTTGTTTTTGTTCATTTGGTATAAAAGATTAATGATAGTAATGGAAAGGGTCAATACTAAAAAGAAAGCATATTTATAAAGGTTACATCTATTGGCTTTATTCATATGGAGTTAATAATTATTTTAATTTATATATAATTAATATTGGATTAACATAGATACTGTCTTTTGCAACCTGTTGATTTTTAATAAAAATTAAGTAATTATTTTTTGCACATACCAAATTATCTTTTAGTTCAAATTCATGTTCATGTAATAATTTTCCTTCCAAATTTAGCAGCAATATACCGAAATTGTTTTTGTGTCTAAGTTTAATTAATAGTGTTTTTTCGTTTAGTAAAAATAGCCTCTCCGCCAACGAAATATCTTTTAGATTTTTTGTTTCGTTTATTATAGAGATTGGATCATCACTTAAATCTTTTTGTAAATATCTAAAACGCTTAGAATAGTTATCAAAAATCTTAATCAATTTCCCTTCCTTATTATATTTATAAATTTCAGGACTAGATACATTCATTTGATAAATATTTTTATACTTATCTACTACTAATCCACCAGCTTCAAATCGATAGATAAAATTTTTATATTCTGATGGAAACACACCAAATGAAGCTTCTTCTTTACCTAAAGAACTTAATATTTTTATTGACAATTTCTTATCTATGGCATAGTACCCAATTAGTTTATCACTCCCAAAACCAGTTAAATGTTTGGGTGGCAGAAAAGATGCTTCCATTCTTCCAAGACAATTACCATTTTCATCAAATCTATACCCCCATGGGGCAGCATTAATAACATAGATTTTATTATTAATAAACTTTGCTGAAACAGGGACCCAGTGGAATCCAGGATTACATGGTTCTGGAGTAAGTATTTTTTTAATCTGCCGTTAAAATCAATAATGAAAACTTTTTGTCCAATGTAATCAGAAATTAGAATACTGTTATTATTTATATCTAATGATACTATATCGCCTACTTTTATAGTTGTATCAATTATGAATTCTTTGTATTTAGTAAAGGCTTCATCAAAATTCGAACTCAGAATAATTTTTTTTTCACTAACCTTATGATTCAGTACACTCTTTTCATCTTGGCAAAAACAAAACATAATAGGGCATACTAATAACAAATATATATATAAATACAAACTTGCCGTCATTTAGAATTTCCCTTGTTTTATTGTATTGTTGTATTATAAAGTAATGGGTTCAAAGGTAATCAATGAACCCATTCTTGAATTCTATGCACAACCACTAACAGAAGTCTGGCACTCATGACCATATGTCCAACAATTATACCAATATCCACTTGGACAAGTGTTAGATGGATTTATCCGAATTTCATATTGATAGGGACATGACGGACAAACACCTCCCGTAGCATAAACCGACGGCGCAAAAAGTGAAATCTTCAGTCCAAACAAATCAATATCTCCATTGCTGTTTGGGTTTGTTGCTATCTGCAAATTAAAAAACATTAGCAGAACAAATAATGCAGCACCGACAAGCTCGGCTGCCTTAGAACGGTGCTTTTTAATTAACTGTACCATTTTATACCTCCATTATTTTTGTTTATTTAGCTCCGCTTAGTGCGGAGTTATTTAAAAGACAAATTTTTATCAGTTCTTTCATTAGCTTAATACTGTGATTTTTATCTTTTATCAGAACAATCCCACAAAAAATTTTAGTAAAGCATTTTTTGTAAATCAAAAGAATAAACTTTTGGAAATGGGAAATAACTAACAGCCAATAATCTATTGTTAACGACATCTATTTCTATTTGTGAAATTTTCGTATCTAAAACATTTGTTTTTATCAAATCACCATCTACTAAAGTATACACTCTAATTTTATCACTTTCGTATTGCGCAGTAGAAGCTGACTCACCTGAAAACAACGCAATTATATATTTATTCGTAACCTCTATATCTAAATAACCCAAAATTGTCTCCTCATTAATAATAAAGGTCGGGTATCCATTTCTTACAATAGGCCTATATTTGGGCATTCCAATTCTCCCAGTAATTCTTCTCAATAAAACTCCTTCAGTGTTATAAATATCTATCAATTCAGCAAACTGATAACTTACAACTAATTTTTCTCCATCTGGAGTCATTCTCATCAATCCCTTACATGCTTGTTGATGGACTGGCACAGGTGTATCTTTTTCTTTACCTGGTGGCAGTTCGCCGAGTGTTTCTATCATATTACCTAAAGAATTGTATACGGCAAATCTTCCACTAAACAACTCAAGGCCTAAACTAAATATTGTTGAATCATTTACAATTACTGGCATATAAGCGCGGCCTTCTTTTAGTTGTATTGCTTTCGAATAGGTTAATCTGCCTGAGTTATCCGGTTGAAAAATAATTACTTTCTTATATGACAAGTCCAGTAAAGAAAAACCACCTTTACCATAAGCTATTTTATTCAATGACATACCTTGCAAAAACTCTCCTGGCCCGGAACCAACTTTACCAGTTGAGTATAGAAAATTAAAATTTTTCAAATCATATACTCTAAGCTGGTTTTTCATTCTATTTAAAGGTTTTACATCTAGCAATACTAAATAGTCATTGCAAATAACCATATCTCTCACATATCCCAATGAGTCCGAGCCTATAACTTCATGACTTATAATTTTTCTGTTACTATCGGAATTACTTTTACAAACTATTAAACAAATCAAGGAGAATATTAACAGAATGGTTGTTAATAAACTTTTCTTACTGCTTACCACTTTCCGAATGTTTTTCTTTTTCATCTTTCAATCTCTAGTTAAAAGCTACCTTTTTAAAGTCCTATATTTATCCGTGTCAAGGAGCTAATAAAACGGTAAAACCCTTTCTTTTAATGCAATTACCTAAAAATATTGTTGCGGGTTCTACATTTAGTGTTACTATTTGCAAGGTATATAATCTACCCAATCCTTGTGGTTTGTTGAACAAATGTAACCCATTCTCTGCTGACAACAATCAGCAGCAGTTGCATAAACCGACGGCGTAAAAAGTGAAATCTTCAGTCCAAACAAATCAATATCTCCGTTATTGTTTGGGTTTGTTGCTATCTGCAGATTAAAAAACATTAGCAGAACAAATAAAGCAGCGCCGACAAGCTTGGCTGCCTTAGAACGGTGTTTTTTAATTAACTGTGCCATTTTATACCTCCATTATTTTTGTTTATTTAGCTCCGCTCAGTGCAGAGTCAGTTAATGATGCCAATCGCAAAGCGATAGATTCCGATAAACTTTTTATTTCTTCTTTCATTTGTTGTGTTGCTGTGGTTTTAATCTTTATTTTGGCACTAATTATCTTTTCGCATTCATTTTTTGCTAGCTTATATTTTTTCTCTTTCATGTACAGCTTTGTTAAGAGATATCTCGGATAAAGTGTATTCGGCTCCATTTTTGCTGCATGTTTGTAGCTTTGTTCAGCTTTACTAAATTCATTCATATTTTCAAAACAAATTCCCAAATTGATGTATTGCTTGGGATCTAAATAATTTTTCTTTGAATCCTCTAATAATGCAGCCGCCTTCTCAAATTTACCATTTAGCATCAAAACTCCGCCGTAGTTGAATAAAAATTCCCCTTCGCTTTTTAACGCTGGATAAGCTTGCTCAAACTTTTTTATCGAGCCTTTGTACTCTCCGTAAGCAGCTAGTTCATAGGCATCTTTCCATAATTTATAGGCATTGTATAATTTGTAATTTTCTGCAACTGTAAAAGAAGCGAAAGCAATTGCTGCAATTACGAAAGCTGTTCTTAAATAATATGGAACGTTAAAGTGAAAAACCTTAAGAGAAAATGCATTGCTTGATTCTAACGTAGCTGATAAGATTGAAAGCATGAATACAAGGTTTATATATGTAGGTAAGATATGAAGCGGAAAAGAGAAGACTGAAACAACAAGAAGTGAAATTAAAGAAGCTTTAGCAGAAACTTTTAATCCCGTTATCAAATTATTATTTGGCGGCGGTAAATCATTTCTTCTATACCCCCAAAGAGCAGATATTATTATTCCTATCCACAACAGTAAACCTACAATACCAAGTTCAGCCCATATCTGCAAATATTCATTGTGTGCTTGTCTAACATTACCGGCTATAAATCTTTCATACTCACTTCCTTCCTCATTATCAAAATAATCTGCTTGATAATTACCATATTCAACAGCATAGCGGTTAAATCCTATACCCCAGATGAAGTTATTTTTAATTATTCTACTGCTTATTTTCCATATAAGTAATCTTCCATCTGCTGAAGCTGGTTTAATCTTGTATAAAAAAATTATTGCAGAAACAAACAACATAACAACCAGCAAAACTGCTGACATTTTTTTTACCGGACTGTTCGTTAACTTACTTATTTTTTCTCTTATTTCATTTTTAAAAAGATATACTGCTGTTACACCAATTACTACCGCTATCCACGAAGATCTAATCTTTAATGAAGGCAAAATAAATATGCATGTTAGAAATGTTATTAATGCTAAATATCCAAGATATTTATCCGCAGCATTTTTCTTTTCTGAAAATTTATAAATACCAAGTGCAAATGGTATAACAGAAACTAAATAGCCCGAATAATGATCAGGATTTACAAACGTCCCATTTACCTTAAAATAACTGTTCACATAGCCGGGCATTACATCATACAGCTGAAGAATACCCAACACAGCTTCTATAAGTCCGCTTAATAAAAAAGCAGAAATAAGAATCACCAAAGGAACCAACATTCTTTCTTGGGTAAGATTTCTTTTAATAAATTCCTTCCAGATAAAATATAATATTGTAAGAAAAAGTAGTATAGTAAATTGTTTGTTATCTAAAGTTTCACTTGGTGTAAATAACAACCTCAGAAAAGAGTAAAAAAGAAAAAGAACAATAAATGTATCAATTGGATTGTGGGAATCCATCCCTTCGGGAAAAGTAATTTTATTCTGTTTTCTTAGATGTGGTAAAATAAAATTTACCGATACAATTATTAAAATTATCGATGCAGCAACAACAAAATAAAAATACCATGTGTTCTCAAAGCCTTTGTAAATTTCATCTGTTTTAATAATAGCAGTGGAAAATATCAACGAAATAATAACTGAAAAAATTAGATGTTATACTCTAACCTCTATCAAATTAAAACTCTTTTCTTAGACTCAAAATAAAAATTGATAGTAATAGAAAAACGGTATTCCTCCCCACCATCCCCCAACCAAAATAACTTTTTACTGCATTCCCAAAACATCCACAATCTTTTTCTAAACCCATTGCCACACCATAAACACTAAACAAAAAGAAAATCGAATAAACAAGCTGCTACTCAAAATCAAATTTGTATTTTGTAACAGCACTATTTCCATCATTGAGTATCTCAGTAAGATATAAATAACCTTTATATACAAAACAATATCCTACAGATTGTACATTAGAAGACTTATTAAATTTGAAGGAATATAAATATTTCCCATTTTCCACCATATAAGCATCAATAACAATTCCTTTTGCTTTTTTAGAAGCACTTCCCGCCAACACGTACAAAGTATCATTGCTAATAGAAATACTCAGTGCAGAAACAGGTACGTTATGATCAATTGACGCCCTAATAACCTTTCTATTATCTACATCACTTGAATATATATTTACTTGAGGAAAAGGAAATTTGTCAATAGTTTCAGTAAAAAAAATACTTTTGCCTAATGAATTAAATGAAAAAATATAACTTCCATGGAAAAAAACACCATATATATTTCCCTTTGTACCACTAGTTATAAAAAAATCTTCTGGCCAGGCATATTTTATCTCTTTTTCAAAAAATGGACTAAAAGTCCTAAGCATTTTACCCTTTAAATTATATAATGATAATTTACCACCAATGCCCGTTTCCGAGATTGCAAAAATTGTATCATTAATAAGAGTGACTCGAGAAGGAATGAATTTTGTCCTTATTGCATAAAGAAACTTAGCATCTTTATTAAAAATATTAACAAGACTTGTTGACACATCGGTAATTAAAATAAATCTATCAGAAACACTAAAATCAAGTGGCTGCATCAACTCACCTGGTCCTTTGCCTTTATTATTTCCAAATTTAGTTATGAATTTACCTGAAGAATCGTATTTAAGCAACGCCGGAATAGTTGGATCGAGAATGTATATACTATCCTCAAAAATCTTTACAGAAGTCGGCATAAGAAGTTGACCCTTTGAGTACCTTAAGATTGAAAAAATTTTTGTAACTCTAACTTTTTTCCACTGCCTTTCATTCAGTTGTTGGCTTAATGTTTTAGTATTACCACCTAATAAGGATAACTGCTCCTTTTTAATCTTAAAATCTGAAAGCCTGGAAAATCTCCCCCAAAAAGAACCTATAAAGGCACCTAAAAGTAATAAAACTAAAAAATTTTTAGTTCTCTTCATCATACAAGATATTGCCATGGATAGTAATAAGTAACCTGAATTAAAGTACCATCAGGAGCAAGATAATAAATTGTTTCTGTTGCACAGAGTGTTGCATTCCCGCTACATTGAGCTGGCCTCATTGCAAATGAATACTGACTTGATGTAAGATATCCTGCCCACAAACCTATAAACAAAACTATAAATCCTAGTACCCTCGTTTTAAAATTGTTATTTTTCATTTTACCTCCTGGTATATTGTTCATGTATATGTTTATTAAAATGGTAATGGTAATTATTTCTTTCTATTTGTTTTTATTGTTTTATTTCGCCCGGCGCCAGAGCGTTTCTATTCTCTCTTTTTAATACAACTATTGAAAGAAGAAGCAGGGAACCATTCCTTCCAACCATCCCCCAACCAAAATAACTTTTTACTGCATTACCAAAACACCCACAATCTTTCTCTAAACCCATTGCCACACCATAAACACTAAACAAAAAGAAAACTAAAAAAAGTATCACTGTTATTTTTATTGATGTTCTTTGTTTTATCTTTAGCAGCAGCATTATTCCTAATCCTATTTCCGTTATTGGCAATATCGTTGCTATTACAATTACCAAATCATTTGGCAGTTTTATTTGTTGCAGCACCTCTATTAATGGGTTTACATCTATTATTTTTGCTATCCCAGAAAAGATTAGCACTGAGGCTAACAGATAGTAGAAAGAATTGTAAATTAGGTTTGAATATGAGAATTGACCGCTTTGTAATTTGAAGTTATTTAGCGGGAAAGATTTCATTTAATCTTTAACTTATTTTCTAAAGGCAATCTAAAAAAAAAAAAAAATAATTTGTCAAGTAAAAATTTGCATAATGAAAGAACTACTTTTTAAATAACAAATTGCCTACATCAAGCTCAAATGCTAATAGTTTATTTTTTAGTTAGGATTATATAATTGTGTTATTAGTAACTGTCCGAAAAAACAAATATTAAAAGAGGACAAAAAGTTCTCATAGATTTTTAAGCTGAATATAACTTTTTAGTATATAGCAAAAATTATCTGGGAAATTGCTCTATCAACATATCGGAATAAAAAAATTCTTCGGCTGTAATGCCAATTTGATTGTAGTACAAGCTGTCTATTTCATCCCCTCGGTAATAATCTATACCCCTTCCATAGTAAGAAGCAATTGTTTTTACTGAAGGTTTTTTATGAAATTTTTTTAATAATCTATCATGGATTAGCTTAATATAAAATGTTGAATAAACAATATTAGTCGAGTCATCAATTATTTTATTTACTAATTCTTCATAACTATTACTTTTAAAAATAATTTTATTATCCGAATAATAATCTTCTATCCAGATAGCAGTTGATACTCTCATTTGCGCAAAACCAACTGAGGGGTCCATTCCAATTTTTGCTCTGAATTCATCAAATCTATCTATTATGTTATAGTTGTTATGAAGTTCCGCATAAATAGTAGCCACATATAATCGTGGCAAAATTTTAAATTCGTTACAGAAAAAGCATATTTTATTTTTCAAGTTAACAAATCTTTTGAAGTATAACTCTTCATCAGTATTTTTTAATGCATCTAAGCTAAGTATAATAAGAAAAAATAATACCAACAAAACAACTAATAAAACATATCTACTTTTTAGCCGATGAATCATTTATAAAGCATTATTGATATTATAGAAAACCAAGAAGACTAAGGTATTTCTCAATTATTTTCGCTTTATTATAATTATGAATGATATTATCAATCTCCAACAAATAACAATACACACAAATATTTCTTTCATTTAGTAACAGTACTGCCGAATCATTACTTTTAATCCCAACATTTTGAATGAAATTTAATGTAGTATCCATATAAGAAACTACTTGAAATGGTAAGGATAAAGCTACAGCCTTAGCATATCCTTTACTTTTTGTAGTTATTATGGCTATAGTGGTTAATTTACCAAAGTTTAGTTTACTGTAAAAATTTATCGCTTCTATATAACTTGAGTTATTTGCAGAAAGATTTTTTAATATAACTACTTTGAAATGACTTAACTTGCTATTTTCACCACGTACCATATATAGTCTTGAGATATCAAATGTTTTACCTATTATTTTTGTTTGTAACTCTTCTTCTCGCTGATATAATTTTAAACGGTATAATAAAGCATCAGCGTCAAAATTTTTTAATGAATCTAGTTTCATTAAAAGAAAAATTAAAGTACAGAGAAATCCAACTAAAATAATAATTAAACAGAATTTATATTCTATTTGGATATTCCTAATCTTATTAATCACTAAACCTTTTAATAACATTAAAGAATTTGTTGCTTAATGCATAGTTATATTTATCAGCTACTAGTGAGTACAAAATCTTTCCATTACTTTCAACAAATAAAATTGCTAATTTTTTCTCAAGTAAATCATCCTTACCTTGATTTTGAATATTTATTGTGTACCCATTTCTTAAAGTTTTGTTAATAAAATTTCCATGCATAGGAGAGTAAATTAAAAGTGCCGTCTTGTGTAGACTAAGATTTTGAATTAAATCTAAGTTATATTGTAAACAACTATAACATTCAATCGAATCTACTGCTACAATTAATATATAATTTTTTACTTTTAACTGATTGAGATTAATAATATCATTTTTTTGTATGTTACTTACATCCCATATAAATTTGCCATTAAAGAACTCTTCACTCTTTTCTGCGTTCTGAAAAGAATTTAGCTTGACAGCAACATCATTATTTTCTATAACTAGTTTATTTCTTTCAACTGTTATTTTTACCAAGAAATAAACAACCAAAATTATTAAAATCGAACTAATAGCTATTAAAAATTTTTTCATTGTTTAATAAGTTTGTATACTTTGATTTTTATAAATTTTGGTCTTTCATCTGTTAATATATAAATCATACTATCATTTACAAATGCTAACTTACCTGGGATTAGTCCGTCGTATATGCAATTATAATCTCGATTATAAACTTGCAAATAATGATTCCCCAAAAGAAGAGTTCTCTCATAAAAAAAATTTTTTTCTAAATTCACATAATTAATAAAAAGATGAGCATTTTTTTTATCATAATCAATTTTTAAAAATTTTGTTGTATTTGAAGTAAAATCAACTGCTGATTCAGCAGATTTTTGCACATCTTCAAACTTTAAATCTGGCGGATACTTGAAGTGCTGTGGCTTTATACCAAAAACTTTAACTTTATTAAAGTCCTTATTAAAACGAACTATTTTAAACGTGCCTGTTTGTTTAGCAAAGAAATCATTTAAATCACCATTACACAACAATACTTTAAGATTATCTAAAAGATATGCTGTTTTATTTTCATATTCCTTGTCCCAAGGGAAAAAACCTTTCGTTAAATGAAAATTGCTGTCGAAAGCAAACAAAGATGGAATATCTGACAACTCATCATAGGAAAATCCTTCTGGCTTGAAGCCAAAAAAAATGAATTTGTTTCCATTAAATATTGGTGCATATCCAGGAAATACTATCTCTTTTGGTAGCTTTGCTGTTTTAATAAAATTGAATTTGCTATCATATATGTTGACACTCCTAAATTTACTATCAACAAGAAATAAAGTATCGTTTGCAAATATTATATTAGGCGGATAAGTATATTCTTGAGGTCCGTGCCCTTTTCTCCCTAGGCTCTTTACTAATTTTAAATCTTTATCAGACTTGTTTCTCGTCCCATTCTCGTTTGGTAAACTCAATATCCATACCTTAGCAAAATTATAATCTGAAATCAATATATAATTTTTATAAAACATAATGTCGTGTGTCTGAGAAATAAAAGAACTATCTGTGCTTTGATATATTAAACTATCTATTAGCGAAAGTTTGTAGCCACCTAGCATCTTTGAAGGATAAAAATCTTCATCTGTTTGCTTAGCGCAACTCAAAACAGATATTATTATTACAATATATGTAAAAGTAATATTTTTCATATGAAGGAAAATTTTAAGGGGGCTGTTTTCGAAAGTATGTAAACATCCCCAATTTTAATAATTACCCATAAATAATAACATCATCGCAACAATTACCATTCGGCGGAGTGTAGCATTCCCATTTTGTTGTGTCTAAATACCTATTGCATGGACCAGCGTAAGCTGGTTTAGCTGTAGCAATTATAAGAAATACAAATGACATAACAAGAAACCCAAGTGCAATTAAACGCTTCATGATGAACTCCTCTTTTTGTTAGTTATTATTTATTTTATTATAGCTGGCGCCAGGTATCTCAAAAGCTTATCCAATGAACAACCTAAAAAGTAATTTTATATTTTTTTTATACAACAGCTTTTTATCTTTTTACAAACTCATTTTTTGATAATTAATAACATTATTACTATTGCCATGAAAACACTATTCCTCCCAACCATCCCCCGACCAAAATAACTTTTTACTGCATTCCCAAAACATCCACAATCTTTTTCTATACCATTACCATTCCATAAACACTAAACAAAAAGAAAACTAAAAAAAGTATCACTGTTATTTTTATTGATGTTCTTTGTTTTATCTTTAG